>DAIDIF010000135.1 GCA_027451805.1 Acidobacteriota bacterium
CGCCGCCGGCGCCGCGGCCTCGTCCCGCGCCCGCGCCACCGCCGGCAGCGCATGCCGCTCACCGTGCTCCCGCGCCGCCCCGCGTTGCACCGCGATGGTCGAGATGGCGTGCTTAAAGACCATCTGATCCTGATTGTTCGACTCCAGCACCAAGCAGTATTTGTCGAAGCTGCGAATTTTGCCGCTCAACTTCACTCCGCTAAGCAAATAGATGGTGAGCGGCAGCTTCTCCTTGCGCGCGGCGTTGAGGAAGGAATCCTGAATGTTCTGCGCTGGTTTGTCCATAGGGCGACCCACTTCCGTTCTCAGCCTAGCATTGATTAAACGCCGGCTCCCCGCCCGGCTGCGCCCGGCGGCCTACTGCGGGCCGACGGCGGGCAGCACGGTCCAGGTAAAGTGTTCGGTCGCCAGGAGGCCGGTATTATCCCGGGCCTGGATGGTAAAGCCGTAACTACCCGCGCTGGCGCCGCCGAGCACACCGGAAAGCGTGCCGTTGGGATCCAGCGTCACCCCCGGCGGGAGGGCACCGTCTTTGAGACTGAAGGTGTAGGGCGGTGTGCCGAAGTCGGCCGTAATCACTTGAGAAAAGCCGAGGCCGGCCTGCGCCGGCAATAGGCCGATGGTGGTAATGGCGAAGGTATGGCCGGTGAAGACTACCAGGCTGTAGGCCTGAGTGGCCACCAGCCCGTTGGCGTCGGAAGCCGAGAGGGTGAAGTTGTAGGTGCCCGCGCTGCCCGAGGCCGGCACGCCGCTGATGGTCCCGGCGGTGGGGTTCAACACCAGCCCGGGCGGGAGTTGTCCCAACACCAGGGTCAACAACAGTGGCGGCGTGCCTCCCTGCGCGCCCAGGGTCTGCAGATAGCCGCGCCCCTCCACCGCCGATTGCAGCACCGGCGGCACCAGCTCGTAGGGGTTCACCACCATGGTCAGCGGCATCGTCGCACTCTGGCCATCGGCATCGGTGACCAGGACGGAAAAGTTGTAGATCCCCTTGGTGGTGGGCGTGCCGCTGATCAGCCAGTCCAGCGTGGTGGCGGGATCGGGGGTCACGGTGAGGCCCGGCGGCAAGGTGCCGGCGGTGACCACCGGCGTGAACGGGCCGAAGCCGTTCTCCATCTTCATCACGTTTTCGTAGGCAGCGCCCACCGCCCCCTGCTGCAGGTTGGGGTTGGAGAGCGTCAGCGGCAGCACCTGGATGGAGACCGGCAGGGTGGCGCCCAATTGCGGCAGCGAACTGTCGGCGACCTGCAGCGTCGTCACCGTGGTGCCGGCCCGGGTGGGCGTGCCGCTGATCGTGGCCTCAACCTGCGACGTCCCCGAGGTGAGCGTCATGCCCGCCGGCAGCGACTTGTTCACCACCGACCAGGTGTAGGGCGGGGTGCCGTTCACCCCCAGGATGGTGAACGACATCGGCTCGTTCAGCGTTCCCAGCGGCACCGTCGGCGGGGAGATGGCAAACGTCTGGTTGATGGTGAGGCTGATGTTCTGCTCGCTCTCATTGCCGGCGTCGTCGGTGACGTCAAACGCCACCTCCACCGTACCCGCGGCTTCCGGGGTGCCGCTGATGTTACCCGTCGAGTCCAGAATCAGGCCCGAGGGCAGCGGGTTCGAGCCGCTGGCCAGGCGCCAAAAGATCTTGCTGCTGCCCAGGCCGCCGTTGACGGCATCGAGGGTGGCGTAGTAGGGGACGTTGACGTTGCCGTCGGGCAGCGAGGTGGTCAGGATGGTGAGCTGAGTGGTCGGCGTTTCCTGCACGACCCAGAGCCCGGAGTTGATGTCGCTGGCCAAAATATAGTGCCGGCCGTTGAGATTGTAGGCGGCCACGCCATAGACCATGGCTTTCGCCGGGTTGTCCACCGCCGGATTGTTGCCATTGGGATCGGGCGTGTCCGGCGGCGTGAACGTCGCCAGCACGGTCGGCGGCGCG
Organism: Acidobacteriota bacterium; assembly: GCA_027451805.1. Taxonomy (GTDB): domain Bacteria; phylum Acidobacteriota; class Terriglobia; order Terriglobales; family SCQP01; genus SCQP01. The sequence continues at coordinate 1,928 of DAIDIF010000135.1, forward strand.
ATCGAGGTCAAGTCCAGGTCCACCACGCCGCTCGACATCCAGGCGACATAGCCGTGCGGATGGACGGTGTCGCCGTTCCACGCCAAATTGTGCGAAGTGTAGATGCCCCGGTCGGGCGCCGGGGCGGACATGGATTGCGGCGTCACCGCGAAACCCTTGAGGGTTGCCGCGCCGCCACTGCCGAGAGCGTAGCTGCGCACATAACCCCAGCCCGCGTTATTGGTCAGCGGCACCGCCGAGCCCGCGCCGCAGACCACGTTCACCGCGGGATTGAGCGGCACTTGCTGACTGGGGTTGGAGGGATTGGCGCCCATGGTCGAGGCGCAGATCTGGTCCGACACCAGCAGGGCGGTGTCGCCATCCACCGGCAGCGCCTCATGGGTGTTGCCCTCCGGGGTGGCGGGGGTGGTGGTGGTGGCGATCGAGGTGATGGGATAGGTGATGTGATCGAGGACCACGGCGGGGTTATTGGAGGCGATGGCCAGGGGGTTGCTCACATCCAAGGCGACCACGCCTTCATCCCAATAGCCCAGATAGGCGATCTTGCGGTCGCTCGAGAGCTCGATCGAATCCAGAAAGACACGCTGGTCGTAGCCCATGACGGCGCTGGCCAGCAAGGTATCGGTGGCGGTCAGCACCCCCCAGTTGCCCACTTCGTGCGGGTTGGCCGGGTCGGTGATGTCGAGCACCCGCAGGTCGCCCTCGCCGGTGCCGTCCACTTCCGAGTCCGGCACCGCCGCCAGAGCGTAGATTTTGTCGAGCGCGTGATTGGATTGGCCGACGTTGTTCACCGGCGCCGGCATGGGCAGCAAGGCCACATCGCTCACCCCGGCGACGCCCGAGTTCCAGCTCCCCAACAGCCGGGGGTGGGCGGGGTCGGTGACGTCGAAAAACTCGATTCCGGTCTGCGCCGCACTTGCCTGCGCCGGATCGCAGGGCTGCTCGGTCACCGCCATCAGGTCGCCCACGCTGCCGGGGTGAAACTGCGGCGACGACACCCCAATGGCGACCTTGGCCTCCTGCTGGCTGGCGCCGGTTACGCCCCCGGCGTCGGCCACCAGCACCGGGGCGGTGATGGAGCTCAGATTGACGATCTTCACCCCGGTCGCCGGGCAATCGCCAGGGCTGCCGCGGGTGCCGATGTAGGCGTAGGGGATGCCGGTGGCGCCGGCGTTGGCTTGGGTGATGTCGGCGTTTTGACCGTTGCCGCCGAGATCGCTGTGCGCCACCGCGGTCAGCGCGGCGCCCGGCTGGCGCACATTCATCAGGTAGGTGAAGGCGGCCGTCTGCGGCACCGGGGAACTGTCCACCGCCTGGATGGCGACGCTGTACACCCCGGGCTGGGTGGGCGTGCCCGCCAACACCCCCTGGGTGCTCAGCGTCAGCCCCGGGGGCATCGCCGTCGTCGCCTGAAACGTGATCGGCGCGCGCGCACTGACGCCGGGCGTGCCCAGGTTGGTTTGGAACCCGTAGGAATAGGGCGAGTTGGCGATGGCCTCGGGCAGATGGCCGGTCGCGGAGGACGACAGCACCAGGAGGTTGACCGTCGCCGGCGCCGTCGGAGGGGTGGAGGTGATGGAACTGGAACTGCCGCAGCCCACCAGCGCCAGCGGCAAGAGCGCCGCGGCGGCCAGGCTCGCGCTGACCAAAAAACCTGGGATTGTGCGACGCGTCATCCGACCGGGAAAACCTGACTGGGAAAAGCGACTGGCTGAAAAACGATGCTTCAGTTTACCCCAAAACTCCCGTCCCGCCGCGTGCGGCGCTGGGATGGAAGGCTAGAATCGAGCCAGGATGACACGCAGGCGCGCCGGCAGGGCAGGGTGGGCGGCGGCGGCAGCAGTGCTGCTGGCCGTTGCCGGGCTGTGGTGGATGTGGCGGCCGGCGGGGGCGCGCCGCCCGGCGGCAATCGTGGAGATTCCCGCCGGCGCCAGCCGCTGGCAGATTGCCCAGCGGTTGGCGGCGGCGGGGGTGGTGCGCAGCGCCGCCGGGTTCGAAGCCTGGTGTGTGTTGCATCCGGGGCAAACGCTCAAGGCGGGCGCCTACCGTTTTACCGGCGGCGAGTCCGTGTCGCGAGTGTTTGACGTACTGGCGCGGGGCGCGGTGTACACCATCGCGGTGACGGTACCGGAAGGCTACAACCGCTTCGATATCGCGCGCGAGCTCGCCCGCCTCGGGCTCGCCCGGCCCAGCGTGTTTCTGGCCGCCACCGCCAACCCCGCCGCCATCCGCGATCTCGATCCCGCGGCGGTCTCGCTCGAAGGTTATCTGTTTCCTGCGACCTATCCCATCTCGCCGCACACGCCGGTGGCGCGCATCATCGCCATGATGACCGGGCGATTCCGCGAGGAGGCGCGGCTCGACGGCGTCGCGCCGCCAGGCATTCATGCCTGGGTGACGCTGGCCTCGCTGGTGGAAAAGGAGACCGCGGTCGCCGCGGAACGCCCGCTGATCGCAGGCGTGTTCGGCAACCGCCTGCGCCTGGGCCTGCCGCTGCAGTGCGATCCCACGGTGATCTACGCCGCCCTGCTCGCGCACCGCTACACCGGCGCCATCCACCGCTCCGACCTCGCCTTCGCCTCGCCGTACAACACCTATCTCCACACCGGCCTGCCGCCGGGGCCGATCGCCAACCCCGGCCGCGCGTCGCTGCTGGCGGCGGAACATCCCGCGCACACGCCGTATCTGTATTTCGTCAACGACGGCCACGGCGGCCACCGCTTCGCGCGCCCGCTGGCAGGCCAGGAGCGCAACGTGCGGCGCTATTTGCGCGCCCGGCGCGCCGGCCGGGGGCTTCGGTAAAATGGCGGGGATGCGCTCCGGCCTGCCCATCGCGGTGCTCGGCGGCGGCCCCGCCGGCGCCGCCGCCGCCCGCGGCCTGGCCGGCGCCGGGGTGCGCACGGTCGTGTTCGAGGAGAAGCCGGGCTGGGAGAAGCCCTGCGGGGGCGGGCTCACCGCCAAGGCCCTGCGCCGCTGTCCCGGGCTCGCGGCGGCGCTGGCCACCGAGGCCAATCCGGCGCGCGCGTGCGAGCTGGTGAGCCCGGCCGGCCGGCGCGCGGAGCTGACGCTCGACCAGCCGGTGACCATCGTCTCGCGCCGCCGCCTCAATGGCCTGCTGCTGGAACAGGCGGCCGCGGCCGGCGCGGAGATCGTGGCCGAGCGCGCCGGCGCACTCACGCCCACCGCGGCCGGGTGGCGGCTCGAACGCCGCACCGGGGCGCCGGTGGAAGCGCGCGCCGTGGTGGTGGCGGGTGGCGCCCGCGCGGGCTGGCGGCTGCCGGCGCCGGCCCCGCTCGCGGCCGGCGATTGGATGGCCACGGCGGGCTATTACCTGCCGCTCGAGCGGCTGCCCTGGCCGCGCCACCAGATGGCGATCCGCTTCCTGCCCGGGCTGGAGGGTTACCTCTGGAGCTTCCCGCGCCCCGATCACGCCTCGATCGGCATTTGCGGCGCACTGGGGGCGGCGCCCACCGCGGCGCTGCGCCGCCGGCTCGAAGCCTGGCTCACGCAGGCGGGGGTGGCGTGGCAGGGCGGCGAGTTCTACGCGCACCTGCTGCCCGCGCCCGGCCGCGGCCGGCTGGGCGCCGCCGGGTTCGGCGGCGCCGCGCCGCATCCCTGGGCGCGCCTCGGAGACGCCGCCGGCCTGGTGGATCCGATCACCGGCGAGGGCCTCTATTACGCCCTGCGCTCGGGCGCGCTGCTCGCCGAGGCGTGGGCGGAGGAGGATTGGCTGGGCTATCACGCACGCGTGCAGCGGGAACTGGTGCCCGAGCTCGAGGCCGGCGCCGCCCTCGCCGCCCGCTTTTACCACGGCCGTTTCCTGGGCGGCACGGTGCTCGAGCGCGTGGTGCAGTTCGCCCAGCGCAGCGCCCGTTTCCGCCGCCTGCTCAGCGATCTGTTTGCCGGGGCGCAGGGTTACACCGATCTGCGCGCGCGCCTGTGGCGGCAACTGCTGCCCACGCTGGGCGAGTGCGCGCTCGCCGGAGGCCAGCCATGACGCTCGAACGCTCGCGCGCGCTGCAGCGCGCCGCCGAAGGCCTGCTCCCCGGCGGAGTGAATTCGCCGGTGCGCTCGTTCCGCGCCGTCGGCGGCGATCCGCGCTGGATTGCGCGCGGCGCAGGCGCCTGGCTGGTGGACGTGGACGGCAATCGCTACCTGGACTACATCTGCTCCTGGGGAGCGCTGCTGTTCGGCCACGCCCATCCGCCGGTGCTCGCCGCGCTCGCCCGCGCCGCCTCCGCCGGCACCAGCTTCGGCGCCTCCTCGCCGCTCGAGCTTGCCCTGGCCGAGGCGGTGCACGCCATGGTGCCGGCGGCGGAGATGCTGCGCTTCGTCAACTCCGGCACCGAAGCCACCATGGCCGCCATCCGCCTGGCGCGCGGCGCCACCGGCCGCGTGGGCGTCGTCCAGTTCGCCGGCGGCTACCACGGCCACGCCGATGTCTTCCTCGCCCAGGCCGGCTCCGGCCTCGCCACCCAGGGGCTCGCCGCCTCCGCCGGCGTGCCCCCCGAGGCCGTCGCCCACACCCACACCGTGCCCTACAACGACGACGCCGCGGTCGAGCGCGCGTTGCGCGCGCATCCCGGAGGCATCGCGGCGATCATCGTCGAGCCGGTGGCGGGCAACATGGGCTGCGTGCCGCCGCGGGCCGGCTTCCTCGCCGCGCTCCGTCGCCTGGCCAGCGAACACGGCGCGCTGCTGATCTTCGATGAAGTCATGACCGGCTTCCGCGTGGCCGCCGCCGGCGCGGGGGCGCACTTCGGCGTCACCCCCGACCTCATCACCCTGGGCAAGATCGTGGGCGGCGGCCTGCCTTGCGCCGCCTACGCCGGCCGCGCCGAAATTCTGCGCCAGGTCGCGCCGCTCGGCCCCGTCTACCAGGCGGGCACGCTCAGCGGCAACCCGCTGGCCATGGCTGCCGGCCTGGCCACGCTCGAGGCCATCGCCGCCCACCCCAACCTGCACGCCGAACTCGAGCGCCGCGGCGCCTGGCTGCAATCCGGCCTGGAAGCCGCGATCGCGCAAGCCGGCGTCGCCGCGCGGGTGCAGCGCGTGGGCAGCATGCTGACCGTGTTCTTCGCGGAAACGCCAATCGAGAACTTCGCCGACGCCTCCGCCTGCGACCGCACCGCCTTCGCCCGCTTCCACCAGGCGCTGCTCGAGCGCGGCGTGATGTGGCCGCCCTCGCAGTTTGAGGCCGCCTTCTTCGGCGCCGCTCACGGCGAGCACGAGATCGAGGCGACGCTGCGGGCCGCGGCGATCGCGCTGCGGGGAGGGACGGGTTAGGGCGAAGGCCCGCCCGGGCCACGCCGCACCGCTCGCACTCCCTGGACCGGCGCTCAAGCCTCGGCGCGCCGAGGGCATCGCCCCGACCCACCGTGCCAGCCACCCTTAGGGATTGAAGGGTAGGAGCCCGGGCGGAGGGCGACTTTGGGCCCGGCGGTGGGGGCTTGCCCCGAACATGCAAAAAAGTGCATGTTCATGACAAACGTATGGTATATAGTGAACGTTGTCTGCAGTCCGCCAGGGAATTTCCGGCCCCATGGTTTCCGCGCGCTCGGTGGTTCGCCACTTCTTTCCGCCCCGCTCGCCATCGCCCGCCCGGCGGGCGGGCTTCGAACCCGCGCAGTTGCCCCCCGGCGCTCAGGGCATCGGCACGCTGCCGGGTTGGGGGACCGCCGGATGACGGAACCGCGCCGTTGGAGTTGCGAACCGCAGGCAGACGCATATCCCGCCAATCTTGCGGCGATGCTCAACGGAAACGCGGAGCGGTTCGGCGATCGGCCGATGTACGAGGAATGCCGGGACGGCGAGCTGGTGCGGCTGAGTTGGACCGAATTGCGGCAGACGATCGCGAAGCTGCAGCACGCCCTGGCCGAGCGCGGCCTGGGCGCCGGCGACCGGGTGGCGATCCTCTCGCCGAACCGCATGGAAATGCTCGAACTCGAGCTGGCGATCATGGCCATGGGAGCGGTGGCGGTGCCGATCTTTGCCGGCTATGGCCCGGAACAAGCCCACGAGCTGGTCGAATTCTGCGAGCCGCGGTTCGTGGCGGTCGCCGACGCGCAGCAATACGGGAAACTGCAAGCGCCCGGTCGCTATCCGCTCATCGTGAGTTTCGATCCCCTGGCGCCGGGGGCGGGGGGGAATACGCTGACGCTGGCGGACCTGATGCCCGCGTCAGCGCCGGGCGGCGCGATCCAATCCGAAGCGGTGGAGGGCGGGTCGGTCTGCCTGATGATGTACACCTCGGGAACGATGGGCACGCCGAAGCTGGTGCAGCTCACCCACGCCAACATCCTCTCCCAACCGGCGGCGTTGCGCTCGGTGTGGCGTCTGGGCCCGGACGACCGCTTCCTCTCCTACCTGCCGTGGCACCACAGTTTCGGCGGGATTTTCGAGAAATACGCCGCCCTGTATAACGGCGCGCTGCTCTCGCTCGAGCACGGCTACGGGCGGCGGCTCCCCGCCCTGCTGGAGAACTGGCGGCGCGTCAACCCGACAGTCTTTTTCAGCGTGCCGCGCATCTATCAGCAGCTCCAAACCCTAATCCTGCAGGAGCCGGCCCTCGAACGGGAGATCTTCCACGATCAGCTGCGCTTCGTCTTCACGGCCGCGGCGCCGCTGCCGCAGCCGGTGGCCGAAATGTTCGCCCGCCGCCACATCCCGGTTTACGAAGGATGGGGGCTGACCGAGACTTCGCCCTGCTGCACGGTGACCGATCCCGCCGTGCCGCGCAGCCGCGGCGTGGTCGGCAGGCCGATCCCGGGCGTGACGCTGGGCCTGGACGAAAGCGGCGAAATCCTGGTGCGCGGGCCCAACGTGATGCGGGGATATTTCCGCAATCCGGAGGCGACACAGCAAGCCTTCCGGGACGGCTGGTTCGCGACCGGCGACATCGGCGAGTTCACGGACGCCGGTCTGCGGCTGATTTCGCGCAAGGATCGCATCTTCAAGTTGAGCAACGGGGAAAAGATCGTGGCGACGGAGATCGAACGGCTCACGGCGGAGTGCTGCAGCTTCCTGGCGCACGTATTCGTCACTGGCAGCGGCCGGGACGCTCCGCTGCTGCTGCTGTTCCCGAACAAGAGCCTGTTTGGCAGCCAGCCCGAGGGCAGCGACCTGACGCCAGGCTGCACCTGCCCCCGCGGCATCGACGAACTGGCGCAGTGCCTGAGGCGCTGCCTGAACGAGCTCAACGGCAAGATCGGCGCCCGCTACATGCGCCCCCACGCCGCGCTCCTGGCCGACTACCAACTCACGGTGGAGAAAGGGGAGCTGACCCCCACGCTGAAGCTGGCGCCGCATAAGGTGGCGGAGATTTTCCAGGACCGCATTGAACAGGCGTATGTGGGAGGCGAGGAAGAGGAGGGAGCCGAACAGGACGTGTACATCCTGAGGCTCGAAACGGAATGAGCCGGCTGCGGGCGCAAGACAGACTCAAAGCGGCCCTGCAGGGCTATTATGCCGGCCTGACCGCGCCGGTCGCGTGGTGCAGCAGCGTGGGGCCGGCCGAGATCCTGTACGCGCTGGGGTTTCACGTCTATTTCCCCGAAAACCACGGCGCGCTGCTGGGGGCGAGCCGCACCGCGACCCCCAACATCCTGCGGGCGCAGCGCGAAGGCTACGGGGAAGAAGTCTGTTCCTACCTGACCGCGGACATCGGCGCCTATTTGGCCGGCGAGACGCCCCTGACCGGCGCCTACGGGCTGGCGTCGGTACCCAAGCCCGATCTGATCGTCTATTGCACCAACCAGTGCCACGAAGTGGCCGAATGGTTCGGCTTCTATGCGCGTGAGTTCCAGTGTCCATGCGTGGGCGTTCATCCACCGCGCTATGTGGACGAGGTGAGCGAATCCGCCATCGCCCATGTCGTGCGCCAGTTCGAGGACGTGATCGCGGCCGGCGAGCGGGTCACGGGCGCGCGCCTCGACCGCAAACGCCTGGCCGAGGTCGTGGACCTGAGCCGCCGCGGCGCGGAACTGTGGAAACAGACCCTGGAGACCGCCCGCAGCACGCCCGCACCGCTCACCTTTTGGGACAGCACCATCCTGATGGCCCCGATCGTGACGATGCGCGGCACGCAGGCCTGCGTTGACTTCTACCGCGAGACGCTGGAGGAACTGCGCCAGCTGGCCGGCGCGGGCACGGCCGCGGTCCCGGACGAGGAGGTGCGCCTCTACTGGGAGGGCATGCCGATCTGGGGACGGCTGCGCAAGCTCTCGGACTGGTTCGCCGAATGCCGCGCGGCGGTGGTGGCCTCGACCTATTGCAACAGCTGGGTGTTCGACTGCCTGGAGGCGGACCGCCCGCTGGCGTCCATGGCCGAAGCGTGCACCAGAATCTTCATCAACCGCAGCGAGGACGCCAAACTCCGCATCCTGCGCGAGCTGCTCGCCGACTATCGCATTGACGGCGTGGTCTACCACGACGCCAGAACCTGCGGCAACAACACCAACTGCCGGTTCGGCCTGCCCCGACGGTTGCAGGAAGCCACCGGGATTCCGTTCCTGACGCTGCACGGCGACCTCAACGACCTGCGCTTCTTTTCCGAAGGACAGACGCGCACCCGGCTGGAGACGTTTGCCGAGCGGCTGCGCCCGCGCGGCGGGCCGCCGGCCCATCGAGAGGAGGGATTCCCATCACCGAATCAAATCAGAGCACGATGAGGGTCGGCATCGTCGGGGTGGGGCCGGTGGGCGCCACGCTGGCCGTGTTCCTCAAGGAAGCGGGCGCGCTCGTAGTGCCCTGCGACGCGACGCCGGGCCGGATTGACGCCATCAAGAACGACGGCATCCGCCTGACCCACACCATGCAGAAGCACGTGCCCATCCGTCACGCCTGCTACAGCATTCAGGAGCTCAGCGATTACGACTTGGAGGCGATCGTCATCGCCGTCAAGACGCCGCACCTCAAGAAGGTCATCGGCCAGCTCCGGGAGTTCGCCAAACCCAACCTGCACATGATTTGCGCGCAGAACGGCATCGACAATGAAGTGGAAGTGGGGCGGGAATTCGGCGAGCACCGGACCCACCGGATGGTGATCAACTACGCCGGCAACATGGCCGACGACAACACCGTCCACGTCAACTTTTTCCACGCGCCGAACTATATCGCCTCGCTCGCCGACGCCGGCAACGAGATGACCCGCCGTTTCGCCGGGCTGCTCAACGCGGCCGGCCTGGCCACGGAGATTCCGCCCGACATCCAGGACCATGTCTGGCGGAAGGCCATTCTGAACGCGGCGCTCGCGGCGGTATGTGCGATTACCCGCCGCACCACGAAGGACGTGATGGATTTTCCGGCGACCAGCGAGTTGGTCGAAATGCTGGTGGACGAATCCATGCGCGTGGCCGAAAGCGAACGCATCCAGCTCGGCGAGCGGTACCGGCGCTTCAGCCTGCGCTATTTGAAAAACACCGGGTATCACCGGCCCTCCATGCTGGTGGACCTCGCCAACGGGGACCCGACGGAGGTCGATCAACTCAACGGCCGGATCGTGTTCTACGGCCACAAGCACTGCCTTCCCACGCCCTTGAATCAGGCGGTTACCGCCATGATCCACATGCTCGAGAGTGGAGCGAAGTGACTCTGCCCCGGCGGCAGTCCCATGCCCGAACACTTTCTCGGAATTGATCTCGGATCCTCCTACACCAAGCTGGCGGTGCTGGACGGGAGCGGCGCGGCGGTGCATGCCGCGGTGCTGCCGACGCGCAGCCGGCGCCGCGACGATTTCGAGCGCGAGCTGGCGGCGATCCGGGAGCGGTTCGCGATCCGGCGGGTGTGCGCCACCGGGTACGGCCGGCGCAGCGTGGCCTCGGATCTGCAGAAGACCGAACTGGTGTGCGCGGCGGCCGGGCTCGCGCTGGCGCATCCGGGGCGCAAGTGCATCCTGGACATCGGCGGCGAGGACATCAAGGTGATCGAAGCGGACGCCGACGGCGGGGTGGTTGATTTTTGCATGAACGACAAGTGCGCCGCCGGAACCGGCGCGTTCCTCGTGGAGATCGCGAACCGGGCCGAACTCGACCTGGGCGAGATGAGCGCGCTGTCGCGCCAGTCGGCGTCGGAACGGGTGATGAACAGCTTTTGCACGGTGTTTGCGATGAGCGAGATTCTGGGCTGGAAGCTCGGCGGGGTGTCGGCGGAGGAGATGGCGCGCGGCATCTATCTCGCGGTCGTGGACCGGGTGCGCCGGCTGCCGATCCGGCGGGAACTACCGCTGTTCCTGTGCGGCGGCGTGATCGCCTATCACCCGGCGCTGGCGGACCTGCTGCGCGACAACATTCACGCCGACGTGCAGATCGCGGAGCGCCCGCAATATGCGGCCGCCTTCGGGGCGGCGGCGCTGGCCCGCGGCGCGGGAGGAGGACTCGAGCGATGAACCCGATCCTGGCTTACCAGATGACGGCGCGGGACCGCCCCTTGGAGCTGGTGCGCCTCCCGCCGCCGCAGCTCCGGCCCGGCGAGGCGCTGGTCGAGGTGGCGGGGTGCGGCGTGTGCCACACCGATCTCAGTTTCTGGCACGACGGCGTGCCCACGCGGCACGCCCTGCCCCTGGTCCTGGGCCACGAAGTGGCGGGCACGGTGGTGGCGGGCCCCGCCGCCTGGATCGGGCAACCGGTGATCGTGCCCGCGGTGCTTCCGTGCGGGGAGTGCGCCCTGTGCCGGGGCGGCCGCGGCAACATCTGCCAGAACCAGCAGATGCCGGGCAACGACTTCCACGGCGGGTTCGCCAGCCACGTGCTGGCGCCGGCGCGCTGGCTGGCGCCCGTGCCCGCGGCGGCCCTGGCGGACCACTCGCTGGCCGAGCTGGCCGTGATCGCGGACGCGGTGTCCACGCCCTACCAGGCGCTGGTGAAGAGCGGGCTGCAAGCGGGCGACCTGGCGCTGGTCATCGGCGTCGGCGGCGTGGGCGCCTACGCCGCGCTGCTCGCCCGCCTCCGCGGCGCCGCCGTGCTGGCGCTCGACGTCGAGCAGGCCAAGCTCGACCGGCTGCGCGAAGCCGGCATCGAGGCCACGCTCAATGTTCGCGGCCTGGAGATCAAGGCAGTCAAGAACCGGATCAAGCAACTCGGCCGCGAGCTGGGAGCGCCGGCGCAGGGGTGGAAGATCTTCGAGACCTCGGGCACGCGGGCGGGGCAGGAGCTCGCGTTCGCGCTGCTCGGCGTCGCGGGCACGCTCTCCGTCGTCGGCTTCACGCTGGACAAGCTCGAACTGCGCTTGAGCAACCTCATGGCCTTTGACGCGGCCGTGATCGGAACCTGGGGCTGCAAGCCGGAGCTGTATCCGGAAATCATCGCCCTGGTCGCCGACGGCAAATTGTCCCTGCGGCCGTTCACGGAGACGCAGCCCATGTCCCGCATCAACGAGGTGTTCCGCAACATCCAGGACCACAAGCAGCTCCGGCGCGTCGTGTTGACGCCGGATTTCCCTTCCCTGGCGGCTTAGAACGCCACAGCCGGCGAGCGTCGCGCCCGATCCGACGGGAGATGTCCAGTTATGAGTCAAGCGCTTCTCAGCCACGACATCGTGGAACACGATTTCAAGGAAATCGTCTACGAACTGCGGCCCTGCCTCGACCGCGAGGGAAAACCGGTGGCGGGGCTGAGCAACGCCTGGATCATCCTGAACAATCCGGCGCAGTACAACTCCTACACCACCGCGGCGGTGAAGGAAGTGATCCTCGCCCTGCGCCAAGCCTCGAATGAGCGGTCGGTGGTCGCCGTGATCTTCACCGGATCGGGGGACAAGGCGTTCTGCACCGGCGGCAACACCAAGGAATACGCCGAATATTACGCCGGCCGCCCGCTCGAATACAAACAGTACATGCGGCTCTTCAACGACATGATCACGTCCATCCTGACGTGCGACAAGCCGGTGATCTGCCGGGTGAACGGCATGCGCATCGCCGGCGGACAGGAGCTCGGCATGGCGTGCGACCTGAGCCTGGCGAGCGACCTGGCGGTGTTCGGCCAGGCGGGCCCGAAACACGGCAGCGCGCCCGACGGCGGCAGCACCGATTTTCTCCACCTGTATGTGGGCATCGAGCGGGCGATCCAGAGTTGCACGCTGTGCGAAACCTGGACCGCATACGAGGCGCGGCAGTACGGCCTGATTACCGACGCCCTCCCGGTGCTCAAGCTGGACGGCGCGTTCATCCGCAATCCCCTGGTCATCACCGACCGCTGGCTGGACGAGACCGGCGAGCCGGTCTACGGACGAATGAAGCGCGGGGACGCGCTGCAGGCGGGAAAGGCGATGCTGGCCCGGGGAACGATTGACCTGCAGCCGCTCGACCAGGCCGTCGAGCGCATGGCCACGCGTTTTATGTACACGATGCCCGATTGCACCAACAAGACGCTCAACAGCCTGCGCAAGAAAAAGCTCGAGCATTGGGACCGGAACCAGCAGTCGAACCGCGACTGGCTGGCGTTGAACATGATGACGGAGGCCAAAGCCGGGTTTCGCGCCTTCCAGGAGGGGCCCAAGGACCGGCGCGAGGTGGATTTCGTCCGGCTGCGGCTGCTGCTGGCCGAAGGGCATCCCTGGGACGACGAAATGCTCGCGTCCATCTTGCCGCAACGATGACGCCGCCAAGCAAGATTCTCACCGAGAGCCTGCACGGCGGGCAGGTGGTCCGCATCACGCTGCACGCGCCCCAAGGCAACGTCCTGGATGCCGCGATGCTGGCCGACCTGCAGGCCGGGCTGGCGGCGCTGCAACCGCGGGCGGGGGTCAAGCTGGTGCAGTTGGTGGGCGCGGGCGAGCATTTCAGCTTCGGCGCGAGCGTCGCCGAACACACGCGCGACCGGGCGCCGCGGATGCTCGCGCAGTTCCACGGGCTGTTGCGCACGCTGACGAGCCTGGATGTGCCCACGGCCGCGCTGGTGTCCGGGCAGTGCCTGGGCGGCGGTCTGGAGCTGGCGCTGGCCTGCCACTTCCTGTTCACCGACGAGAGCGCGCGGCTGGGACAGCCGGAGATTGCGCTCGGCGTATTCCCGCCGCCGGCGTCGCTGCTGCTGCCGCTGAAGATCGGCCAGGCACGGGCGGACGAACTTCTCCTGACCGGCCGCAGCCTCACCGGCGCCGAGGCGGCGGCGATCGGCCTCGCCTGCGCCTGTTTCCCGGCGCGCGCGGCGATGCTCGCCGGGGTCGGGCGCTGGACGGAACAACACCTGCTGCCGAAGAGCGCGTCCTCGCTGCGGTTTGCCGCGCGCGCGGCGCGGCAAGGATTGCACGACGCCCTGGACGCCGGCCTGCCGCGCCTGGAGGCGATGTACCTCGGCGAGCTGATGGCCACGCACGACGCCAACGAGGGAATCGCGGCGTTCCTCGAGCACCGCCAGGCGGTGTGGGAGAACCGATGACGGGCTGCGGCGGCGCGTTTGCGGGCAAGTCGGTGATCGTGACCGGCGGCGCGCGCGGCATCGGGCAGGTGATCGCGCAGCATTTCGCGGCGGCGGGAGCGGCGGTCGCGGTGCTGGATCCGGGCGTGGCCGGCACGGAGACGGACGGGGCGATCCGGTTCCATGCCTGCGACGTCGCCGACGCCGGCGCGGCGGCGCGCTGCGTACAGGAGGTGGCGGCCCGCCGCGGCCGGGTGGACATCCTGGTGAACAACGCCGGCGTCCTGCGCGACAACGTGATCTGGAAGATGCCGGAGGAGGACTTCGACGCGGTGGTGCGGGTGAACCTCAAAGGCCCCTGGCTCATGTGCCGCGCGGTCGCCCCGCTGATGCGGCAACAGCAGGGCGGACGCATCGTCAACATCGCGTCCCGGGCCTGGCTGGGCAACTTCGGCCAATCCAACTACTCCGCCTCGAAAGGCGGCCTGGTGAGCCTGACGCGGGTGCTGGCGCTGGAATTGGCGCGCTACGGAGTGACGGTCAACGCCGTGGCCCCGGGGTTGATTGACACCCCCATGACCCGGGCGCTGCCCCCCGCGACGCGGGACAGCCTGATCGCCGCGCAGCCGGGCAAGCGGGCGGGCAAGCCGGAGGACGTCGCCCACGCCGTCGCCTTCCTGGCGTCGGAGGCAGCCGGCTTCATTACCGGCCAGGTGCTGCACGTGGACGGAGGCAGGAGCATCGGCTCCAGCGTGTTTTGAGCGCGCGGCCGGGCGCGGGGTGACACCGTGGTGCAACTGAAACTTACGATCAACGGCTTCGGGCGGGAGGTGCTGGTGCAGGCGCACGAAACCCTGCTCTTCACGCTGCGCGAGCGCCTCGCGCTGACCGGCACCAAGCCCGGCTGCGAGCAAGGCGCGTGCGGGAGCTGCACCGTCCTGCTGGATGGCCGGCCGGTGCTGGCCTGCCTCACCGCCAGCGTGCGCTGCGGCGGGAAGGACATCGTCACCATCGAAGGCGTGGAGCAGAACGGGGAGCTGCATCCCGTGCAGCGGCAGCTCGTGGCCAAGGGCGCGATTCAATGCGGCTACTGCACCCCGGGCATCGTGATGACGGCGCTGGCGTTCCTGCGCGAAAACCGCCGCCCCGGCGAGAACGACATCCGCGCCGCCCTGGCGGGGAATGTCTGCCGCTGCACCGGCTACGCCAAGATCGTCGAGGCGGTGCGCGCCGCCGCCGAGGAGATGGCGCGATGACGGCGGCGGTGGGCAACCCCACGCCCTTGCGCGACGCCGCCGCCAAGGTCACCGGACGCGCCCTCTACGCCGGCGATTATTCCTTCCCCGCCCTCCTGCATGTGAAGTTCCTGCGCTCCCCGCATGCCCACGCGGAGATCCGCGGCCTGGACATCGCGGCGGCGCGGCAGGCGCCCGGCGTGCGCGCGATCGCGGTCGGCCGGGACCTGCCCGTCACCTTCGGCATTCTGCCGATCCGTCCCGACGAAACCGCCATGGCGGTGGACAAGGTGCGCTACATCGGCGAGATCGTCGCCGCGGTCGCGGCGGAGACCGCGGAGGCGGCGGCCGCGGCGGCCCGCCTCATCCGGGTCGAGTACCGGCCGCTGCGGGCATTCCTCGAGCCCGCCGCGGCGCTCGCGCCCTGCCCGCCGGAGGAGCGCATCCACGCCGCGTCGCGCCATCCGAGCAATCTTCACAAGGAAGCCCGGCTGCGCTTCGGCGATCCCGAGGCGGCGCTGGCCGGATCACCGCTGCGCGTCGCGGCGCACTTCCGCTTTGCCGGCGTCACCCACGCCTTCACCGAGCCGCACGCCACGGTCGCGGTCTGGAACGCCGACGACACGCTCACCGTGATCTCGGCGACGCAGGTCCCGCACTACCTGCACCGCACGCTGGCCAAGGTGCTGGGCCTGCCGCTGCACCGCATCCAGGTGAAGAAGCCGGCCTTGGGCGGCGGCTTCGGCGGCAAGAGCGACCCCTTCCCGCACGAGTTGATCACGGCGTATCTGGCGCTGCGGACGCATCGCCCGGTGAAGTGCGTGTTCACGCGCGAGGAGGTGTTCCTCAACAACCGCGGGCGCCACCCCACCGAGATGGACCTGGCGCTGGGATGCGACCGGGACGGCAAACTGACCGGACTGTTCGCGGATATCGTCATCGACGGCGGCGCCTACAGCAGCTTCGGCGTGGTGACGACCTATTACAACGGGGTGTTGATGCAGGGGCCGTACCGGATCGAACCGTTCGGCTTCCGCGCGCGCCGCGTCTACACCAACAAACCGCCGTGCGGCGCCATGCGCGGCCATGGCGCGGTCAACCCGCGCTACGCGGTCGAGGTCGCCCTCGACATGCTCGCCCAGGAAGCGGGCCTGGACCCCTGCGAGCTGCGGGAGCGGAATGTTCTGCCGGCCGACACGCTGACCGTGGGCCAGTTGCGCATCACCAGCAACGGCGTGCGCGAGTGCCTGCGCGCCGTGCGCGCCCGTTCCGGATGGGATGCACGGCACGGCAAGCTGCCCTACGGCCGCGGCCTCGGGGTCGCGTGCGGTTTCTTCATCAGCGGCAGCGCCCTGCCCATCCTCTGGAACCGGTATCCGCAGACGGTGGTGCACGTCAAACTCGACTTCGACGGGCGGGTGGTGGTGTTCAGCGGCGCGGCCGACATCGGCCAGGGCAGCGATACCATCCTGGCGCTGGTCGCCGCCGAAATCCTGGGCCTGCCGCTGGAGCGCGTCCAGGTCGAATCCGCCGACACCCGCCTCACCCCGGTGGACCTCGGCAGCTATTCCAGCCGGGTGACCTTCATGGCCGGCAACGCCTGCCGCAGCGCCGCCGAAAAGCTGCGGCAGGCGATCGCCGCCGCGGTTGCCGCCGAGAAGGGCGTGGCGGCGGCGGCGATCGTGTTCCGCGACGGGCAACTGGTGACCGCAGACGGCCAGCGCCTGGCAAGCTGGGACGAAGCGGTGGAAATCGCGCTGGCGGGGCGCGGGGCGTTCGTGGAATCGGGGCACTACACCAGCCCGAAGATGGGCGGCGATTTCAAAGGCGCGGGAGCCGGCCTCAGCCCGGCGTACAGTTTCGGCGCGGTCGTCAGCGAGGTCGCGGTGGATCCGGTCACCGGCAGAGTGCGCGTGGTGAAAGTCTGGGGCGCGCACGACTGCGGCCGGGCGCTCAACCCGCTTGCGGTCGAGGGGCAGATGCAGGGCAGCATCCATATGGGTTTGGGCCAGGCGCTGTCGGAGGAACTGGTCTACCAAGAGGGCCGGATCGTCAATGCAAGCTTCGCCGACTATCACATTCCGACCGCCGTGGACACGCCGGAGATGGATGTGACCATCGTGGAGAGCCGCGATCGCGAGGGGCCCTTCGGCGCCAAAGAGGCGGGCGAAGGGCCGATCCACCCGGTGCTGCCCGCGATCGGCAACGCCATTTTCGACGCGGTCGGCGTTCGCCTGTTCGAACTTCCCATGACGCCGGCCCGCGTGCTCGCCAAGCTGCGGGAGCAGGAGCGGCGCCGTGGCTGAGGCCGCCTACGTCGTGGCCGGGAGCCTGGAGGAGGCGCTGGCGCTGGCGGAGACGCATTCCGGCCACTATGCATTCGCGGCCGGAGGCACGGATCTGCAGCTGCGGCGGCAGCAGGAATTGGAGGCCGCGCCGCTGATCATTGATCTGAGCGGGATCGGGGACTTGGGCGGCGTGCGCGCCGGCCGCCACCGGCTCGAGATCGGCGCCCTGACCACGCTGGCGGAACTGGCCACATCGGCTGCGGTGCGGCGCTGGTGCCCGATGATCGCCGAGGCCGCCGCCAGCATCGGCACGCCGGTGCTGCGCATGACCGCGACCGCGGGCGGCAACCTGCTCGTCGCCAACCGCTGCACCTGGTACAACCAATCGGCGGCATGGCGGGGCGCGGCCGGCACGTGCCTGCGCAACAGCGGCGACACCTGTCTCGTGACCGGCGGGTGCGGGCAGTGCTACTCCCGCGCGGTGTCGGACCTGGCGCCGGCGCTGATCGCGCTCCAGGCGCGTGTCGTGCTGCGGGACGCGCACGCCACGCGCGAGGCGGCCCTCGAGGACCTCTACCTCGCCGACGGGCTGCACCCCCAGGCCCAGCCCGGCAAGGACGCAATCCTCACCGCCCTGCGCCTCGCCCACCGGCCCGAGCGCTGGTGTTACCGCAAGCTGCGCCGGCGGGACAGCGTGGACTATACGTCACTGACCGTAGCCGGGGCGCGGGACGCGGACGGAGGCGTGCGCGTGTGCATCGGCGGGGTATCCATGTCTCCCATTCTGGTGAGCGCGGGGCCCGGAGACGCCAACCTGCCGGCGCTGACGGCGGAGGCGCGGCGGAAATGCAAGACCGTGGATAACGACCTGCTGCCGTTGTCTTATCGCAGAAACATGATTGACGTTTTCCTGGAGGAGCTGTGGCGGGAGTTGGGAGAGAACGGACATGAGCGACGCACCGGACGCGTACCGTAGAGCCCGCATTCCCTATGGGACGTGGGGGAGCAGCTACTTCCCCGCGTGGCAGATGTCGCCGCTGGCGGAGGTGAACATCGGCCAGTTCGCCGGCGAGGCGATGAACCGGATCCTGGGACTGCGCGGCGTTCCGCGGCGGCAACTCGATTTCCTGGTGCTGGGTTCGACCATCCCCTGGCACTGGAAGTTCTGGACGGCGCCGCTGGTGGCGAGCTGCATGGACTTGCGGATTCCCGGTTACCACCTGGAACAGGCCTGCGCCACCGGGCTGCAGGCGGTGTTGGCGGCGGCAGCGGAGGTGGAAAGCGGAGCGCACGACGTCGTCGGCGTGCTCACCTTCGACCGCACCTCGGATTCCCCGGTCGGCGTCTTTCCCGAGCGCCGCGCCTACCAGCGCACCGTGCCGCTCACCGACGTTTGGGACAATTTCGGCTTCGATCCGGCCACCGGCCGCGCGATGCTCGCCTGCGCCGGCCAAGCCGCGCGGAAATACCGGATCGAGCGCGGCGAAGTCGACGAGCTGACGGCGCTGCGCTATCGCCAGTACTTCGCGGCCAAGGAACGCGGCTTCCTCGATAAGGTTCTGGTGCCGCTGGAGTTGCTGAACGTGCAGGGCAAATCCATGGGTTGGATTGATGCAGACCTTGGGGTTCGCGGCGTGAGCGTCGCCTCCCTGGGTGCGATGCGCGAGCTCGACACCTGCGTCACCGCCGGGACGCAGACCCACGCCTCCGACGGCATGGCGACGCTGCTGGTGACCGACCGCGCGCACGCCCGCGAGATCAGCCCGCGCCCGGAGATCGAAATCCGGATCGTGGCCAAGGCGGAAACGCGCGCCGCTCCGGGCCTGATGCCGGAGGCGCCGGCGCTCGCCGTGGAGCGGATCCTGGCGCGCACCGGACTGCGCATGGCGGACATGGCCGTGATCAAGGACCACAATCCGTTTGCCGTCAACGACGCGATCTTCGCCCTCCGGCTCCAGTGCGATTGGCGGCGAATGAACAACACCGGCTGCCCGCTGGTCTGGGGCCATCCCCAGGGGCCGACGCTCACGCGGGTGACGATTGAGGCGCTGGAGGAGGCGGTGGAACTGGGCGGCGGCTACGTGCTGGTGTTCGGCTGCGCCGCCGGCGACGTCGGCATCGCGGCGGTGTTCCAAGTCACGGACCGGGGAGGCGCGGAATGAACGCGATGCGGCCATCCACGCTGGAAACGCTGGGGCTGGGCAGCGTCTTCGATATCTTCCGGCGCGGCCAGCTGCCGCTGGACGCGGCGGCGGCCGTGGGCGAGGTGTTCGGCCCCGCGGCAGCGCGCGGCAGCCTGGTGATATCGGGGGCGGGCGGAACCGTCGGCGCCGGCAAAGCGGTGCAGCTCGGTTCGCGGCTGGCGCGGCACGGCGTTACGGTGGTGGGCCTCGACCTGCCGGGCGCGCCCGACGGCCTGGCGCGCCAGTTCCCGGGGCTGGTGCGCGCCTTCGGCGCCGCCCAGGCCGGCGCCATCATGGCCGGCATCGTGCGTCTCCACTACGACGGGCGCATCCTGCCGGAGCGGCTCCGCGAGCTGCGCCCGCGCGTTCTGCTGGAGGCGGTGCCGGAGGTGCTCGACCTCAAGCGCGCGCATTACCGCGTGTTCCGCGACACTTTCCCGGAGATCGAAATCCGCTCCGTCACCTCGGGATTCCCGAGCCACGCGCTCGGCGTCGGCATCGCCCACCCGGCCTTCCCGCACGAGATCAACAAGGTATGGGAGATCGTCGAGGAGACGCCGTCGGCCTTCACCCGCCTGCTCTGGGCCATCGGCTTGTTGCCCGTGCCGGTGAGCGACCACTGGTCGTTCGTGCTCGACGTGCTGTTCTGCGGCCTGACCCTGGCGGCGTTGCGCCAGCAGCGCGCCTCGAACCTGCCGTACTGGAAGAGCGACAAGCTCGTGCGCCGCGCGCTCGGCCCCAATCCCTTCCGCGCCCACGATGTCATCGGCGCCAAGGGGGCGAATTTCCTGACCTGGTCGTGCCTGCATCACCTGTCGCAACAGTACGGCCCGTTGTTTGCGCCCACGCCGGAACTCGTCCAACGCAAGGAGAGCGGGCAGAATTGGTATCCGCCGGCACACTTTCGGCCGCTCGTCGACTGGGCGGTCACCGAGCGGGACGAGGAGGAGTTGCAGGACTGGATTCTCGGCGCACTGATCCAGATGACCAGCCTGCTGCTGCACGAGCGGCGTTCCCACCTGACGCACCTCAACGCCATCGGCGAGCTCTGCGCCCAGTTCCGCCGCGGCATCCTCGCCGTGATCCGCGAACTCGGGCCCGACGCCGCCCTGCGGCGCGTCGCCGCCTATCACCGCCTGCATCCCGAGGCGGCCGGCGGGCCGTGGTATCCCGAAACGCTGGCGGCGATCGGGACGCCGCCCTGGCAGCAGCTTTACGTCAACGCCGAACACGACGGCACGATCGGCGTGGTCAGCCTGGCGCGCGAAAGTTACAACCATGACGTGGACGCCGAACTCAACCGCGCCCTGGACTGGCTCCAGGCGGCCGGGATCGGGCGCCTGATCGTGAGCGGCGACTTCCATCTCTCCACGCAGATGAGCGGAGCGGATACGGCCGAGTTTCTGCCGGCGCGGGGCGATGCGGAACGCGGCGCCGCGATCTCGCGCGCCTGGTCCGCCACGGCGCGCCGGCTGCACGACGACTTCCGGGTTTCGGTGGGGTTCATCGCCGGCAAGCGGTGCCTGGGCGGGATGCTGGAGCTGATGACCCACTGCCATTACCTGGTCGCGCCCGAGAACGCGCTCCTGGGCATGCCCGAGGTGACCCTTCCGGTCGTCCCCGGCATGGAAGGCTGCCACTGGCCGTTGCGCAAGACCGACGCCGCCGGGCGCGCCAAGCTGTTGCGCCTGTTGCTGACGGGCGAGACGGTGAGCGGCGCGGAGGCGGCGGGCTGGCTGGTGGATTATGCCGGACCGATGGACGCCAGCCTCGCGGCGGCGTGGGAATTCGCGTCGCACGCGGAGGCGCGGCCGCTACCGCGGGCTGCGGTCGAGCTGCCGCCCGTTCCCGCCCTGCCCGAGGCGCCCAGCCCGCAAACCGACGCCGCCCGGCGC
The DNA here is from genome assembly GCA_027451805.1 of Acidobacteriota bacterium. Taxonomy (GTDB): domain Bacteria; phylum Acidobacteriota; class Terriglobia; order Terriglobales; family SCQP01; genus SCQP01. The sequence goes on from DAIDIF010000135.1 coordinate 22,878, forward strand.
GCCATCCTGGATTGCGTGCGCGGGGCGTGCGCGGCCCCGCTGGCGGAGGCGCTGGAGGCGCAGGCCCGGCATGCGGGCGCGTTCATGGCCGGCGAATGGTGCGGCCTGTCGCGGACGTAGCGCCAGCGGGGGGCCGGCTCAGGCGCCGGCGGCCGGGGCTGCGTCCGGCGCCAGTGGCCGGGGGGCCGGTTCGGCCGGTTGCGCCGCCAGCTTTTCCCACCGCCGGCGGCCGAGCACCGCCGCGCCCAGCGCGCCGACGTGCTGCACGAGGTCCGGTGGCGGCACGTTGACGTCGGTTTGCAACTGCTCGCGCACCAGGCGCGCCATCCGCTCATAGCGCAGGATGCCGCCGATGAGCGTGAACTCGGGCTCCATCTGCACCCGCTTCATGAGCTGGACGGAACGGCCGACGAGCGAGACCACGGCGCCGAGCATGATGTCGGCCGGCGCGCTCCCCAGCGACAACTGGTTGATCACCTCGGATTCGGCAAACACGGCACAGACGCCGGAGATCGGAACCGGCTGCCGGGAAGCCGCCAGCAGCGCCCCAATCTCCGCGGTCGTGTATCCCATGTAGCGGGCGGTTTTCTCCAGGAAGGCACCCGTGCCGGCGGCGCACTTGTCGTTCAGTCGGAACGACTTGACGCGCCTCTGGGGATCGAGCCGCGTGGCCTTCATGGTTTGGCCGCCCACGTCGAGGATGGTGCGGGTATTCGGAAAGAGCCAGGCCGCGCCGTGCGCGCTGGCGGTGAGGTCGGTCGCCTGCGTATCCGCAAAGGCCACGGTATGACGCCCAAAGCCGGTGGCCACGATGTAGGTGATAGCGGAGGCGTGCAAGCCGGCGTTCGCCAGCGCCGCCTCGAATACCTGGCGCGAAACCTCGCCCAGCTTGAAGCCCGTGTTCTTGAGGGCGGTGGCCGCGACCGCGCCGGAGGCGCTCAGGATGACGGCTTTGGTGTAGGTTGCGCCGACGTCGATCCCAGCGGTGTAGGTCATGCCTGCCGCTCCACGCCCGCGGTGCCGAGGATGCGATCGCGGGCAAACAAGGCGGCGCCGAGCGCGCCCATGAAATGCGAGTCGCCGCTGACGTTCATCCGCGCTTCCAGCCGTTGCTCGATCGCGGCGATCATGCCCGGATTGCGCGCCACGCCGCCGCTGAAGGTCACCTGCGGTTCGATGCCGACCCGCCGCAGCAGTCCCATTGAGCGCAAGGCAATGGACTGGTGCACCCCCTGCAGAATATCCTCGATTTTCTTGCCCTTGCCCAGCCAGGAGAGCACCTCGGACTCGGCGAACACGGTGCACGTCGTGGTGATCCGCACCGGCCGTTCGGCGCGCAGCGCCACGGTTCCGAGCTGATCGAGCGGAATCTCGAGCGCGCTGGCGGCCGCGCCCAGGAAGCGTCCGGTTCCGGCCGCGCACTTGTCGTTCATGCTGAAGTCGACGATCTCGCCCGCCGGCGAGACGCGAATCGCCTTGGTGTCCTGGCCGCCCATGTCGAGCACGGTGCGCGTGCCCGGAAACATGTGCACCGCTCCCCGGCCATGGCAGCTGATCTCGGTGATCTGGCTATTGCCGAAGGTGACGCGGTAGCGGCCGTAGCCGGTGCCCACGACGTAGGCGACTTCCTCCTCCCCCACGCCCGCGGCGCGGAGCGCCTCCTGGAAGGCGGTTTCGGCGGCCAGGGTGACGTTGGCGCCGGTATCCATCAGCGCGCGGCCGACGATCGCGCCGGCCTCGTCCAAGACCACCGCCTTCGTTTGCGTCGAGCCCACATCAACCCCGGCTGCGTAGGCCACTGGAGGCTCCTTCCTGGCGGCGCCGCGACGCCAGGCCCTCGAAGAAGGCATCGATCCGATTCTTCAACTGGGCTTCGGAAACCACGCGGCGGTCCATCATGTCCGATTCGATGAAGAGGCTGGCCGTGTCGCGCGCCGCCATCACGGCGCGGCGCGCGTCGGCCATGCCGGTTGACGTCGTGCGGCAGCTCTTCACCGGGTGGAAGACGATGCCGTCCAGGTGGAACGCATCCAGCGCGGGCAGCAGGAGGCGGTCCTGAAAGAACATGCTGTCCATGGCGTCGCGCACCCCGATCAGCACGCCTTCGGCCAGGCTCTCGAGCGGGCGCGCGAGGTCGTAGACGAAGCCGAGATTGGCCCCGCCGGAGGCGAAGCTGAGATAGGTGGAGTGGACGAAGGCGCCGCCCCAATTGGTGAACATCTCGCTGAATTTGCGAAACATCGGATAACAGGGAACGCCGACGAAGCTGAGACGGTATTGCTCCTCGGTCAGCGTCCCGATGCCCCGCGCAGCCTTGTACGCCATCTCCTCGGCGAGGCGGTCGAAGTAGCCGCCGCCCTCGGCCGAACCCCGGAAGCCGTTGGCCACGCCGAGATAGATGGTGCCGTCGGTCAGGGCGTTGAACACGGCCGGCCGGTGCCGGTTCAGCTCCAGCACCTGTCTCCAGCTCTGACTCATGCGGTTGGCCCAGCCCATGGTCTCGCGCAAGCGGTCGAGATCGAAGCGGATTCCGGTGACGCGCTCGCACAGCGCGATCAGCTCTGCGAGCTGCGCCTGGACGTAGGCCCGGTCGTGCTCGAAATCCTGATCGCCGGGCCAGGTCTGCGCTCCGGCGGCGCGCGTGCCGGGAATGTCGAGGGTAAACACCGGAATGTGATACAGCCGCTCCCAGATTTCGGCCCACTTGATGTAGGTGTTGCAGGCGTTGGTCAGCACCGCCAGCGCGGGTTTCGGAATGCGGCCCATGGGATGCTCGCCGCCGCGCAACTGGACGGCGAAATCGGCCTTGACGTACCCGCAAATATCGGGGGAATAGCCGTGGTCCTCCGCCTGGTTCAGGTACTCATGGGCGACGCGCCGCACCGCCGTTTGCAGGGAGTTGATTTCCGGGAACACGACGGGCAGGCCGAAGCAGCGCAGAATCTCCGTCAGGCTGCCCATGACGAACACGTAGGCGGCTGTGCCGCCCGACTCGGCGGTGCGGTTCAGGTCGGCGAACCACTGCCGCACCAGATCGGCGCCTTCGCGGTTGCCGCGGCCGACGATGCTGTCGTTCTGTGCGCTTTCTTCCATGGCGGCTCAGGCGAACAGGATGTTCTCGATGAAGGTCTGCAACTGCAGCTCCATCTGGTCGAAGGTGCTCATCTTCTCCTCGAATTCACCGATGAAATAGGGGATGCCAGCGGCCTCCAGCGCCTGCGCGTAGCCCGCCTGTTCCTCGAGGCCCGGTTCGCACATCTTGGCGGCGGCGATGATCGCCGCCTCCGCGCCGGAGCGCGCGATGCGTTGCAGCAACATTTGCTCCTTGGGCTTGCGCAGGTCGTGCTGCACCGGGCTGTAGGAGCTGTTCTCCAAATACGCCACCGCCAGGTTGCGCAGCGGGTCGCCCTCCAGCGGGACGTCCTCGAGAACCCAGCGCAACCCGATGAGCAGGTCGTCGTCCACCACGTAGCACGACCGGGCGATCACCCGGAGGAGGTCGAGCGGGGGCTGTTCGCAGAAGCCCCCTTCGAACACCAGGCGGATGCGATCCTGCTTCTTGTTTGTCCGGCGCTCCAGGAGCGCGAGCGCGGTCTCGAGGATCTGGTTGTGCTCCTCCCGCCGCAGCAGCCCGCCGAGGGCGACCAGGACATAGGCTTCATCGGCGGCGAGTTGCCACGGCGTCTCGCGCTTGATCCGGTACAGTTCGCGCAAGAGCGCGCGGTTGCGGTTGTATACGGCCAGCGAGGCCCGGAGATCGGCGTCGCTCACGCGCCGCCCGGCGATCGGCTCGAGCAGACGCAGGAGCCGGCCGTATTCGTGCCGCAAGTACGCCGGCGCGGCCGCGGCGTTGGCGTTCTGCGGCAAATACAGGATCTGGCAGGGGTGGGGGAAGTTGCGGCCCCACACCGCGGCCAGGTTGCGCGCCGCATCGCAGATGGGATGGGTGACGAACAGGTCCAGGCGGATGCGCTCGCTCAGCGCCAGCTCGAGCGACGTTTTGAGGATGGAGCAGAGGTAGGAGCCGAAGAGCGAGTCGGCGCGTACGGCTTCCACCGGCGCGCCGCGGACTTTGAACGGCAGCATGCCCGCGGCGTGGGCGATCTCCTCGGGAAAGTAAACCTGGAAGTGGCCGGCGACTTTCCCGCCCCCGTCCCGCCAGCGCGCGACCGTGGGGAAACTCGTATCCTCCAGCAGCTCGCGGCATTCATAGAGGAGATCCTCCAGCGGCTTGCCGCGCCAGCTTTCGAACAACGGCGATGGGAGAGGACTGGCCACGTGGGGTTCGGGGCGGCTGCGCGCTGCCGCATCGCAGCTCAGATGCACTATACTGCACAATCGGCGAGCGTGCAAGCATCATTGTGCAGCCCGCCGCCCGCAGCTGGCGCCGGCCCCCAAGCGCCGGCCGCGCCCGGAGGGAGGGGGAGTGGGGCTCAGGCGGGTTCCGATTGGCCGCGTCCGGCGGATTCCCGTTCCAGTTCGCGAATCAGCGCCGCCAGGCTGGCGGGCACGGACTGGCGCGAAGTGTTGAGCTGGATGTCGGCCTTGCGATAAAAGACCTCGCGCTCCCGCAGGATCCGCTTCAGCTCGGCCATGGCCTCCTGACCGTCGTGCATGGGCCGCATATCCCCTTGGCGAATCACGCGCTGCATATGCTCCTGGGGGGACGTCCGGACCCAGACCGTGAGACAGCGGTCGAGGAGGCGCTCGAAGGTGGTCGGTTCGGAAACCAGGCTGCCGCCGGTGGCCAGCACAAAGTGCGAGTGCTCGTTCAGCAGCCGTTCGAGGCAGCGCCGCTCCATCATCCGGAATCCCTGTTGGCCGTGAAAATCGAAGACCAGGCTGAGCGACTGCCCGCTTTCCTGCTCGATCAGGCGGTCCAGCTCGAAGAACGGCACGCCGAGATGCGCCGCCAGCTGGGCCCCGAGGGTGGATTTGCCGGCCCCGCGCAAGCCGATCAACGCAATCCGGCGGTGGCGCGACGCCGAGTCGGCGGAAGCGAAGCGATCGCGCAGCATTTGCCGCGCCGCGCGCAGATCGTCCGGCGACAGCGACTTCAGCAGCTCGGTCGCGTGCACCAGATCCACCGGGGGCTCGGGGCCCTCGCGCACGAGTACCTCGAGCGGAACGCCCAGCGCCCGGGCCAGCGCGCGCATCACCAGCAGGGAGATGTTGCCGTGGCCGCCTTCAATCAGCGCGACGTAGCGTTCCGAAACGCCGGAGTCGCGGGCCAACACCTTGCGCGTCATGCCGCGCCGCGCGCGCATCTGGCGGATGCGATCCGCAAAGGAGCGCAGGGTGAGGTCGGCCGCGCCGGCCGCGCCGCTGCCGGCGCTCGGGCGGCGCGCCGCTTTCCGCCGGACGCGCTCAGGCGGCTCGTTCGGCGGGTGGGCATCCCGCTTCGCCGGCGGAAGCGCGCGCGACCCCAACCCGCCAGCGGCGAGGCGGGGGCGGCGGGAGTTGGCGCTCCGGGCGTCCGCGGGGGGCCGCGTGGGGCGCGTTCTCCCGCTCCTCCGCGTGTTCAACGTCTTTCCTTCTCCGGGGGTCTCCCGATCGCTTTCCTGCATGCCGGCAACCGCCGCGCGCCGGCGGGTCAGGGCTTGCCGCCCGCCGCCATCTCCTGGGCCAGCTTGATCACCTGCTGGCGCTCGCGCTCGCTCAGCGTGGTGGCCACGGTGCGCATCTGGGTCAGGAAGGCCAATTCGGCCGCGCCCAGCGGCGCCGCCGCATCGGGGGCGTCGTCATCGAGCGGCTCGAAGAAGCCGACCAGCGGCATCTCCAGGGCGGACGCCAGGCGGGCCAGGGTCTGCAGCGAGGGCTCGGTGTGGCCGTTCTCCACCCGCGAGAGATAGCAGCGCAGCAGCCCGGTGCGGTTTTCTAAATCCCCCTGCGACAGTCCGCGCGCCAGCCGCGCCCGCCGGATGCGCTCGCCGATTTGCATGTGGCTCGCCACACCCCTCCTTCCCGCCGCGCCCGGCCTAGGCGCTCATCCCGCCCGGCGGCGGCGGCGCCGCGGCCGTGTTGTTGATGCCGTCACGCAGCTCCTTGCTGGGCTTGAAGTAGGGCACCTTGCGCGCCGGCACGGCGACCGGGGCGCCGGTCTTCGGGTTGCGCCCCATGCGTGCCTCGCGCTGGCGCACGCGGAAGCTGCCGAAGCCGCGGATTTCGATCTTGTCCCCCGCCCGCAGGGAATCCACGATGCTGGAGAAGATGGTTTCCACCACAGTCTCGCAGACTTTGCGCGTGGGTACGCCGGCGCGGCTGACCTCCTCGATGAGATCGGCTTTGGTCATATGCGGAACTGTAGCATAGGACGCTAAACTTGGAGCGTGAACCCCGCTGCCGCCGGCGCCCCGATTCGCGTGCGCATCGCCCCCAGCCCCACCGGCGATCCGCACGTCGGCACCGCCTATATGGCGCTGCTCAATTTGATCTACGCCCGCCAGCGCGGCGGGCAGTTCGTGCTGCGCATCGAGGACACCGACCGCGTCCGCTTCGTCGCCGAATCCGAGCAGATGATCTTCGAGGCGCTGCGCTGGCTCGGCCTCGACTGGGACGAGGGCCCCGACCGCGGCGGCCCGTTCGGACCCTACCGCCAGTCGGAACGCACCCCGCTCTACCAGCAGGCGGCCGCGGAGCTGCTCGCCGCCGGGCGCGCCTACCGCTGCTTCTGCACCGCCGAGCGGCTGGAGACGATGCGCCGCGCCCAGGCCGCCGCCAAGCAGGCGCCGCGCTACGACCGCACCTGCCGCGCGCTGCCGACCGCAGAGGTGGAGGCGCGCCTGGCGGCGGGCGAGGCCTTCGTCGTCCGCCTGGCGGTGCCGCTCGCGGGCGAGACCACCTTCCGCGACGAGCTGCGCGGCGCCATCACCTTCGATCACGGCAACGTCGACGACCAAGTGCTGCTGAAATCCGACGGCTTCCCCACCTACCACCTGGCCAACGTGGTTGACGACCACGCCATGCAGATCAGCGACGTCATCCGCGCCGAGGAGTGGATCTCGTCCACCCCCAAGCACGTGCTGCTCTACCAGGCCTTCGGCTGGACCGCGCCGCGCTTTTGGCACATGCCGCTGCTGCGCAACAAGGACAAGTCGAAGATCTCCAAGCGCAAAAATCCGGTCTCGCTCATCTACTATCGCCAGGCCGGCTACCGGCCGGAGGCGATGATCAACTTCCTCGGTCTGCTGGGCGGCGGCATGCCCGCCGCCGAGGACGCGGCGGGGGAAAAGTTCAGCCTGGCCGACATGCTGGCGAAGTTCCAGTTCGACCAGATCCGGCTGGGCGGTCCGGTCTTCGATCTGGAGAAGCTGCGCTGGCTGAACGGCCTCTACCTGCGCGCGCTCACGCCGGAGGCGTTCCGGGGCGCGGTGCAGGCAGCGGTGTTCGGCGACGACTACCTGGCCCGCATCGCGCCGCTGGCGCAGGAACGGATCGAGACGCTGGGCCAGTTTTTCGATCTCACGGATTTCTTCTTTCTGGACACGGTGGTCCCGCCGCGGGAAGTCTTTTTGCCCAAGAAGCGCACGCTGGAGGAGACGCTGCGCGTCGCCGCCGAGCTCACGGCGGGGCTGGAAGCCGCCGCCTGGACGCCGCCCGCGCTCGAAGCCGCGCTGCGCGAGCTGGCCGCGGCGCAGGGCTGGAGCGCCAAGGAGATCTTCATGCTGCTGCGGGCGCTGGTCACCGGCAAGACCGCCTCGCCGCCGCTGCTGGAGAGCCTGGTGGTCTTCGGCCGGGCGCGCACGCTCGACCGGCTGCGGCGCTTCCTCGAGCTCCAGGCGGCGGCGCCGCGCCCGGCGCC
>DAIDIF010000136.1 GCA_027451805.1 Acidobacteriota bacterium
CGCCGCCGGCACGCCGGCGCTGGCTGCTGCCGTTATCCGCCGCCGCCGCCGTTTTCGCCGCCGCCGCCGGCTGGGTGTACTTCCGCCGCCCGCGCGCGCCGCTGATGACCGCCAAGGACACGCTGGTGCTCGCCAACTTCACCAACTCCACCGGCGACGCCATGTTCGACGGCGTCCTCCGCCAGGCGCTCGCCGTGCAGCTCGAGCAGTCGCCCTACATCAACATCGTCAACGGCGCGCGCATGATGCAGGCCAAGCAGCGCATGGGCCTCGCGCCCGATGCGCCCGTGCGCGGCGCCGCTGCCGAGCAGCTATGCGTGCGCACCAACAGCGCCGCCACGCTCGAGGGTTCCATCGCCCAGGTCGGCACCCAGTACAGCCTGATTCTGCGCGCCGTCAACTGCCGCAGCGGCGACAACCTCGCCAGCGTCGAGCAGGTCGCCAACGGCAAAAACCAGGTCCTCGCCACCCTGGGCGAGCTGGCCGACGCCCTGCGCGCCAAGCTGGGCGAGTCGCTCGCCTCGATGTCGCAGTTCAATATGCCCATCGAGCAGGTCACCACCCCTTCGCTGGCCGCGCTCAAGGCCTACTCCCAGGGCCGCCGCGAGCTGAATATGGGGCACAACCAGCGCGCCGTCGCGCTCTTCACCCGGGCGCTGCAGCTCGATCCCGGCTTCGCCATGGCCTACGCCAGCCGCGGCACCGCGGTCGAAAACGCCCATAACGGCAACCCCACCCCGCCCGCCACCGCCGACTTCACCCACGCCTACCAACTCCGCTCCCACGTTTCGCAAATGGAGCGCTTCTACATCGTCTCGCACTACAACGAGATGGTCACCGGCGACGTGCTCAAAGCCGAAAGCGACTATCAGCTCTGGATCCAGACCTACCCCCGCGACTACATCCCCTACGTCAACCTCTGCGGCCTGCAGCGCCAACTCGGCCAGTTCGCCGCCGCCGACGCCAGTTGCGGCGCCGCCAGCCGGCTTGACCCCCAGGATCTGATCACCCTCAACAACGTCGCCAACCTCGACTTCATTCAGGGCCGCTTCGCGGCCGCCCTGCAGGAGCTGCGCCGATCCCCGGCCGCACGCGGCAGCCTCGCCCTCCACGGCCTCGAGTACCTGATCGCGCTGGCGCAGCACCAGCCCGAGGCCGTGGGCGCGCAGCAGGCCTGGCTCGGCTCCCATCCCGGCGGCGCGCCGATTCTGCGCCAAGTCCAGGCCGTGCAGGCGCTCATTGGCGGACAGATCGCGCCGCTGCGCCGGCAAGTCGACGCCTCGCGCGGCCGCGCCGACGCCACCGACCTGATGCTCCTCTCCAACGCCGAAGTGCTGGCGGGCGACACGGCCGATGCCGTGCGCCACGCCCGGCTGGCGGTGCACCTTGCGCCGGACGAGAGCTCCGTCAGCAACGCCGGCTGGGTGCTGGCCGCCGCCGGCGACACCGTCGCCGCCGCCGCCATGGACGCCCAGCTCGAGCGCGACGACGCGACCAACGGTTTTGCCCGCCTGATCGATATTCCCTACGACCGCGCCTGGCTCGCCTACGCCCGCCACCAGCCCCAGCCAGCGATCGATCGGCTCGCCCCCGTCGAACCCTACGAGATGGGCAGCGACGCCGCCGCCGCGCCCGCCTATCTCCGCGGCCTGGCCCTGCTGGCGCTGCACCAGCCGCAGGCGGCGGCGACGGAATTCCGCAAGGTCATCGGCTATCCGATGATCAATCTCTTCGTGAACGCCGCCCGCCTCGGCCTCGCCCGCGCCCAAGCCCTGGCCGGCGACACTGCCGCCGCCCGCGCCTCCTACCAGACGCTGCTCGCCGCTTGGGCCCACGCCGATGCCGGCTTGCCCGCCGTCGCCGCCGCGCGCGCCGAAGCCGCGCGCCTGCAGAATTAGCGCCCGGCCCGCGCTAGCGCCGGCTGTACTGCCGCAACAGCCGGGTCATCCGCGCCCAGGCCGCGGCGCGCGCCTTGGCGTTTCCCGGCGTCGCCTCCGGCTGCTCGCCCGCGCGCATGAAGCCGTGCCCCGCGCCCGTGTAGACGACGGCCCGGTAGGTCTTGCCCAGCTTCGCCATCTGCTGCCGCGTCGCCGGCACCGTCAGGCTGATGCGCGCGTCCAGCCCCGCATAAAAGCCGAACACCGGCGCCGTGATGCGCGCCATCGCCGCCGGCGGCGGCGGCACGCCGTAGAAGACGAACGCCGCCGCCAGCCCCTTGCGCTCGGTGGCGAAGCGGAACGACTGCCCGCCGCCCCAGCAGAATCCCGCCACGAACAGCTGGCCGTTCGCCGCCGGCTGGCGCAACGCCCAATCCGCGGCCGCGTTCAGGTCGGCCTCGATCCGCGCCGGCGGCAGCCGGCTGATGGCGCGGCTCACCGCCGTCTGGTTGGGAAAGCTGGGCGTGCCCCCGCCCTGGGGACCCATGCCCGAGAGCAGGTCGGGCACGATGGTCACATAGCCCGCCCCCGCCAGCTCGTCCGCCATCTCCTCCGCCCAGGGCGAGAGCCCGAAGATCTCATGCACCATCACGATCACCGGCCGCTTGCCCGCCGCTTGCGGGTAGGCGACAAAGGCGGTCAGCTCCCGCCCCCCGGCGTGCAGGCGCACGAACTCGCGGTGGCGGGGCGAGTGCGCCAGCCGCGCTTGCGCCCATTGCTGGGCGCCCAGCGGCGCGGCCAGGAACAGCGGCAGGAGCCCGAGCAGAACACGCATGCGTTTCATGCCCGCCACTCTAGCACGCGCCGCCGCCGCGCGCACTCGCCCGCCCGTCGCCGGCGGCCCGCCGCCCCCAAAGGTTCGCGCTCTCAAGTAACCTCCCCGCCCGGCCGATAGGCGATAAGGGCAGGCCCACGCCCTGTCCGGTGCCGCGCGGGAGCCCTACGCCGGCCCGCGGAGCAAATCTTACAAAAGGTGCGCTCCCGCTGCCCCCCCGCCTCGCCCCGCGCCCTTGCCCCCGCCGCAAACCCCGCCAAACACGCCGGATAGGCCGGGCGCGCGGTTTGGCACGCCAGGTGCTTTCGTTAGGCCAGAGAGTGGCCTGAGCTGCTCGACTAACGAGGAGACACACAATGACTTCACTGATTGCCCGTTTGTGGAAGGACGACAGCGGCCAGGACATGGCGGAGTACGCCATCATGCTGGGCGTCATCGCCGCCGTGGTGTTGACCGCCATCACGCTGCTGGGCACCAACATCTCCACCGAGATCACCACCATCGCCAACAAGATCCTCGGCTAGCAGCAGGGGCGGCGATGGAGACGGTGCGCCTGCTCGGCTTGGCTTTGGCCGCGGCGGCGGCGGGCGCGGACTTGCGCTGGCGGCGGGTGCCGAAAGTGCTGACGCTGGGCGGCGTGGCCGCCGGCCTGGGCTGGCACGCCTGGGCCGGGGGCCTGCTGCCGGCGCTGGCAGCGGCGGCAGCGGGGCTGCTGTTGGGGCTGCCGCTGCTGCAATTGCGGGTGCTGGGGGGCGGCGATGTCAAGTTGCTGGCCGCCCTGGGAGCGGTGCTGGGTTGGCACCTATGGACATGGAGCCTCGAATTCGGGTTACTGGCCGCGGGCGCCTGGGCGTTGGCGCAAGCGGCGGCGCGGCGGGAACTGCCCTTCCTGCCGCAGCGGATGGCCGCGGTCGCCGCCGGCTGGCGGGAACACGGCCTGCAGCCCCATCCCGACTTCAATCTGGAAACGCCCGGCGCCGCCGCGATCCCCTTCGCGGCCGCGCTCTTCCTGGGTGTGCTGGCGGCGCTGCGGTGGGCCTGAGGCGGCAGCGCGGCCAGACCCTGGTCGAGACCGCTCTCGTCCTGCCCCTGCTCATGCTGCTGGTCTTCGGCATCGTCGAGATCGCCCGCGCCGCCAGCGTCATGCAAACCCTGGACAACGCCGCCCGCGACGGCGCGCAATGGTCGGCGCGCCCGCTCGAAGGCACCGATTCCCTGCCCCTGGTGAGCGACGTCCAGACGCGCGTCGTCACTGACGCCGCCGCCGCCGGCATCACCCTCAGCCCCTTCAACGTCAGCGTCAATCAGGAGGTGGATCAGGTGGTGAACGGGCTGGTCACAAGTTACTCGCAGGTGCAGGTGAAATACACTTACACCTTTGTCACGCCCATGCTGGCCGCCCTCGTGCCCTCAGTGACGCTCTGGGGCAAGTCCATCATGCGCAACGAGACCAACTGACATGCGCACGGGGAGGACCATCGCGGTGCGGGCGCGGCGGCGGAGCCGGGGTTCCGAGCTGGTCGAGTTCGCCCTCATGCTGCCCGGGCTGGCCATGCTGCTGCTGGTCGTCAGCCAGGTCGCCGGCGCCGTCGCCACCTACCAGATCTTGTGCAATGCCGCGCGCGAAGGCGCCCGCCTGGCCGTGGTGCCGGGCGAGTACGGCCGCACCGCCGACGTGCAGAACACCGTCGCCGGCTACGCCGCCGTCAACGGCATCGCCCTCGCCGCCGGCGCCGTGACCGTGAATCAGAACGAGATCGTCAACCCCGGCGGCGGCGCCTGCGGCGTCGGCAATGTCTGCATCCAGGCCTCGCGCGTCGCGGTGGCCTATACCTACGTCATGGGCGGTCTGCTGGGCGCTTCCATGCAACTCGGCGCCGCCGCTGAAATGAGGAACCTGTACTGATATGAAGCGCAAGCGCATGCTCGGATTGGCGGTGGTGGCGCTGGCGCTGGCCGGCCTGGTCAGCCTGCTTGCCTACCGGCTGGCCCAGAACGGCGGCAAGAGCGCGCCTCCCAAGCTCGAAACCGTGGTCGCGGCCGCCGCCCCGCTGGCGGTGGGCGAACAGATCCAGGCCGCCGACCTCAGGACCCTGGCCTTGCCGCCCGCCGCCCTGCCCCAACACATCTACCTCGCGGAAAACCAGCTCGTCGGCAAAGTCCTCACCGCCGCCGCCGTGCCCAACCAGGTCATCGTGAGCGAGATGGTCGCCCGCCCCGGCTCCGGCGTCGGCCTGCCCCCGCTCATTCCCGCCGGCATGCGCGCCGTCTCGGTCAAGGTGAATGACGTGGTCTCGGTCGCCGGGTTCGCCATTCCCGGCACCCATGTGGACGTGCTCCTGACCGGCAACCCGCGCGCCAACAACGATCCCGCCGACGTCACCACCATCACCCTGCTCTCCAATGTGCAGGTGCTCACCGCCGGCCAGCAGATGGAGCAAACCCCCGACGGCAAACCCGAAAGAGTCGCCGTCATCACCCTCCTGGTCTCCCCCGAGGGCGCCGAAAAGCTGGCCATGGCCGACGGCTACGGCCACCTGCAGTTGGCCCTGCGCAATCCCCTCGATCACGGCGACGGCAAGGTCGCGCCGCTCATCAACGGCGCCCTCTACCGCGGCCCCGAGCGCCCCCGGGTGATCGTGCGCCGCGTCTTTCGCCGTGCGCCGCCCCACCCCGCGCCGCCCGCGGTGTGGTCGGTGGCCGTCATCAGCGGTAACCAGCAACAGACCGTCAAGTTCCCCGGCGCCGCCTACCGGCCGCAGTCGCGGACCCTGGCGGCGGGAGATCCCAACAAGCCATGAGCCAGAACCAACGCAATTCTCCGGGGCGGCGCGGCATCGCCGCGCGCGGGCCCGCGCCCGCCTGGATGCGGGCGATCGTGGATGGCCTGCTCGCCGCCCTCGCCCTGCTGGCGCTGGGCGTCTTCCACCCCTCGCTCGCCCTGGCTTCGCCGCCGCCGGTTCCGGGCAGCAAGCATGCCGGCCCGCTCGGCCTGGCGCGGCAGTTGCAGGACAAGCTGGTGCTGATGAACCCCCTGGCGCTGCCGGACTCGGCCACGGTCACCGTGCCCGCCCCCGCCGGCGCCGCCTGGCCCACCCCGCTCAATCCTGCCGGCCTGCTGCGCGCTCTCCATCTCACCATCCCCACCGTGCTCCTGCCCGCGCCCGCGCCGGTCGCGGCCGCCCCCATCGCCGCCGCGGCGCTCCCGCGGAGTGCTCCGCGGCGTGGCTTCCCTGCCGCTCGGTCCGCCCTCGCCGCCGCGCCGGCGCCG
>DAIDIF010000137.1 GCA_027451805.1 Acidobacteriota bacterium
GTCTTCGCCAACGGCGACGCCCGCATCGCGCTCAACGCGCTCGAAGCCGCCGTCGCCGCGCTGGGCGCGCCGGACGAAGCCGGCCGCCTGCATCTGACCCTCGCTCACCTCGAGGCCGTCCTGCAGCACAAGTCGCTGCTCTACGACCGCGCCGGCGAGGAGCACTTCAACCTCATCTCCGCCCTGCACAAGTCCCTGCGCAACAGCGACGTGGACGCTGCCCTCTACTGGCTCGCCCGCATGCTCGAATCCGGCGAAGATCCGCTCTACCTCGCCCGCCGCATGGTCCGCTTCGCCTCCGAGGACGTCGGCCTCGCCGACCCGCGCGCGCTCGAGCAGGCGCTCGCCGCCCGCGCCGCGTTTGAATCGCTGGGCATGCCCGAGGGCGCGCTCGCCCTGGCCCAGGCCTGCGCCTACCTGGCGCTCGCCCCCAAGTCCAATGCCTTATACGCCGCCTACGGCCGCGTCCTCGAGGACGTCCACGCCACCCGCGCCGACCCCGTCCCCTTGCATCTGCGCAACGCCCCCACGCGCCTGATGAAGGGCCTCGGCTACGGCGCCGGCTATCAGTACGCCCACGACTTCGAGGAAGGCGTCGCCGGCATGCCCTGCCTCCCCGACAACCTCAAGGACCGCCGCTACTACCGCCCCACCGCTCACGGCCTGGAAAAACGCCTGCAGGACCGGCTGGCCGAGCTGGAAAGGTCCCGCCAGGGCCCCAAAGGCTGATACTGGACAGGCCCGCCGCTTGGTGCTATATCTTAGCCGTCTAAGGAGGCTGCCATGGGGTTTGGCGGAGTTTCCCTTCTTACCGGGCTGATCGTCGCCTGGGCGGTATTCACCACAATTCTGATCCTGCTGATGATCTATCGCGGCATCATCGGCATGCACCAGGAAAACCAGCTCTTCCTCGCCGAATCGGAACGCGGCTTTGAGGCGGAATCGGCGGCGGCCGACGCGCGCGCCGCCCGGCTCACGCCCTACATCCGCGCCACCTCCGCGATTGCCATCGTCCTGACGGTCGCGGTGGCGGCAATCTTCGTCACCCAGACGCTGGCGCGTTTCTAGCCCGCGCTTCGTTGCCGGGCGCGGCAGAGTGGGGAGGGGCGAGCCACGGCGGAGCCGTGCCCGAACCGCCGGCCGCGAGCCGCGGCGCGCGTTCCGGCCTTCCGCCTTCCGCCACCCCCGCGCTTACTGCCCGGCCGCCTCTTCTTCGCTTTCGCGCTCGATCACCACGAGCAGTTCGGCGTCCACGCCCTTGAACAGGTGCGCCTTCACCTTGTGCTCGCCCAGCGTCTTCAGCGGGTCGGGCAGCTCGATCTGGCGCCGCTCGATCTCGAAGCACTTGGCGTCGAGCTCGTGCTTGATGTCCATCGAGGTCACCGAGCCGAACAGCGCGTCGCGCTCGCCCGCGCGCCGCGTGAACACCAGCCGCAGCTTGGCCAGCTCTGCCCCCAGCGCCAGCGCCGCCTCGCGGTCGCGCGTCTCCTGCCGCGCCGCCGAGGCGCGCATCTGCTCGATGTTGCGCAGGTTCGCCGGCGTGGCCGCGATCGCCTTCCGCCCCGGCAGCAAAAAGTTGCGCCCGTAGCCGTCGGCCACCTTCACCACGTCGCCCTTGCGCCCCAGCGCGGGCATGTCTTCCTTCAGGATCACTTGCATGGTTACAACTCCGCCGCGAAGGGCAGCAGCGCGATCTGCCGCGCCTGCTTGATGGCGCGCGTCAGCGTGCGTTGGTGGCGCGTGCAGGTGCCGCTGAGGCGCCGCGGCACGATCTTGCCCCGCTCCGCCACGAACTGCTGCAGCACGCGATAGTCCTTGTAATCAATCTTGTCAATGCGCTCGACGCAAAACTTGCACACCTTGCGCCGCCGCACGAACGGCTTCTTGGGTCCGCCGGGCCGCGGCCCGCTGGACCCGCCCCCCGGTCCCGATCGTCTGTCATTCATGGCTTGTGTCTCCTTCGCTGTCTAGACCGCGGGCGCCGCCGGCGGCTCCGCTTCCGGCTCGCTCGCCGCCATCTCGGCTTCCGGCGACAGCGCCGGCGCGCTCGGCGCCGCCGGCCGCCGCTTCAGCCGCGCTTCCCGGTGCCGCCGCGCCTTCTCCAACCGCTTCTCGTTCTCGTCGGTGCGCACCGCCAGGTATTTGATCACCGGCTCGCTGATGCGCAGCCGGCGTTGCAGTTCGTGGATCGCTTCCGCGCCGCCCTCCAGGTCGAACAGCACGTAATTGCCCTCGCGGAAGCCGCGCACCCGGTACGCCAGCCGCCGCCGCCCCAGCCGGTCCACCTTGCGCATCTGGATGCCGGTCGAGCTCGCTGCCGTTTCCAGTCCCGCCACCAGCTTGTCGCTCTCGTCGTCGGCCAAATCGGGCCGCAGGATGAACATCACTTCGTAGGTTCGATTCATATCCGTTTGCCTTGGTCTCCGCTTGCCGGGCGCGGCGGCGCGTTGTACAGGCTCATCGCCTTCGCCATGCCCTCGGTCATCACCATCTCGATCGCGTCCGCGGCCTTCGCCGCCGCCTCTTCCGCTTGCGCCCGCTCCGCCTTGCTCCAGCGGTGCAGCACGAACTCCACCCGGTCCCCGATGCGGTGCTCGGGCCCGATGCCCAGCCGCAGCCGCGCGAACTCGGTCGTGCCCAGGCTGGCCACGATCGAGCGCAGCCCGTTGTGGCTGCCCGCCGAGCCCCGCTCCCGCAGCCGGATCGCGCCCAGCGGCAGGTCGAGATCGTCGCACGCCGCCAGCCAGCCCTCGACCTCGCGTTGCAGCAGCAGTTGCCGCACCGCCTGCCCGCTCAGGTTCATATAGGTCTGCGGCTCCGCCAGCCACAATGCCCGCCCGCGCCAGCTCCCGCGGCCGGTGACCGCCTGGCACTCGCGCGTGTGCAGCCGGATGCCGGCGCGGCGCGCCAGCTCCTCCACCACCAGAAACCCGAAATTGTGCGGCGTCCAGTCATACTCCGGCCCGGGATTGCCCAGCCCCACCACCAGGAACAGCGCGTTCTCGGCCATGGCCAGGCCCCGGGGCTACTTCTTCTTTTCCTTCTCCGCCCCCTTCTCCGCGCCTTTCTCCTTCGCCGGCTCGGCGCCTTCCTCCTCCGCCTTGCCCTTCTTGATCACTTCCGGCTCGGCCGCCGCCGCCGCCGCTTCCGCCGGCGCCGCCTCCACCACTTCCTTCACCGCCACCACGTGCGCGATCACCCGGTCCGCGTCGGTCATCACCCGCCGCTCGCCTTCCAGCTTCAGGTCGCCCACGCGCAGGTTCTGTCCGATCATCAGCCCGCTCACGTCCACCGTGATGTGCTCGGGAATCTCCGCCGGCAGGCACTCGATCTCGATTTCGCGCGTCACCACCTCGAGAATGCCGCCCTGCAGCTTCACCCCCGCCGCCTCGCCCTGCGTCTGCACCGGAATCTTCACCCGGATGACCTGGTCCATCGCGATCCGCTTCAGGTCCACATGCAGCAGCCGCCCCTGCAGCGGCTCGCGCTGCGAATCCACCACCATCGCCGCCGTGGTCTCGCCGCCCGCCACCGTGAGCTGAAAAATGGTGTTGTGCCCCGACTCCGAACGCAAAATGTGCAGCACCTGCTTGGGGTCCAGCGTCAGGCTCAGCGGCTCGCGCCGCGCGCCGTACAGCGTCGCCGGAATCCGCCCCGCCATGCGCATCTGCCGCGCCGGGCCCTTGCCCGAAGTGGTGCGCTTCTCCGCCGCCAGGGAAATTTGCATTGCCATAACTCGTCTGCTCCTTCTCGTCCGTACTCGGCCCCGCCCGGTTCGCTTACACGAACAGCAGGCTGACCGAGGTCTCCTCGTGAATCGAGCGGATCGCCGCCGCCATCAGCCCGGCGATGCTCAGCACCCGCAGCCGGGCGCGCGTCTGCGCCGCCTCCGCCACCGGAATCGAATTCGTCGCCACCACCTGCTCCAGCGGGCTCTGCGCCAGCCGCTCCACCGCCGGCCCGCTCAGCACCGCGTGCGAGGCGCACGCCAGCACCCGCCGCGCCCCGTTCTTCACCATCGCCTCGGCGGTCTTTACCAGCGTCCCGGCGGTGTCGATGATGTCGTCCAGGATCACCGCCGTCCGCCCCTCGACGTCGCCGATGACGTGCATCACCTCGCTCACATCCATGGCCACCCGCCGCTTGTCCACGATCGCCAGCGCCGCGTCCAGCTTCTTGGCGAAAAACCGCGCCCGCTCCACCCCGCCCGCGTCCGGCGAGACGATGGTCAGGTCGGGCAGCTCCAGCCGCCGGAAAAAGTCCACCAGCACCGGCGAGGCGAACAGATGGTCCACCGGAATGTTGAAAAATCCCTGGATCTGCGGCGCGTGCAAGTCCATCAGCAGCGCCCGGTGCGCCCCCGCCGTGGTCAGCAGATCCGCCACCAGCTTGGAGGAGATCGGCACCCGCGGCTTGTCTTTGCGGTCCTGGCGCGCGTATCCGAAGTAGGGCACCACCGCCGTGATCCGCCGCGCCGAGGCGCGCTTGAGCGCGTCAATCATCAGCAGCAGCTCCATCAGGTGGATGTCCACCGGGTCGCACGTGGGCTGGATCACGAACACGTCCGCCCCGCGCACGTTCTCCAGAATCTGCACGTAATTCTCGCCGTCGCTGAAGCGCGTCAGCTTGCACTGCCCCGGCTGAATCCCCAGGTGCTCGCAGATCTCCTGCGTCAGCGCCGGATTGGCGGTGCCGCTGAAGATCTTCAGCTTGTCGTCCATCCGCGCCTTGCGCGGCGGCCGCGCCGTCTGCGTCTCCGCCTCCGGCTTCGAGCTAGTTTCGACTTTGAGCGGTCCAGTCGCCATCTTCGCGTTTCCGCGCCCGCGCGTTTGGCTGGGGCGTTAGGATTCGAACCTAAATACCATGCTCCAAAGGCATGTGTCCTGCCATTGGACGACGCCCCACCTGCGGGCTACCGCACTGCACTCACCGCCGCCTCGCACTCCCGCCGCGAGACGAACCGCGTGCGCCAGCAGCGGTATTGCCGCTCCAGCCGCCGCGCCGCCGCCTGCGCCGGCCCGGCCTGGGGAAACAGGCCGAACTGCGCCGCTCCGCTGCCGCTGAGACTGGCCCAGCGGGCGCCGGCGCGGCATAGTTGCTGGTGAATGCGCGGAAAGTCCAGGGAAAGAGAGAAGACTCCGCTTTGGAAGTCGTTCTCGATTCCGGCATGGACTCTCGGACTCGCTGCCGTTTCCGGCCGGAGCCCGCGGTTCCGCTCCAGGCGGAACGCCGGCAGCACCTGGCAAACCAGGCTGCAGAACTCCACTAGTGTAGCGGAGCCGTCCGCAGCCGTCAAACCGCCGCGCCGGCGATCGGCCAAATCCCAGCGCGCGAAGGCCTCGGGTGTGGCGATGGCCTGGCCCACCCCGGCGCGCGGCATCGCCACCACGCAATGCCACCGCCCCAATTCCGGCAGCGGGTAGACCTCGTCGCCCCCCCCCCCCCCCCCC
>DAIDIF010000138.1 GCA_027451805.1 Acidobacteriota bacterium
CCGGACGAACGCAGGCGCGCGCATTGCCCGGACGAACGCAGGCGCGTTCGATGGTGATCACCAAGCTGGGGATCGTGGCGGCATCGCAAACGCTGGCGGCGCAGGCGGGGGCGCAGATTCTGGCCGAGGGCGGATCGGCGGCGGATGCGGCGATTGCGGCCAACGCCACGCTGGGGGTGGTCGAGCCGATGATGAACGGGATGGGCGGCGACCTGTTCACCATCGAGTACAACGCCAAGACGGGCAAGCTCACCGGGCTGAACTCGAGCGGCTGGGCGCCGGAGAAGCTGACGCCGGCGTATTCGCGCGCCAAGGGCGACACCCGCATGCCGGAGTACGGGATCGACTCGGTCACCGTGCCGGGGGCGGTGGCGGGGTGGTGGGCGATGCACCAGCGCTTCGGCAAGCTGGCGTGGGCGAAGCTGTTCCAGCCGGCGATCTACTACGCCACGCACGGCTATCCGGTGACGGAGTGGATCTCGGGGCAGTGGGCGCGGCAACGGAAGAAACTGCAGTCGGACGTGAACGGGCGGAAGGTGTTCCTGATCGACGGCAAGACGCCGAAGGTGGGGCAGGTGTTCCGCAACCCGCGCTACGCGGCGGCGCTGGAGCTGGTGGCGACCCAGGGGCCGGAGGCGTTTTACCGGGGGCCGATCGCCCAGGCGATCCTGGCGACCTCGAAGCGGCTGGGCGGGGTGATGACGGCAGAGGACCTGGCCGACTTCAAGCCGGAGTGGGTAACGCCGGTCTCGACCACCTACCAGGGCTGGAAGGTGTACGAGCTGCCGCCCAACACGCAGGGGATGGCGGCGCTGGAGATGCTCAACATCTTCGCGCATTATCCGCTGCAGAAGTGGGGGTTCGCCGATCCGCGCACGTTCTACGTCAAGACCGAGGCGCAGAAGCTGGCCTACGCCGACCTGCGGCGCTGGGACGGCGATCCGCGCATGGCGAACATCCCGACCGGAGGGATCATCTCGAAGGCGTACGCGGCGGAGCGGGCGAAGCTGATCAATTTCGACAAGGCGATGTGCGCGGCGCCGTCGGGCGATCCGCGCAAGTTCAACGGGGACACGGTGTATCTGACCGCGGTGGATTCAGAGGGGAACATCGTGAGCCAGATCCAGAGCCTGTACCAGGAGTTCGGCTCGGGGGTGGTGGTGGACCACTACGGAATCATGCTGCAGGACCGGGGGGCGCTGTTCGTGCTGACGCCGGGGCATCCGGACGAGCTGGCGCCGCACAAGCGGCCGTTTCACACGCTGATGCCGGGCTTCATGCAGAAGGGCGACGAGCATATCGGCTTCGGCATCATGGGCGGGCTGAACCAGGCGCAGGCGCACGCCCAGTATGTGAGCGACATCGCCGATTACGGCATGAACATTCAGGCCGCGATGGAAGCGCCGCGGTTCGACAACCCCAGCTTCAGCGGCTGCCGGTTCTTTATCGAGGACCGGGTGCCGAAGAAGGTGCGCGATTATCTGGCGGCGCGGGGCGACACGATCGTGCTGACCAACGATTACTCGGACATCATGGGCGGCGGGCAGGCGGTGCTGTACAACTCGAAGACCGGGGTGAAGTTCGGGGCGAGTGACCCAAGGAAAGACGGCGAGGCGATCCCGCAGCCGCCGCCGCTGGGCATTCATTAAACGCGGGGCCGGTCGTGGCTGCGCCACGACACCCGCTACTACGTACGGGCGGGGCTGCGCGGGGACCCCTTCGCCCCGCTCCGCCCCGCCCTCGAAGGGCGTGGGGCGGGGGCGATGGTGAGCTGGCTTATGATGGCGGGATGAAACTATCATCCGCTGTACCGTTCGTACTGGCTGCTTCCCTTCCCTTCCTGATGGCGGCGCCGCGGGCGCGGGCGCAGACGGCGGCGATGCCGGCGGCGGAGAGCCGGGCGCTGGCGGCGGTGGCGGGGCGGGCGCTGCTCGATTCGCGGGCGAATCAGGAGCTGGAGTATCTCTCCGACGAGATCGGCGGGCGGGTGACCGGGTCGCCGGCGGCGAACCAGGCGATCGCGTGGGCGCTGGGGGAGATGCGCAAGGCGGGGCTCGAGGACGTCCATGAAGAGCCGTGGACACTGGAGCATGGCTGGACGCGCGGGTTCGCGCACCTGCGCATCCTCGGCGGGGCCAACCAGGTGCTGCACGCGGACGCGATGGGATGGACGGGCTCGACGCCCGCGGGCGGGCTGGACGCGCCGGTGATCGCGGTGAACGCCTACCATCTGCGGGCGGCGGAGCGGGAGGCCGGGAGCTGGCGGGGGAAGGTGCTCTTGCTGCGGCCGGAAGGGGCGCCGCCGAAGAACGCGATGAGCACGTTCACGCAGCTTGACGGGTTCTTGAAGGCGGCGTACGCGGCGGGAACGGCGGCGGTGATCGCGGGACAGGGCGCGGGGCTGGCGGCGGGGATGAACCTGACGCACACCGGCGTGCTGGGGTTCAACACCGTGTACCGGGTGCCGGTGGTGAACCTGACGGCGGAGAGCCAGAGCCTGCTGCAGCGGCTGATGGATCGCGCCGGGGCCGACGCGGTGCGGATTCACGTCGACATTCAGAACACGATCACCGGGCCGGTGCCGACGGCGAACGTGGTGGGCGAGGTTCGCGGGACGAGCGAGCCGCAGCAGGTGGTGGTGATCGGCGGGCATTTGGACTCGTGGGACCTATCGGCGGGGGCGACCGACGACGGCACCGGGGCGATGGCGGCGCTGGCGGCGGGGCGGGCGATTGTGGAGAGCGGGTACCGTCCGAAACGGACGGTGCGGGTGGTGCTGTTCACCGGCGAGGAGCAGGGGCTGCTGGGCTCGCAGGCCTATGTGAAGCGGCATGCGGCGGAGATGAAAGATACGGTGGCGGCGCTGATCCTGGACGAGGGGCAGGGGCCGATCGATGCGATGCAGGTGGGCGGGCACGACGCGGTGATCCCGGAGCTGGAGCCGCTGGCGCGGCTGCTGGCGGGCTTCGGCTCGCCCCGGCTGAACGACGGCAGCAGCTTCGGCACCGACAGCGGGCCGTTCATTTTGGCGGGGGTGCCGGGGATCAATTTGTCGCAGGACTCGCCCGATTACCGCTACACGCACCACTCCGTGGTGGACACGTTCGACCATGTGCGGCACGCGGTGCTGATCCGCAACGCGGCGGAGCTGGCGGTGATGGCGTTCACCATCGCCGACCGCGCGCAGCGGCTGGACGCGCCCTGGACGCCGGCGCAGGTGAAGGCGGAGCTCGAACGGCAGGGGCTGGAGGGCGAGCTGCGGGCGTTTGGGCTGTGGAACTTCGGGAACTGACCCAGACCGGCGGGGTGGGCGGGGAGAGCCCGCTAGCCCCGGCCCCGCGACAGGAGCAAGTCGAAAGCAAAGGGCTCGAGCGGCCGGATCCGGATGCGGGCGAAATCCGGGTGGGCCGGATTGACCAGGCAGTTGCGCTCGCGCGGCGCAAGCGCCGAAGGAACGAAGAGCAGGCAGGTGTGGACGCGGCGCGCGAAGTCATCACCGAGGCGCGCGAGCGCCGCGGGCGCTGCGGCCTCACGCCAATTGCCCGGCAGGCTTGCCGGACGCACATGCTCGCGCGTGACCGAGTCGGGAACGCCGGCGACGGCGAGTGCGAGATCATCGGGGTCGTCACCCGGCTGAAGGTGGGCCAGAAATTCGAGCATGGCCAGCGACTGATGCTCCGAGGCGTAGGCCAAGCGTGTTCCCGGGCTTGACCAGCGGCCGCCGAAGCGAAACGAGCCCTCGCCGCCGAACGGATCGGCCGCGAAGCGGCGGCTCAGCAGGCGATACAGACGGATCAACTGATGCCGCCGTAGGCGATACGTCCGAGGACGTTTTCGACCTGGCGGGCGCCGGGCTCGGTGTCGAGGGCGGCGAGCGGCGCGATGTGGCCGAGAGCGCGGATGGGGGTTCGGAGCCAATGGACCGCGCGCTCGCGATCGCCGAGGATGTCCTGGGCCAGCGCGAAGATGCGGGCGAGGCGGTAGAGCCGGTCGGACTCGAGCGGCGCGAGGCGGCCGGAATGGCGGCGGCGCTGCAAGCTGCGAGGCGAGAGATCGAGGGCGGAGGCGAGTTCCTTCAAGCCGAGGCCCGAGGTGCGGAGAACTTCGTCCAGCACGGCGCGCGGGAAGCCTTCGCGGATGGCCGATTGCAGGTCGGCATCATCGGCAACGGCACGGCCCAGAGCCCGGCGGCCACCCAGAGCGCGGGCCACGGCTTGCGCGGCGGCTGCCATTTGTCACCCAGTATAGCGCCATTTGTCGTGAGGCGCGGGCCGCGGACCCGCCCGCGCCTAGCCGGCACCAGGCCCCGGTCGCCGCCGGCAGGGCCGCTTGACTTCCGGCCCGCCGAGTATTACATTTGCAATAAAGTAATGGGAGACGGGATGGAATCCGCGATCACGGTGAAAGGGCAGGCGACCATCCCCAAGGCGGTACGTCGGCATTTGGGGTTGGAGCCGGGCGACCGGGTCAAGTTTTTCGTGCACCCGGACGGCAGCGTCGTGCTTCTGCCGAAACTGCCGGCGCAGGCCTTGCGCGGCATCGTCAAGGCCCGGCGGCGGCGCCCGGTGACCATCGATGCGATGAGTGACGCCGCGCGCGAAGGCGCCGCCGGTGCGGCCGACCGCGCCAGACGGTGATGATCGGGTTGGACACGAACATCCTCGTCCGGTACCTCGCGCAGGACGATCCGATCCAGTCCGCCAAAGCGAACGACATATTTGAGCGCCGGCTCACCGCGGAAAACCCCGGGTTCGTCAGCGTTATTGCGATGGCCGAAACCGCCTGGGTGCTCGACCGCGCCTACGGCCTGAGCGGCGGCGCCATCGCCGCAGCCATCGAACGCATGCTTCAGATCGACGTGCTCATCGTCGAGCAGGAGCAGGCGGTCTTCACTGCCATGATTGCACTCAAGCAAGGCAGGGGCTCGTTCGCCGACGCCATCATTCTGGCGCTGGGCGTCAGGGCAGGCTGCTCGTTCACACTGACCTTCGACCGGAAGGCGGCCCGGCTCTCCGGCTTCAGGCTCGCGCAGGCCGGCCGGCCTGTGCCTGGATGAGCGCGGCGAAGCGCTGCATGGCGCGGGGGTACCAGTCGGGGCCGACGCCGAAGCCGACGCGGAAGTGGTCGGGGAAGCCCCAGCCTTCGCCGGGGGCGAGGAGCAGGCCGTAATTCAACGCTTCCAGGCAGAAGGCGCGGGCGGCGCCGCCGTCGGCAAGCCGCACCCAGGCGGTCATGCCGCCGGCGGGGCGGACCCAGTCGAGGACCGGGGTGGACTCGGCCATGACCGCTTCCAGCAGCTTGAGGTTGGCCTGGGTGACGGCGCGGGTGCGGGCGAGGACCTGCGCGTGGTGGCGGATGGCGATCTCGCCCAGTAACTCGCCCATCGGGGTGTTCGATACGGTCACGTACTCGCGGGAATTCAGATAGGCGTGGCGGCGGGCGGCGTCGCGCTCGACCATCCAGCCCAGGCGCAGGCCGCCGAGCGCGAGCGCCTTGGAGAGGTCGCCGACCACGGTTGCCTGCGGCAGGCGCGCCGCGGATTGGGTGGCGGGGCCGTGATAGATGGGATGGAAGACCTCGTCGGAGACGAACTGGATGCCCCGTTCGGCGGCGAAATCGTGCAGCGCCTGCATTTCGGCGTCGCTGACGGTCGAGCCGGTGGGGTTGTGGGGCGAGTTGACCAGCAGCAGCTTGGTGTTGCGGTCGGCGAGGCGCTTCACCTCGTCGAGGTCGACGGCATAGGCATTTTCGCGGCGCAGATGGTAGCGGCGGACCTCGAGGCCGAACGCTTCGGGCAGGACCTCGTGGGCGGGGTAGCACGGGTGGGGGACGATGACGTTGGCGCCGGGCTCGGCCGCGACATAAAAGAGGTGAAACAGGGCCTCGCCGCCGCCGGAGAAGACGGCGATGGCCCCCGGCTCGACGCCCTGCATGGCGGCGATGGCCTCGCGCAGCGACGCGGCGCCGGCGGTGGGCGGATAGTGGACCCGGAGGTTGAGCAGCTCCCGGGCGGCGCGGTCCGCGTCGCCGGTGAGCGCGAGCAGCTCGCCGACCGTCCAGCGGGGGCCGGTGCTGCTGCCCAGGTCGAACTCGGCGCCGGCGTGCTCCTGCAGCCACTGATCGAGCAAAAAAGGCCTGAAGTTCATCCGAAACGGATGCTAGCACGCGGCGGGGCGGCTGCTATAATCCGCCCCATGTCGAGCGGGCACTTGGTTCACCTGGCGCCGGTGGATATTGCGATCATCGCGCTCTATTTCGCGCTGGTGCTGGTGATCGGGTTCTACCTCAAGCACCGGGCGAAGACGGGGGAGGACTTTTTCCTCGCCGGGCGCGATCTGTCGGCGTGGATCGCGGGGCTGAGCTTTCTCTCCGCCAACCTGGGGGCGCTGGAGCTGATGGGGTGGGCGGCGTCGGCGTACGAGTACGGCATCCTGGCGACGCACTGGTACTGGATC
This sequence comes from Acidobacteriota bacterium, assembly GCA_027451805.1. Classification (GTDB taxonomy): domain Bacteria; phylum Acidobacteriota; class Terriglobia; order Terriglobales; family SCQP01; genus SCQP01. The sequence goes on from DAIDIF010000138.1 coordinate 6,456, forward strand.
GGGGCGATCCCGGCGATGGTGTTCCTCGGGCTGGTGATGATGCCCTTCTACTACATCTCGCGCACGCACTCGGTGCCGGGATATCTGAAGCTGCGCTTCGGCGAGTCGAGCCGGCTGCTGGCGGCGGTGTCGTTCGGGGTGATGACGGTGCTGGTGTCGGGCATCAACATGTACGCCATGGCGCTGGTGATGCAGGTGGTGCTGGGGTGGGATATTCACTTCAGCATCTGGGTGTCGGCGATCACGGTGGCGATTTACGTGGCGCTGGGCGGGCTGCGCTCGGCCATCTTCAACGAGGTGCTGCAGTTCGTGCTGATCTGGGCGGGGGCGCTACTGATCCCGATCCTGGGGCTGATCGAGGTGGGCGGCTGGTCGAAGATGGAGGCGCGGATCGCGCACAACGCCGGGCCGGCCTACCTGCACCTGTGGAGCACGCTGGGCTCGTTCCGAAACAACCCGATGGGGATCAACTGGGTGGGGATCGTCTTCGGGCTGGGGTTTGTGGTGTCGTTCGGCTACTGGACGGCGGATTTCCTGGTGGTGCAGCGGCTGCTGACGGCCAAGGATCTGCGGGCAGCGAAGCTGGCGCCGATCATCGGGGCGGCGTTCAAGATGTTCGTGCCGCTGATCGTGATCCTGCCGGGCCTCTTGGGCCTGGCGGTGCTGCCCTACAAGCTGGTGGGGGCGAACGCGGCCGGGGCGGCGACGCACAACTACAACGACGTGCTGCCGCTGATGCTGGCGCGCTACTGCGGGCCGGGGCTGCTGGGGCTGGGGATCGTGGCGCTGATCGCGGGCTTCATGTCGGGCATGGCGGGCAACGTGAGCGCGTTCGCGACGGTGTGGACGTGGGACATTTATAAACCGCTGATGAACCGCGGGGCGAGCGACCGGCACTGCGTGGCGATGGGGCGGTGGTGCACGGTGATCGGGGTGATCGTCAGCATCGGGACGGCCTACCTGGTGATGGATTTCCGCAGCATCATGGATTACGTGCAGGCGCTGTTCAGCTTCTTCATCGCGCCGCTGTTCGGGACGGTGTTGCTGGGGATGTTGTGGAAGCGGTGCACGGCGGCGGGCGGGTTCTGGGGGCTGCTGGCGGGGATGACGACGTCGATCGGGATGTGGCTGTGGGTGCGGGTGCAGCCGTCGGCGCTGGCGTATGTGGCGCTGTCGCGGCACGCGCAGGCGATGGCGCAGGACATGTTCCAGGGGCTGTGGAGCTGGTGCATCTGCGTGGCGGTGACCGTCGCGGTGAGTTATATGACCAGGCCGAAGGCGGAGAGCGAGCTGGCGGGGCTGGTGTGGGGCGTCAAGCCGGCGTTGGCCGCGGCGGCGGCGGGCGCGGGCG
>DAIDIF010000139.1 GCA_027451805.1 Acidobacteriota bacterium
GGGGGGGGGGGGGGGGGAGCGGCGGTTCGCGCGCGTGTGTCCGCCGCTGCGCCGCGAGGGAAACAATGATTTTGTGGCGACCCGGGAACACCCGCGCGATTTAAAGCCGCGCGCCGCGAGTGGCGCGCCCTAGGATCTGCCCGCGCACCTCGTGTATTTCCCCCGCCCCTCCCCCCCCCTCTCTCGCATGGCGGACGGCGGCGGGTTTCGCTTCACCAACGATGGCATTGAGATGATGCCGGCGCCGGGCGGCGCCGACGCCGCCGATTACGGAGTGCCGGGCGCTGCCTACGTGCCCGCCGCGCAGCCGCAGGGGCACCTGCTTCAGGGCCACCTGCTGCAGAACGAGCGCGTGCCGGGCTCGGGCGACCGCCTGGTGGGCTGGCCACTGCTGGGCTGGCTGGCCATGCTGCTGCTGGCGGCGCTCTGCGCGACGATCCTGGGCCTGCTCGCCGCGCACTTTGCCACCACGCGGGACGAGCTGAACGAGATCGAGCAGCTGGTGCGCGAGCTCGCGGGCGACTGCGCCAACGACAGCGTGACGTACTGCGACGTGCTGATCGCGGGCGCGGGCCCGGGCGGCGTGTACACCGCGTACCGGCTCGCGCCGCACTTTCACGTGTGCCTCGTGGACTACCGCGACCGGATCGGCGGCAAGGTGTTCACGTACACGAACGCGTCCAACCCGACCCTGTGGACGCCGACGCACGCGGAGCAGCTGCGCGCGAGCGACACGATCGGGCGCTGCTGGTACCAGGAGCTGGGCATCACCTCGTGGATACGCGCCACGACGGGCAGCTACTACGAGGGCTTCATCCGCAACCGCAACTGGACCGCGCCGGTGTGCAACTTCCCCACCGGCCCGCTGCTGCCGGCCGTCTGCCCGCAGGGCAACGCGTACGACACGGTGGCGCCCAACGGCTTCACCGACCGGAACACGTTCTACCCGTCGCAGATGCTCTTTGAGTGCTACTCGCAGGACTGGCGCTTCTGCTCGTACGGCGCGCAGTACAACCCGCTGCTGCTGGCGGGGCCGGCCGCCGACGACACCACCTGGCGCGACTACGTCACCTCGCAGGTGGGCCCGGAGGGCTACGCGTACCTGCAGGACACCGGCATCGAGCAGGACGTGTGGCGCGAGCCGCACTCGGCCAAGTGGACGCAGGACTACCTCAAGTTTGACGGCGCGCTCGGCTACAACGCGCTGTACCTGCCGGACGGCGGCCCGTACGCGGCGCTGTCCGCGGCGCTCGGGCACATCCTGGGCAACGGCAGCTCGCTGTACCTGGGCGAGCGCGTCACCGACGTGCAGGACGTGTCGGCCGAGGACGGCGTGTACACCTTCGAGGTGCGCACCGCGCAGCACCGCTTCCGGGCGAAGCGCGCCGTGCTGGCCTTCCCGCCGTACTTTGTGCGCGACCTGGGCGGCGACCTGGGCGGCACGCTCGCGCACGACCCGCACGTCACCTTTGGGGCCGCCACGTCCGCGTGCAGCTGGAACGCCTTCTTCCCCAACAAGTGGTGGTGGCCGGTGCGCAACCAGTGCCTGGACGGCTACTGCGCCTACTACCGCGGCTTCGCGCTCACGAGCGAGGGGCGCGACGGCGTGACCTGGTCGTTCGTGGACGAGAGCGAGAACGGCATCGTGGAGTTCATCCAGTACATCCCGACGCCGGCGCGCGCGCTGGCCAACCTGCTGCGCGTGTTCCCCACCGCGGACATGTGCCCCTTCCTGCAGACGATCCTGGAGAACGAGGGCCAGCCGGCGGTGGCCAAGATCATGATGGACTACATCCACGGCCGCTTCGACTACGACACGAACGGCAACCCCAGCAACGTGACCGAGCCGGTCGACTACTACTTTGACGAGGAGCCCAGCGGCTACAGCGAGCTCAACGCGGGCGTCACCTTCGACCTGTACGCGCAGGCCGCCTGGGCCGCGCGCCCCTTCGCCGGCCGCCAGCTGTGCCTGGTGAGCGAGGGCTACGCGACGGGCCACTCGGGCTGGCAGGAGGGCGCCTGGGCCTCGGCGCACGCGTGCCTCCGCGAGCAGTACCTGGACACGTTCACGGCCGGCGAGATCGCCTCCTGGGAGGCGTGCTGCAACCCGGCCGGGCCGCCCACCACGTGCGGCGCGGCCTGCGTGCCCGGCTCGCACTCCACGCCCTCCACGTTCGTGGAGCCGCAGCTCAGCGGCTGCATCGCCGCCGACGACCCCAACACCTGGGCGTACTGCAACCGCCTCTCGGGCGAGATGTCGCTGCGCGACCACTACGGCCTCTGCTTCTGCGACCCGTGCATCGTGTCGGAGCCCGGCAGCAGCAACAACAACACCAACGCGCCCACGCCCGTGCCCGGCTTTGAGCCGCCGCCCGCCAACTTTACGCGCCCCATCGGGCGCTCAGTGCGCAGGGTCTGGGAATGAAAGGCGCCCTGTACGGAGGAGACAGATTTTTTTGGGGGGGGGGAGCATGGAGTTCGTTTTTTTCCTCGGCGGAGCGCCGCCGCTATTGTTTCCCTCTACCCGGTCGCCTACTGCGCCCGCTCCGCCCTTGACGTCGCCATGTCCCGCCCGGCTGCTGTCGGTGTGAGAATCAAGCGCGTGTCCACCAGGATACGCACGTCGCGCAAGACCCGCGACGACGATCGTACGCCGCCCGAGGGCATCCCGGAGCAAGCCGCGAAGCGGGCCCGCGCCGAAGAGGTGCCCGGCGGGGATACCCCCGCGCTTCGGCTTCGCTTGGACGACGACGCGACGGCGCACACCCACGACGTTCCGACGGATGATGACCACGCCGAGGACGACTTTGCCGAGAAGGTCGCCGCCATCATCCAGGCCGCACACGACTCGGCGCGTGAGCGCGTCGAGCGCCCGCGTGGCGCGCCCGGGCGCTTCATCCTCTTTGCGATGCGCGAGCCGATCGCGACCTACTTTGGCCGCGACGCGCGTCCGGTGCGCGGCGTCACGGGCGACGGGCGCGAGGAGGTGTGGGTCAAGCCGTCGGACGCGTCCGCCCGCTGCCTCATGCTGGTGGAGTTTGTCAGCGCGGAGGCCGCGGGGCACCACGAGTACGACGACCCGAGCCTGTTCCGGGAGGCGAAGGACGCCATTTTCTGCTCCGGTTTGGCAGGCAACCGCCACCCGGCCGCCGCCGGCTGGGTGCCGCTGAGCGTCGCGCCCGAGGCCAAGTTCCACTGGGACGCCACCCACAAGGACCTCACGCTGCACGGTGGCATCGCGCGCTTCATGTTCAGCAACGCGACGGACGCGCACGTGCGCCGGCCCAGGGTCTACCTGTCGGGGAACAACGGGCTGAGCTTCAATCGCCCGCAGGAACTCCGCGAGTTTATCCGCACCTGTGAGCGGGCGGAGAAGGCGTTCGCGATGCTCACCGGTCCGGAGCACCTCAAGCGCTGCGAGGATCTCGCGGCGCTCGAGGCCAACACCCAGGTCCGGCGCGCCGCGCTTGTGAAGCCCGTGGTCGATCTCTAGTGTGGCCGCCGGTCGCCGTGCAGACGATGAAACGGGGAGAGAGAGAAAAAAAAGAATAATTAACAGTATCTCTTTTCCTCTGTGATGCACTCTGCGCGCGCCCTCAGGCACCCGCGGCCCACTCGGCCGCTTCCGCGCCGTGCGCGCGCAGCTTGTCGCGCTCCGAGGCGTAGTCGGCGTGCAGCCAGCGCGCCGCGCTCTGGAAGCCCTCGTACCAGTTCCACCAGTAGAACCAGAAAAAGTAGCTCAGCGGCAGGAGCGGCACAAAGAGCGCAAAGATGAGGTAGCCGTGCGTGAGGCCGTGCAGCACGCCGACGGCCAGCCCCACGAGCAGGTCGGGCTGGGTGTAGTTGCCCGTCGTGCTGGCCAGGCCGTAGACGATCAGGAACTGCACCAGTGCCCAGGCCCAGTTCCACACGCCGTACGGCCAGCCAAAGTAGCGCGAGTGCAGCGCGATGGCCACCAGGTAGTGCGCCATCAGCATCACCTCGAGGCCGGGCCTCGAGAAGCGCACCGAGCTGCACTCGGGGTGCGGCACGGGCGAGCGGAACACGCCGTCGCGCAGCACGTAGTTGAAGAGCCACGCGAACAGCACCGACGCGGTCTGCATGCGGTAGTAGGAGCGCTGCGCCCGGTGGCCGGCGAGGCCGCGCGCGCAGAACACCGTCCAGAGTAGCACCGGCTGCAGCAGGGCCAGCCACCAGAGCAGCTCCCCGAACCGCCCCCACGTGTAGCAGAACGACTGGTCCGACCGCTGGTAGCTCATGGACGGACGGACGCACGCGCGCGGCGCCCGCCCCACCGGGGGGTGTGTTCGCTTGCGGGGGGGGGGGCGGCAGCGTGCGGATGACGCACACGCGCGCTGCGACTTAGGAGTTTATGTGCGCTTTCGCTTCGCTGCAAGCAGCCCGGCCAGCAGGCGGCTGTGGACGGCACCCGGCGGCGCGGGCCCGTCCGTGCGCTCCTCCGGTGCGCCACCGCCCTCCGCCTCGCCCGCCGCCGC
>DAIDIF010000140.1 GCA_027451805.1 Acidobacteriota bacterium
GGGGGGGGGGGGGGGGCACGCCGCGGTCGCGGCCGTCCTGACCCTGCTCGCTACCGCCGCCTACGCCAACGCCCTTTCGAATGGCTTCGTGTGGGACGACACGACACAAATTCTGCAAAACCCCGCCCTCAGGCCGGGAGCCTCCTGGCGGCCGCTGCTCACCTCCGACGTCTGGGCCTTCATGCATCCGGGCAGTCCCGCCAAGGACAACTATTGGCGGCCGCTGCAGATGCTCTCCTACAAGGCGATCGTGCAACGGTTCGGCTTCAGCCCCCTGCCGTTTCATGCGCTAAATCTCACCTTTCATGTCGCCGCGACCCTGCTGGCCTATGCCGTATGTGTCCAACTAACCCGCCGCGTCGCCCCCTCGGCCGCGGTCGCGGTGCTCTTCGCCCTGCACCCCATGCACACCGAAGCGGTGGACTGGATCTCGGCTCTGCCCGAGCTCGGTTGCGCGGTCTTTTACTTTCTGGCGTTTCTCCTGTTCCTGCTCGCGATCCGCCGCGCGCCCAGCGACCCGCCCGGGCAGCCCCTGCGACTATTTCGCCGGCCCGCGCTCTGGCTGCTGTCGTGCGCCAGCTTCGCGATCGCCACCATCTGGAAAGAGATGGCGGTGACGCTGCCCCTCGTCATCGCCGTCTATCTCTTCTTCGTTAGCGCCGGCGAGTTCCCGATCCCTCATCGCATCCGCATCGCGGTGCGGGGCTCCCTGCCCTACCTGGCCACCCTGGCCGTCTATCTCGCCGCGCGCGATTACGTTTTGGGATACCTGGCCGTGGCGATGCGCGACTGGGGGCTTTCCCCTCTTGACTATGCCCTCACCGTGGCGGACCTGGTGGGGAAGTATTGGTGGGAACTGCTGCTACCGTTGCGCCTCAACGCCTATTACGTCTTCGACCCGGTGCGATCGTGGGCCGAGCCCCGCGCGCTCGCCGCGCTTCTGTTCCTGATCCTGGCGGCCGGCGGCGTGGTTTACAGCTACCGGCGGCTCCCGCTGGCGGCGTTTGCGGCGACCTGGGTGTTCGTAACGCTGATTCCCGTGCTCGACTTGAACGCGGTTGGGAGAAACGTGTTCGCCGAGCGCTACCTGTACATCCCCTCGCTCGGCTTCTGTGTGCTTGCGGTCTCCCTGGCGAGCCTGGCCCTGGCCCGGCTACCGGCGCGCTCGGGATCTTGGCTGGGGGCCTGCGCCCTCGCGCTCGTCGCCGGCCTGTATCTCGCGCAAACCGCCCGGCGCAACCCGATCTGGAAAAACCAGTTCACGTTTTTCTCGCGCACGCTCGCGGCCTCGCCGAACTCGCCAGTGCTCGCCAACCAGGTGGCGTCTTTACTGTTTCCGGGCCGCAACGATCCTGAAGGCGCCGAGCGGCTCTTCCGGCGCGCCCTCAATCTGGCCGAAGCGCGGCAACCCCCGGAACCGGCCCAAGCCGCGAAGTCTGAACTCGGGCTCGCGCTCATTGCCAGCGGGCGTGGCTCTCGCGCGAGCGCCTTGGCCCTGGTTGCCGCGGCCCAGCGCGCGTGGCCGGGCGATCCACAGCTCCCGCAGGTCCGCGGCGCCGTGCTCTTGCAGGCCGGAAACTGGAGAGAGGCAAAAGCCGTCTTCACGGCCGCCGCACGCACCACCCCGGGCGACGCCAATATCTGGAACGCCCTCGGGTTCATCGCCTGGCAGGATGAACATCACGCTGGCCAGGCGGCGAACTATTTTCGCCGCGCGCTCGAGCTGCAAGCGCCCTCCCAGAGCCTCAACGCATCGCTCGAGGAAAGCTTGGGCGCCGTCGACCTCGACCTGGGCCGCCGACGGCAAGGCCTCGACCACCTCCAGGCCGCGGTTCGGATCGCGCCCAACAACCCCGACTACCATATCAATTTGGCAAGCGCCCTCGCGTCCTCAGGCCAACTCGCCCAAGCCCGCGCGGAGTTGCAGCGGGCGCTGACCCTGGACCCGGCCAACGCACGCGCCCAAGCCGCCCTGGCGAGACTGCGGAACCAGAAACCGTAGCGCGGACTCGCCACGCCGCCCGCTGCCGCCTACGCCCCCTCGTCCGCCGACGGCCCGTACACCGACGGCACCGGTACCCCCAGCAGCCGCAGATAAACGCCCAACTGCGCCCGGTGATGCACCATGTGGTTGAGGTACATCGCCCGGTAGGCGTTGAACCGGCTGCCGCTGAAGAACACCTGATCGCCCATGCGCAGCGTCCACGGCTGCGTCCAGGCCTCATCCGGCAGCTTGGCCAGCTCCGCCTTCACCGCCCCCACGCCCTGGTCGAACGCCGCCCGCGCTTGCGGCGCCGACTCGAACACCAGCGGCTTCATCCCCGCGGTGGCGAAGTCCAGCTCCGGCTTGGTCAGCATGACCACGCCGAAGCCGCCCAACTGCGCCACGTGCGCCGCCAGCTTGCCCAGCTTCATGGATTTCGCATGCGGCGCCCAGTCGGCCTTCTCCGCCGGCACCCGCTCCAGCGTCGCCCGCGTCTTCCCCGCTTCGCCTTCCAATTCCGATAACAGCAGATCGCGAATCGCCATGGCCCCAGCTTAGCGCAACCCCGGCTGGGCGGTCACTTCTGTAACAAAAATGTCGCATCTCCTTCCGCCAACCTTCGGCCCGGAGATGCATCGGAATATCGTATGTCCGAAGAACCCGGCCACGCCGTCTTCCGCGGCACCGCCGCCCAATGGCGGCTCTACGCCTGCATTCACCGGCAGGTTGCCCCCGCGCCACTCGAGGCCACGCTCGCCGCCGCTCGTGTCTCCCTCTCGAGTTACTATCGCTGGCTGAAGCAGCCCGGCTTCGCCGCCTGGATCACTTCCGCCTGGATGGAACAGCACAACCCCGTCCAACCCGGCGATCTGCTCTCCCTGCGCCTGCTCCCCGCCCTCGCCGACCACCCCCGCGGCATCCGCCCCGCCCTCGGTCTCGTCTTCAGCCCCTACGGCCTCGCCAACCTGCACCCGCCGCCCGCCGCCCCGGCGCCGCGCTCGCGCGCGGCGCGTACGGTCTCGCCCCTGCCGCGCCTCTACCGCTTCAACCGCCTCTTCTCCGGCCGCGGCTTCGCCGCCAACTTCGGCCGCT
>DAIDIF010000141.1 GCA_027451805.1 Acidobacteriota bacterium
AGCGGAACTGGTTCTTCGGGTTATGCTTCTGCAACACCTTGGTGATCGCCGCCGTCAGCGTCGTCTTGCCGTGATCGATGTGCCCGATCGTGCCCACGTTCACGTGCGGTTTGGAACGGTCGAATTTCTCTTTCGCCATAGCAGTACCCTATTCCTGTCCCTGGGACGCGAACCTTTCCACCGAAGCGATGAAATCATTGCGAATGAGCCGGACCAGCTGCCCTGGCAGGTCGGCGCGATGGCCGCCCGAGACCTCGATCCAGAGGCCGCTGCGATCGGCTTCCCAGAGTACGGCGTCGAACTCGGAGCTCGCCACCACCCGCGGCACGAGCGCACCCGTCCCCGCCTCGGTGAGCCAGACTCGAATTGGTTGTTGCGGCCAGATCATCGCTTATCTCGGAAACTTGATGCCATCGAAAATGACCCGCCGCAGCTCGTCATACGCCCTGAGGACGTGACGGGCGGCCTCGGCTTCGAGGTCGAGGGCGACGGGCACCTCGCAATATCCGCCGGGAAGGAAATCACCTTGGAAGCGCACCATCCAACGATGGGTAAGTCTCTCCTCCCCGGGCTGGGCGTCAAGCATTACCTGGCTGACTCGCACAGGGGGATGGTGGTGGATGGAGATTTCCGCGGCGAGTTCCGCGAGGGCCTTGGCCCGCGCGCGCATGCGCTCGCCGGCCATATGCCGCGCCGCCGCAATCCATGAGAAGTCGCGTTCGCCTTTCCCGGATTCGCCTTGAGCGCGTTGCGCCTCCTGCGGCGTGAAGAGCGGGTAGCGGATCACGATTTGGGGTTCGGTGGCCAAGGCTACCTCTTCACCTCGCGGCCCTGGACGCGGGCCATGATCTCCTCGGCCAAGGCCTTGGGGACCTCCTCGTAATGGGCGAAATGCATGGTGTAGGAGGCGCGGCCCTGGGTGGCGGAGCGCATCTCGGTGGCATAGCCGAACATGTCGCTGAGCGGGACCAGGGCGCGGATGACCTGGCTGCCGGCGCGGGGCTCGGTGCTTTCGATGCGGCCGCGGCGGCGGTAGAGGTCGCCGGTGATGGCGCCGATGTAGTTCTGCTCGTCGGGGACGACGACCTCGACCTTCATCATGGGCTCGAGCAGGGCGGGCTTGGCGCGCTTGGCGGCCTCCTTGAAGGCCATGGAGCCGGCGATCTTGAAGGCCATCTCGCTGGAGTCGACCTCGTGGAAGGAGCCGTCGTAGAGGGAGACGTGGATATCCTTCATGGGATAGCCGGCGAGGATGCCGCCCTCCATGGCCTCCTCGATGCCCTTCTCCACCGGCTTGATGAACTCCTTGGGGATGGAGCCGCCGACGATGTCGTTCTCGAAGATGAAGCCGGCGCCGGGCTCGGCGGGGGCGATGGTGATCTTGACGTGGCCGTACTGGCCGCGGCCGCCGGTCTGGCGGATGTACTTGCCCTCGGCCTCGGCCTTGGCGCGGATGGTCTCGCGATAGGCGACCTGGGGCTTGCCGACGTTGGCCTCGACGCCGAACTCGCGCATCATGCGGTCCACCAGGATCTCGAGGTGGAGCTCGCCCATGCCGCTGATGATGGTCTGGCCGGTATCGGTATCGGTATGGACGCGGAAGGTGGGATCTTCCTGGGCGAGCTTGGCCAGCGCCTGGCCCATCTTCTCCTGATCGCCCTTGGTCTTGGGCTCGACGGCGACGTCAATCACCGGGGTGGGGAACTCGATGGACTCGAGCAGGACGGGGCGATTCTCGTCGCAGATGGTGTCGCCGGTGGAGACGGTGCGGAGGCCGACGCAGGCGGCGATATCGCCGGCCCAGACCTCGCTGATCTCCTCGCGCTTGTTGGCGTGCATCTTGAGCAGGCGGCCGATGCGTTCGCGCTTCTGCTTGGTGGAGTTCCAGACGGAGAGGCCGGAGTCGAGATGGCCGCTGTAGACGCGGATGAAGGCGAGTTGGCCGACGAAGGGGTCGGTCATGATCTTGAAGACGAGGGCGGCGAAGGGGGCGTCGTCGGCGGCGGGGCGGGTGACTTCGGCGCCCTTGTCGTCGAGGCCGGTGACGGCGGGCACGTCGAGCGGGGAGGGGAGATAGGCGACGACGGCATCGAGCAGGGGCTGGACGCCCTTGTTCTTGAACGAGGAGCCGCACAGCACCGGGAACAGCTTCATGGCGATGACGGAGCGGCGCAGGGAGGCGCGCAGCTCGTCGGTGGAGATGGCCTCGCCGTTCATGTACTTCTCGAGCAGGGAGTCGTCGCACTCGACGATGCGCTCGACCATTTGCTCGCGGTAGGTGTGGGCGAGGTCGGCCATGTCGGCGGGGATGGCGCCGGTGTCGTAGCCGGCGCCGAGGGTTTCGTCGCGGTACGTGATGGCCTGCATGGCGAGCAGGTCGACGACGCCGCGGAAGCCGTCCTCGTGGCCGATGGGCACCTGGATGGCGACGGCGGGAGCGTGCAGGCGGGCGCGGATGGTGCCCAGGGCGTGGGCGAAGTCGGCGCCGGCGCGATCCATCTTGTTGACGAAGCAGATGCGCGGGACGCCGTACTTATCGGCCTGGCGCCAGACGGTCTCGGACTGGGGCTCGACGCCGTGGACGCCGTCGAAGAGGGCGACAGCGCCGTCGAGGACGCGCAGCGAGCGCTCGACCTCGGCGGTGAAGTCCACGTGGCCGGGGGTATCGATGATGTTGATGCGGATGTCGTTCCAGAAGCAGGTGGTGGCGGCGGAGGTGATGGTGATGCCGCGCTCCTGCTCCTGCGCCATCCAGTCCATGGTGGCGGTGCCCTCATGGACCTCGCCGATGCGGTGGGTGATGCCGGTATAAAAGAGGATGCGCTCGGTGGTGGTGGTCTTGCCGGCATCAATGTGGGCCATGATGCCGATGTTGCGGGTGCGCGCGAGTGGAATCTGACGTGGCATGCAGCGTTACTTCGTCGGGGTTACCAGCGGTAATGGGCGAAGGCGCGATTGGCCTCGGCCATGCGATGGACGTCTTCGCGCTTCTTGACCGCGCCGCCGCGGTTGTTGGCGGCGTCGAGCAGTTCGTTGGCGAGCTTATCCACCATGCCCTTTTCGCCGCGGCCGCGGGCGTAGGTGATGAGCCAGCGGACGGCGAGGGAGACGCGGCGGGTGTTGTTGACCTCGACCGGGACCTGGTAGTTGGCGCCGCCGACGCGGCGGGTCTTGACCTCGACCACCGGCTTGACGTTCTCCACCGCGCGCTTGAAGAGCTTGAGGGCGTCGTCCTTTTCGGCGGCGGGGTCGGCGGGGGCGGGGATTTTGGCTTCGATGCGGTCGAGCGCGCCGTAGAAGATGGCCTGGGCGGTGGACTTCTTGCCTTCCCACATCATGGAGTTGATGAACTTCTCCACCAGACGGGAGTCGTGGATGGCGTCGGGGACGGTCTCGCGTTTTTCGATGTTACCTTTGCGGGGCATGGCGGAATCCTAAGCTACGCTTTGGGGCGCTTGGCGCCGTACTTGGAGCGGGCCTGCTTGCGGTTCTGGACGCCGACGGCGTCCATGGCGCCGCGCACGACGTGATAGCGGACGCCGGGAAGATCCTTCACGCGGCCGCCGCGGATGAGGACGATGGAGTGTTCCTGGAGGTTGTGGCCGATGCCGGGGATGTAGGTGGTGACCTCGATGCCGTTGGTGAGGCGGACGCGGGCAACCTTGCGCAGGGCGGAGTTGGGTTTCTTCGGCGTCTGGGTGTAGACGCGGGTGCAGACGCCGCGCTTTTGCGGGCAGGACTGGAGCGCGGGCGAGGCGGTCTTGTAGCGGGCCTTTTCGCGGCCGGCGCGCACGAGCTGATGAAAAGTAGGCATAAATAGTTCCGCTGCCGACGCTTCCGCGGCGGCTTGACTCCCACCAATCCGCGATTCCGGGGACGCCTGCCCTATCTGGCGCAAGCCCGGCCAACAGCCGGGGCTCTCCGCCAGCGAGGCGGCGACACCGGTTCACCCAACCTATATATCCCGCGCGACGTAAAGCAGACGCTGAGCCGAAGCCCAAGCCTGCTCCGTTTCGCCACGGTTGTCCGCCACATAGCCCGCGAGAGCGGGTGGTCGTGGGGACCGAAGCGAGGGAAGAACCGGACCGGATGCAGCGCAGCCCGATTCGGTACAGAACGCCACACCTTGCGGCGCGGACAGACTCCTCGTGAAAACCTTTGTATCGTAGCAGGCGGCGGAAGGGGAAGTCAACCGTTGGGCAGGGTCCAGGTGTGGCAGACGCATTGCGCGTAGTCCGCGTGGAAGGGCGCCATGGCGCGGGCGTCGCCGCGGGCGTGGCGGAGGTGGAGGTCGCGCTCGGCGGGCGAGGGGATGCGGTTGGTGAAGCGGTTGCCACCCGCAGTGGGAGGATGGACGCGGAGCATGGCGGGCGAGTAACGGATGAGGTCGGCGGCGGCTTCCAGGCGGCGGCGAAAGTTGGCGTAGGGCATGAGGGCGGCCTCAGTCGGCGGCGCGGCCGGCGGACTGGCGCAGCTGCTGGGCGGTGCGTTCGAGCTCGACCAAGCGGGCTTCGATGTCGGCGAGCTCGAGGAACTTGAGCAGGCCGAGGGCGCAGCGCAGGCGGCGGGCGAGATGGCTGGCGGGGAGGACGGGGCTGGGGGGTTCGCGCAGGAGGGCGAGGAGGAAGTCGCGGATCTCACCCACCCGAACGGGGGGAGGGGGG
>DAIDIF010000142.1 GCA_027451805.1 Acidobacteriota bacterium
GTGATCGGGGCGAGCGCGGCGGGGGTGTTCTACGGGGCGGAGACGCTGCGGCAGCTCATTCACCCGGCGGGGGCTGGCGCAGCCGTGTTACCGGCGGTGCGGATCGTGGATTGGCCGGCGCTGCGCTGGCGCGCGGTGCAGATGGACGTGAGCCGGGGACCGATTCCGTCGCTGGCGGCGTTCGAGCGCGACCTGCCGCTGTTCGCCGAGCTGAAGATCAACGCGCTGGTGTTGTACTTCGAGAACACGTTCCGCTATCCCGACCTGCCGGTGTGGTCGGCGCCGGGCGGGGCGATCACCTGGGCGGAGGCGGCGCAGATCGAACGGCAGGCGGCGCGGTACCACATCACGGTGATTCCGGAGCAGGAGGCGTTCGGGCATCTGCACCTGGGGCTGCAGCAGGAGCGGTACCAGGGAATGCTCGAAGACCCGTACGGGGCGTTATTGTCGCCGGCGGAGCCGCAGTCGCTGCAGTTCATCGGGAAGATGTTCGCCGATTTGAACGCGGCGTTTCCGGGGCCATTCTTTCACATCGGGGCGGACGAGACGGCGGAGCTGGGCCAGGGGCGGTCGGAGCCGATGCTGCAGGCGGAGGGAGCGGGGCCGCTGTTTCTGAACTACGTCCTGGCGATCGAAAAGGAGCTGCGGCCGTATCATCGCAAGATTCTGTTCTGGGGCGACATCGCGCAGCGGCATCCGGAACTGCTGAAGGAAGTGCCGAAGGACATGATCGCGGTGCCGTGGGATTACGGCGACCGGGCGAGCTTTCGGCCGCTGATCGAGCCGTTCACGAAGGCGGGAATCGAGACCTGGGTGGCGCCGGGGGTGAGCAACTGGAGCCGGATCTTCCCGGACTACAACGAGGCGCTGCCCAACATCGCCGGCTTCGTGCGCGACGGGCGGGCGCTGGGGGCGACCGGGCTGATCAACACCAACTGGGACGACGACGGCGAGAGCTTTTTCGACTATTGCTGGTACGGCATCGCCTACGGCGGGGCGGTGGGATGGGAGGATGCGCCGTCCACCGCGCGGTTCGACGCCGCCTACGACTGGGCGATCTATCGCGCCGACGGGCACCACTTCGACCATGAGATCGCGGAGCTGACGCAGATTCATGCGCTGTTGGAGAAGACGATCCATGCCGACGGGGCGGACCGGCTGATGTGGCATGCGGCGTTCAGCCCGTATGGGCAGAAGATCTATGGCGAGATGGCGCCGGCGGCGCACCAGGTGCGGCTGCTGGCGGAGGACGTGATGGCCTCGGTCGAGGAGCACCGCGCCGGGGCGCGGCGCAATCAGGAACTGCTCGACCCGGTGACGTTCGCGGCGCGGCGGTTCGACTTCGTGGGCGAGAAGGCGATCTACGCCAACCAGATTGCGGCGCTTTATGCGCAGGCGCAGGCGCCGGGGGCGACGCGGGCGGAGGTGTACCGCACGCTGGGGCAGATTAACTCGATCAACGGGTGGCTCGAGGACATGCGCGACGGGGTGGCGAGCCTGCGGGCGCAGTACCGGCGGCTGTGGCTGGAAGGGAACACGCCCTATTTCCTGCCGGACATTCTGGTGCGGTACGACGCCGAGCTGATGTACTGGCAGCAGCAGGCGCGGCGGTTTGACCGCATCAGCGAGAACTACGCGGCCGGCGACCCGCTGCCGCCTTTGGTGCAGACCGCGGCTTCGGACCAACCGTAGGCTTGGCCTGGCGGCCGACGGTTTTGTCGGCGGCGGTGCAGAGGGGCTCGATGGGGCAGGCGGGGCAGCGCGGGGAGCGGGCGAGGCAGCACTGGCGGCCGTGGGCGATGACGCGGTGGCCGAAGGCGATCCACTCGGACTGGGGCAGGAGGCGCATGAGGTCGCGCTCGATCTTTTCGGGCTGCTCCTCGCGGGTGAGATCGAGGCGGCGGGCGATGCGCTGGACGTGGGTATCGACGACGACGCCGGCGGCTTGGTGGAACCAGACGCCGAGCACGACATTGGCGGTCTTGCGGGCGACGCCGGGGAGGGTAACAAGGGCGTCCATGTCGGCGGGGACCTGGCCGCGGTAGACCTCCTGGAGGCGGCGGGCGGCGCCGACGATGCTTTTGGCTTTGTTGCGGTAGAAGCCGGTGCTACGGATTTCGGGCTCGAGCAGCTCGGGCGTGAGGGCGGCGAAGTCGGCGACGGTGGGGTACTTGCGGAAGAGCGGCGGGGTGACCACGTTGACGCGGGCGTCGGTGCACTGGGCGGAGAGGATGGTGGCGACCAGCAGTTCCCAGGCGCTGCGATGGAGGAGCGCGCATTCGGCGTTGGGATAGGCCGCGGCCAGGCCGGCGAGGATGGCTTGGACGCGTGGATCGTGGGCGGAAGCGGCCTTCTTCATAATGCGGCCTGGTGCACGGGCGATGGGGCAGCGAGCCAGCGCATGAGGGCGCGGGCGGCGCGGCCGCGATGGCTGAAGCCGGCTTTTTGTTCCGGTGTGAGCTCGGCGAAGGCGCAGCCGGCCTCGGGGGAATAGAAGAGGGGATCGTAGCCGAAGCCGTACGAGCCGCGCGGGGCGTCGAGGATGATGCCGGCGGCTTCGCCGCGGAAGGTGGCGAGGGTTGAGCCGGCGCGGGCGAGGGCGAGGAGGCAGACGAAGCGGGCGGTGCGGGAGCCGGGCGGAAGGCCACGGAGGCGCGCGAGCAATAGGGCGTTGTTGGCGGCATCGTCGGAGGGTTCGCCGGCGAAGCGGGCGGAATAGACGCCGGGGGCGCCGGCGAGAGCGTCGACTTCGAGGCCGGAGTCATCGGCGAGGACGGCGGCATCGGGCGGGGCGAAGCGGCTATAGTGTTCGGCCTTGAGGCGGGCGTTGGCCTCGAAGGTGGCGCCGGTCTCTTCGATGGAGGGAAGCGCGGCGAAGCCGGGCAGGAGCGCCGGCATGCGCTCCATACCGGCGAAGTCGGCGAGCTTGCCGGGATTGGAGGTGGCGAGATAAAGGGTCATGCCTCGATGCGGGGCAGGTCGAGCTTGAGGATGTCGTGCTGGCGGGCCATGAGCTGAGCGATGCCGAGGCGGCCGAGGCGGATGAGCTCGGCGGACTGGGCGTCGGAAAAGGGTTCGTGCTCGGCGGTGGCCTGAATTTCGACGAAGCGACCGTCGCCGGCCAGGGCGAGGTTGAGGTCCACGTCGGCGCGGGAGTCCTCGGTGTAGTTGAGGTCGAGCAGGGGCGTGCCGGCGACAATGCCGGCGCTGACGGCGGCGAGGTAGTGGCGAATGGGGAGGCGGGCGAGAGTGCGGGCGGCGACCAGGCGCTGGAGGGCAAGGGCGAGGGCGACGAAGGCGCCGGTGATGGAGGCGGTGCGGGTGCCACCGTCGGCCTGAAGGACGTCGCAGTCGAGGATGAGGGTGCGCTCGCCCAAGGCGGCGGTGTCCACGGCGGAGCGCAGGGCGCGGCCGATGAGGCGCTGAATCTCGTGGGTGCGGCCGCCGGGGCGGCCTTTGGAGACCTCGCGCGGGGTGCGGGTCAAGGTGGCGCGGGGGAGCATGGCGTACTCGGCGGTGATCCAACCCTTGCCCTGGCCGCGGAGGAACGAGGGGACGGTTTCTTCCAGGGTGGCGGAGCAGAGCACCCGGGTCGAGCCCAGCTCGATGAGCACGGAGCCTTCGGCGGTGGGTTGGAAATCAAGGTCGAAGCGGAGCGGGCGGAGCTGATCAGGAGCGCGCAAGTCGGTACGCATGGGGGGTCTATTTTAGCGCGTGCGGGGCCGCGGAAGCGGCCGGTTGGTCCGTTATAATGATGCTTATGCCCGATCTGATGCAGCCGGTGAAGGACTTGGCGGCGATCGCCACAGGCCTGAGCGTGACGTTCAAGAACATGTTGAAGCCGCCGGTGACCGAGTTCTATCCGGAGGAGCCGGTACACTTCGAGGCGCGCTTCCGGGGCGTGCACGTGCAGCAGCGGGACGAGAGCGGGCTGGAGAAGTGCGTCGCCTGCTTCCTGTGCGCGGCGGCGTGCCCGGCGAACTGCATCTACATCGAGGCGGCGGAGAACACCGCGGTGCAGCGCATCAGCGCGGGCGAGCGGTACGCCAAGGTTTACAACATCGACTACAACCGCTGCATTTTTTGCGGCTACTGCGTGGAGGCCTGCCCCACCGACGCGATCACGCACGGGCACGGGTTCGAGCTGGCGACGTACGACGCCAGCAATTTGGTCTACCGGAAAGAGCAGCTGTTGGCGCCGTTGCCGTTGGCCGAAAGCACGACGCGTTAAGGCAATGGCCCGGCCCGCCGGGGGCGGCCGGAACCCGAGGCAGCGCAACCGCGAGGCGGCGGTTTGGCGGTATGCTGATAGGGACCTTTTCCTATAGAAACGAGGACTTTCGCTCTTGCCACGCACATCGCTGTTCACCTCTGAATCGGTGACCGAGGGTCACCCCGACAAGATTGCCGACCAAGTCTCCGACGGCGTGCTGGACGCGGCGCTGGCGCAGGATCCGAACAGCCGGGTGGCGTGCGAAGCGCTGCTGACCACGGGGCTGATCGTGGTGGCGGGCGAGATCACGACGCGGGCGCAGATTGACTACCAGCAGGTGGCGCGGGATGCGGTGCGCGGGGTGGGATACACCGACGCGCGCTTCGGCTTCGACTGCGACACGTGCGGGGTGATGGTGAGCGTGCACCAGCAGTCGGGGGACATCGCCATGGGCGTGGACCGGGAAGGGGCGGGCGACCAGGGGATGATGTTCGGCTACGCCTGCGACCAGACGCCGGAGAAGATGCCGCTGCCGGTGGCGCTGGCGAAACGGCTGACGCGGCGGCTGAGCGAGCTGCGGCGGGAGGGGCAGTTGAGCTTTCTGCGGCCGGACGGCAAGAGCCAGGTGACGATCGAGTACGAGGACGGGCGGCCGAAGCGGGTGGACGCGGTGGTGGTGTCGACGCAGCACAGCGACGAGATCTCGACCGAAGCGCTGCGCGAGGCGATCCGGCGCGAAGTGATCGAGCCGGTGATGCCGAAGGGGATGGCCGACGGCAAGACGGCGTACCACATCAACCCGACGGGGCGGTTCGTGATCGGCGGGCCGATGGGCGACACCGGCGTGACCGGGCGCAAGATCATCGTGGACACCTACGGCGGGATGGGGCGGCACGGCGGCGGCGCGTTCAGCGGCAAGGACCCGACCAAGGTGGACCGGTCGGCGGCGCTGATGGCGCGCTACATCGCGCGCAACGTGGTGGCGGCGGGGCTGGCGAGCACCTGCGAGGTGCAGTTGGCGTACGCGATCGGGGTGGCCGATCCGGTGTCGGTGCGGGTGGAGACGTTCGGGACGCACGCGACCACCGAAGACAAGATCGCGGAGGCGGTGCGGAAGGTGTTTCCGCTGACGCCCAAGGGGATCATTCAGGCGCTGCAGTTGCGGCGGCCGATCTACCAGAAGACGGCGGCGTTCGGGCCGTTCGGGCAAAGCGATCCGGACTTCACCTGGGAGAAGGAAGACAAGGCGGAGGCGCTGCGCGAGGCGGCGGGGCTGAAGACGGGCGCGATGGCCTCGGCGCGCTAACTTATGCGGGACATCGGCGGCTGGGGCTTGGACGCAGCGACTGCGGGGGGCGCCGAGTACGCCGACGTGCGCGTGGTGGAGGAACGCCACCGCAGCCTCGCCACCAAGAACGGGAAGCTGGGGCACGCAGTCGACAGCGAGAGCCAGGGGGCGGGGATCCGCGTGCTGGTGGACGGAGCGTGGGGTTTCGCGGCCACCGACGACTGCCGGCGCGAGGCGGTCGAGGAGGCGGCGAGGCGCGCGGTGGCGATTGCGCGCGCGTCGGCGACGGTACGCGGACGGCGGGCGGTGCTGGCGCCGGAGGCGGCGCAGCGGGCGGTGTGGGTGTCGCCGTGCAAGCAAGATCCGTTCGCGGTGAGCGTGGAAGCGCAGTTGGGCGAGCTGCTGGCGGCGGACGCGGAATTACGGGCGATCGCGGGGGTGACGCTGGCCGAGGCGCAGATGAACTTCGCGCGGCAGCGGCAGCTGTTCGTCTCCAGCGAGGGCAGCGAGATCGAGCAGACGCGGACGCTGAGCGGGGCGGGCATGGCGGCGCTGGCGTTTGCCAACGGCGAGATCCAGAAGCGGAGCTACCCAAACTCATTCGGCGGGCAGTATCAGCTCAAGGGGTACGAGCTGATCGGCGAAATCGCGCTGAAGGAACAGGCGCGGCGGGTGGGGGAAGAGGCGGTGGCGCTGCACAAGGCGCCGCAATGCCCGCAGACGGCGGGCACGCTGATCCTGGACAGCTCGCAACTGGGCCTGCAGATTCACGAGTCCATCGGGCATCCGATCGAGCTGGACCGGGTGCTGGGGAGCGAGGCCAACTTCGCCGGGATGAGCTTTTTGACGCTCGACCAGCCGGGCAAGCTGCGCTACGGCTCGCCGCTGGTGACGGTGGTGGCGGACGCGCGGCTGGAGCACGGGCCGGGACTGGGCACGTTCGCCTATGACGACGAAGGGGTGGAGGCGCAGCGGGCGGAGATCATCCGGGAGGGGCAGTTTCTGGGCTACATCACCAGCCGCGAGACGGCGGCGGAGATCGGGCTGCCGCGCTCGAACGGCTGCATGCGGGCGGAAAGCTGGAACCGGCTGCCGCTGATCCGCATGACCAACATCAGCATCGAGCCGGGCGCGCTGCCGCTGAGCCTGGAAGAGCTGATCGCGGACACGGAAGCCGGCTTCTATCTCGAGACCAACCGGAGCTGGTCCATTGACGACCGGCGCTTCAACTTCCAGTTCGGCACCGAGATCGGCTGGGAGATTCAGCATGGGCGGCGGACGCGGATGCTGAAGAACCCGAGCTATTCGGGCATCACCACCGAATTCTGGAACTCGATGGATGCGATCTGCTCGCGCGAGCACTGGCGGCTGTGGGGCACGCCGAACTGCGGCAAGGGGCAGCCGCAGCAGACGATGGGCACCGGGCACGGGGCGGCGCCGGCGCGGTTCCGCAACATCAAGATCGGGACGGCGTACGCGGGAGGGCAGAGCTAGCCATGGCGGGGCCGCGGCTGACGATGGACGAGGCGCGGGCGTGGCTGGCGCAGGCGCGGAAGGCGGCGGCGAGCGAGCCGAAGGCGGAGCTCGAGATCACGGCCGAGGGCGGCGACAGCGCGCTGACGCGGTTCGCCAACAACGGCATTCACCAGAACGTGGCCGAGTCGAGCGTGGCGATCTCGGTGCGGGCGCAGGTGGGGAAGCGCACGGCGCGGGCAGCGACACACCGGCTGGATGAGCGGGGCGTGGCGGCGGCGACGGCGCGGGCGATCGCGCTGGCGCGGGCGCAGACGGACGACCCGGAGCTGCTGGCGATGGCGGAGCCGGAGGCGACGACGCCGGTGAACCGCTGGGACGAGGCGACGGCGGCGATCACGCCGGCGGAGCGGGCAGCGGCGGCGGGCGCGATGGTGGAGGCGGCCAAGAGCCACGGGCTGACGGCGGCGGGGATTTGCGCCACGCACTGCTCGGCGGTGGCGATCGTCAACACGCGCGGGGTCGAGGCTTATTACGCCTCGACCGGGGCGGAGTATTCGGTGACGGCGCTGGGCGAGAGCAGTTCGGGGTGGGCGAAGGCGAGCTCGCCGCGCTGGGGCGACCTCGACCCGCGGGCGGGCGCGCGGATGGCGGTGCAGAAGGCGCTGGCGAGTGCGCGGCCGCGGGAGATCGAGCCGGGGAAGTACACGGTGATCCTGGAGCCGGCGGCGGTGCTGGACCTGATCGGGTTCCTGGTGTGGGATTTCGGCGCGCTGCCGGTGCTGGACCAGCGCAGCTTCCTGAGCGACCGGGTGGGGAAGAAGGTCTTCGGGGACAACGTCAGCATCCGCGACGACGTGTTTCATCCGCTGCAGTCGGGGATGCCGTTCGACGGCGAAGGCGTACCGCGGCAGAAGGTGACGCTGGTCGAGCGGGGCTGGGTGAAGAACCTGGTGTACGCGCGGCAGTCGGCGGCGCAATGGAACGAGAAGCATACGACGGGGGAACGGGCGCGGGCGACGGGGCACGGATTCGGGCTGCCAAATGAGTACGGCGAGGCGCCGGTAAACGTGGTGATCGAGGGCGGAACGACGCCGCTCGAGCAGCAGATCGCGGGAACCGAGCGCGGGATTCTGGTGACGCGGCTGTGGTACATCCGGGAAGTGGATCCGTACCAGAAGATTCTGACCGGGATGACGCGCGACGGGACATTCCTGATCGAGAACGGCAAGCTGGCGGGCGGCGTGCGCAACCTGCGTTTCAATCAGAGCATGGTGGAGATGCTGAACCAGGTGGAGGCGCTGGGGCCGGCGGTGCGGGCGAGCGGCGAGGAATCGTTCGACATGGTGGTGCCGGCGATGAAGGTCAGAGAGTTCAGCTTCACCGAGGTGACTAAATTTTAGCGGGCTGGCATTAGCGGACGCTGTGTGCGGTCGGCGTTTCCCGACGGGGTGATATAATCGCGGCACGATGGACCCGAGGTTTCCGACCCCCGCTGCCGGTCGTTTGGGCAATTCCGGGGGGGGTGAGACGGAGACTCGAAGTCCAGTTGAGCGCGGCTGATAACGCTCTGCTGGAGGGGTTGGCCGCCTCCGAGCAAGATAGCCGAGCGCAAATCATTCGCCGAGCACTTCGCCACTTCGCGCGATTTGTTCGCCAGGAGTTGGCACGCGACCGGCCCAAGCTGCTCGTCGTCGACGAAGTCGGCTACCTCACCCTGGAACCGGTTCAAGCCAGCCTCCTCTTCGTTGACTGGCGCGGGCCCCAGCGCGGCTTTGCCGCGCGTCCCGCTTGTGCTCGCGCCGGGCCGGGGCCCCAGTGGCCCCAGCCCGCCGCTGCGCCTCGCTGGGGCCGCGCCTCCTCTCTTCCCGGGGGCGGGCCGCCCTGCGGAATTTCGCGGCCTTCCCGCGCCTGCTTTGCCCGCAGGCAAAAGGCGCGGCCCCCGCGACTCGGGTCGTCTCCGAACGCTACGAACGCAGCCAGCCCATCATCCTCACCAGCAACAAAGCCTTCTCCGACTGGGGCCAGGTCGTCGCCGGCGACGCCATCATGGCCACCGCCGCTCTCGACCGCCTCCTCCACCGCTCCGCCATCGTCAACATCCGCGGCGACAGCTTCCGCCTCAAGCAAAAACGCCAGGCCAAAGCCGCCCTCATCCCGGAGGTGACCCAACCCTAACCCCTTGCCCCTTACCCCAGGGGGTCAAATCCTCATGCCTCAAAAGGGGTCA
>DAIDIF010000143.1 GCA_027451805.1 Acidobacteriota bacterium
GCGGCACCGCCCGGATCAGCTTCTCGCGCTCCTGCTCCTCCTTCGCCTGCTCCCGCAGGTGGCGCGCGCGCGCCTTGGGCGTGCTTTCGCGCCGGATGTAGGCCGTCTCTTTCTGGTCCACCTTCGCCTGCTCGGCCGGCGGCAGCGGCTTGCCGTCGCGCGCGATCAGGCGGTCGTACTCAATCCCGTGGACCTGCGAGGCTTCATCGATCTCGTCGCTGCGCACGCGCCCGAGTTGGCCGCTCTTCTCCACGTCGCGCACGACCTCGCGCTCGTCCCAGGCGTATTGCTCGAGCGCCCGCTGGCCGGTGACCGCGACCTGCGCCGCGCGGGTGAGGATTTCAGCCGGCGTAAGCGCGGCCGGCGCCTGCGCCTGTGCCACCGCGGCGCACGCGAGCCCCGCCGAAAGCGCCACGGCCCCGAGCCACCCCCTCATGCCTCGACGTTAGCACGCGTGCTAGGATCGGCCGTGAGTGGCCACTACGCCCGCGCCCGCCCCGCTGACGCTGCCGCGCGCCGACTTCAGCGCGACGGTGGAGGAGTTTCTGCGGCTGCCGGCGGAGGCGATCGTCGGACGCCTCCTCGCGCACGCCGAAACCTACGCCACCGAAGCTGACCAGACCAACGCCTGGCTGGACGAGATCCCACTCCTGCAGCAGGCTCTCGGCGGCGTCAGCGGCACGCTGATGCTGGAGTTCCATATTCCGCGTTTCGGCCGGCGTGCGGACGCGATTCTGCTCTCCGGCCAAGTGGTGTTCGTGCTGGAGTTCAAGACCACGCTGGAGCCGGGCCGGGCTGGGCTGGACCAGGTTTGGGACTACGCCCTCGATCTCAAATACTTTCACGCCGCCAGCCACGCGGCGCCCATCGTGCCGGTGCTCGTAGCGCCCGGCGCCGGCGAAGATTTCGCGCTGCGCGCGGGCGGCGACGGCGTGTACGAGCCGTTTGCGGTAGGCCCCGGGGCCCTCCCGGCGGTCCTGGCGGCCGCTTTGGCGGCGCATCCCGGCCCGCCGATTGACGCCGCCGCCTGGGCCGCCGCTCCCTATCGCCCGACGCCGACCATCCTCGAAGCCGCGCGCGCCCTTTACGCCCGCCACACCGTCGCCGATATTGCCCGCTTCGACGCGGGCGCCGATAACCTGGGCCGGACAACGCGCCGCCTGGAAGAACTTATCGATGGGGCGCGGCGCGAGCGGCGCAAACTGCTCTGTCTGGTCACCGGCGTCCCCGGCGCCGGCAAGACGTTGGCCGGGCTCAATCTCGCCACCCGCCACGCCCACAACGATGAGACCCACGCGGTGTTTCTTTCCGGCAACGACCCGCTGGTCGCGGTCCTGACCGAGGCGCTGGTGCGCGACGAACTGGGGCGGCGCAGGGCCGCCGGGGAGAAAGTGCGAAAGAAGGAAGTGACGCAGCCAGTGGAGTCGTTCCTACAGAATGTCCGGCACTTCCGCGACGATGGGCTTCGCGATCCCGAACCGCCGCACGAACATATCGCGATCTTCGACGAAGCCCAGCGCGCCTGGGACGCCCCCAATCTCGGCCGGTTCATCGCGCGGCGGCGCAAGCCGCTCCTGCGCCTCTGGCAGGAGCGATATCAGGGGCACTCCGAGCCCGGCTTCTTGCTCTCCTGCATGGACCGCCATCCCGACTGGGCGGCGGTGATCGGCCTGGTCGGCGGCGGGCAGGAGATCAACACCGGCGAAGCCGGCATCGGAGCCTGGCTGGATGCCGCCGCGGCCAGCCCGTCGAGCTGGGATATTCACATCTCGCCCCACTTGCAGGACAGCGAATACGCCGCCGCCGGCCCGCTCGAGCGCGCGGCCCAGCGCGGCCTGGTGCAGTATGACGAAGATCTGCATCTGGCGGTCTCGTTGCGCTCCTTCCGCGCCGAGTCGCTCTCGGCCTTCGTCAAGGCGCTGCTCGACCTCGACCGCGACTCGGCCCGCCGCCACTTGGCGGGCTTGCGCGAGTATCCGCTGGCGGTGACGCGCGAGCTGCAGCACGCCCGCAATTGGCTGCGCGCGCACTCGCGTTCGAGCGAGCGCTATGGCCTGCTGGCCTCCTCGAAGGCGCTGCGGCTCAAGCCCCACGCGATTGACGTGAGGGTCCAGGTCGATCCCATTCACTACTTTCTGGGCGAGCGGGCCGACACCCGCTCGAGCTGGTACCTGGAGGACGCCGCTTCCGAGTTCGACGTGCAGGGCCTCGAACTCGATTGGGCGTGCGCAACCTGGGATGCCGACCTGCGCTGCTCGGGCGACGGCTGGGAATACCGCGACTTCCAAGGTATGAAATGGAAGCGAGTCAAGGCGGGCGATCGACAGGCTTGCCTGAAAAACGCCTACCGCGTCCTCCTCACCCGCGCGCGCCAGGGCCTGGTGATCTTCGTCCCGCCCGGCGACGCCGCCGACCCCACCCGCGATCCGGCGTTCTACAACGCCACTTACGCCTACCTCACCGGCCTCGGCCTGCCGGTGGTCTAGTGCGCCGCCGCCGCGCCCGGCTTTTTGCCCGTGCGCGGCCGCCGCATCAGCCAGAGGAAGGGGATCGCGGCGAAGAAGATCCAGCCGAAGGCGGCGAAGACGTCGAGGTAGCTGGCGTAATCGGCCTGCTGGCGCACCATGCCGTAGAGCAGCCCGAGCGCGGCGTGGCCGGCATTGGCGGGGTTGAAGCCGCGGGCGGTGAGATAAGCGGTGATGCGCGCCAAAGCGGCGCGGTAGGCGGGGGTCGCGGGCGTGAGGTGGGCGATGAGCACGTTCTGGTGGAACTGGGCGCGGCGCAACTGCATCGTGGTGGCGAAGGCGATGCCGACGCTGCCGCCGAGGTTGCGCGTCAAACTATAGATGCTGGTGGCGTAGCCCATCTCCGGCAGCGCGATCGGGTCCATCGTGGTGGTGGTCAGCGGCACGAACAGCAGCCCCATGCCACAGCCCTGCAGGATGCCCATCCAGACGACATAAGAGACCGGCACATCGAGCGTCATCTGGGCGAAGCCGAACAGCGAAAGGCCGGCGGCTACCATGCCGACGCTCATCATCTTGCGCGAGTCGAAGCGCTTGCCCAACAGGTAACCGGCGACCGGCATGAAGATCATCGTGCCCACGCCGCGCGGCGAGGTGAGCTCGCCGGCGGTGAGCGCGGTGTAGTGCAGCAGCTCCTGCAGGAACAGCGGCAGGATCACCAGGCCGCCGTAGAGGATCATGCCCAGCACCGCGATCAGGAACACCCCCGCGGCGTAGGTGCGGACGCCGAGCAGGCGCAGATGCACAATCGGCTCGTTGGTCGCGAATTCGCGGATGACGAACGCGACGAATCCGGCGGCCGCGACGATCGCCAGGGTGAGAATGAAGTGCGAGCTGAACCAGTCGTCCTCCTGCCCCTTGTCCAGCATGATCTGCAGCGACGCCACCCACAGCGCCAGCAGCCCCAGCCCCCAGAAGTCCACCGTCCGCGAGCGCCGGCGGATGTAGGCGGGGTCGAAGATGAACAGCCGGATGAGGATGATGCTGGCGATCCCGATGGGCAGGTTGATGAAGAACACCCAGCGCCAGGAGTAGCTGTCGGTGATCCAGCCGCCGACGATCGGCCCCAGGATCGGCATCACCACGATGCCCATGCCCCACACCGCCATCGCGGTGCCGCGCTTTTCCGGCGGAAACTCCTCCAGCAGCACCGCCTGCGAGAGCGGCTGCAACCCGCCGCCCGTGGTGCCCTGCAAAATGCGGAAGAACACCAGCCACGGCAGGCTGGGCGCCAGGCCGCAGAGCACGCTGGACAAGGTGAAGCCGGTGACCACGGTGGTGAGCAGCCGCTTGCGCCCGAAATGGTTCGACAGCCAGCCGGTGATGGGCAGCACGATGGCATTGGCCACCAGGTAGCTGGTCAGCACCCAGGTGGCCTGGTCCACGGTGGAGGCCAGGCTGCCGGCGATGTGCGGCAGGCTGACGTTGACCACCGAGGTGTCGAGCACCTCCATCACCGCGCTCGACATCACCGCCACCGCCACCAGCCAGGGATTGACCCGCGGCCGGGCCTGCGTCAGCGCGTCGCCGCTCATGCCTCCGCCATCGTCAATGCGCCGCGACCGTCTTGCCCGAGCGCGGTCGCCGCATGATCAGCACCATCGGCGCCATGGCAACGAAGATCAAGGACAGCACAAAAAAGGCCTCGACAAAGCTGAGCAGCGCCGATTGCTGCTGCACCGTGCCGTAGAGCAGCGCCAGCGCGCGCTGCGCCGCCAGGGAAGCGTTCGCCCCCTTCGCCATTAGCATCGCCTGCATCCCCGCCAACGCCTGCCGCAACTGTGGATTGGCCGGGTTCAACTGCTCCACCAGCCGCTGCTGATGGACTTGGGCGCGGCGCGCCACCATGGTGGTCACGGCGCTGATGCCCGCGCCCGCGCCCAGATTGCGCATCAGGTTGAACAGGCTGGTGGCGTTGCCCATCTCGCGGTTGGGCACCGGATCCATCGTCACCGTGGTCAGCGGCACAAAGATGAAGGCCATGCCCATGCCCTGCAGGATCTGCGGCCAGAAGATGTTCCAGGGGCCGGTGGCGAGCGTGAAGCCGGAAAACAGGTATAGGCTGTAGGCGCCGGTGAGCAGCCCGATGATCAGCAAAATGCGCGCGTCCCAGCGGCGTGAGAGCAGCAGCCCGGTGATGGGCATGAAGATCAGCGCGCCGATGCCGCGCGGCGAGGTCCACACCCCCGCCGAGACCGCGGTGTAGTTGAGCAGGGTCTGCAGGAAGATGGGCAGCAGCACCAGCGCGCCGTAGAGCACGAAGCCGAGCAGCGTCATCAGGAACACACCGGTGGCGTAGGTGCGGTCCTTGAAGACGCTCAGATGGACGATGGGATCCTTGACCCGCAGTTCCCAGATCACGAACGCGACCAGTGCCACCGCGGCGACGATCGCCAGCACGACGATGAAGTGCGACCCGAACCAGTCGTCCTCCTGCCCCTTGTCCAGCATGATCTGCAGCGCCGCCACCCCCAGCGCCAGCATGCCCAGGCCCCAGAAGTCCACCTTGCCGCCCCGCGGGCGGATGTAGTGCGGGTCGAAGATGAACAACCGCGTCATGATGATGCTGGCGATGCCGATCGGCAGGTTGATGTAGAACACCCAGCGCCAGGAGTAGGTCGAGGTCAGCCACCCGCCCAGCGTGGGCCCGAGGATGGGCGCCACCACGATGCCCACCCCCCAGAACGCCATCGCCTTGCCGCGCTCCTGCGGGGGAAAGGTCTCCAGCAGCACCGCCTGCGAGATCGGCTGCAGCGCCCCCCCGCTCGCCCCCTGCAGCACGCGGAACAGCACCAGCATGGGCAGCGTGGGCGCGATCCCGCACAGCAGGCTGGCGAGGGTGAAGCCGGTGACCGCGGCGATCAGTAGCCGCTTACGCCCGAACTGATTCGCCAGCCAGCCGGTGATCGGCAGCACGATGGCGTTGGCCACCAGGTAGCTGGTCAGCACCCAGGTGGCTTCGTCCACCGTGGCGGACAGGCTGCCGGCGATGTGCGGCAGGCTGACGTTGACCACCGACGTGTCCAGCACCTCCAGAAAGGTGCTGAGCATCACCGTGACGGCGATGATCCAGGGATTGATCTGCGGGCGCTCGTCCATCGGCGGGCTACTTGTCGCTGGGGCCCGCGCCAGTCGAAGTGTTGATGAAGACGGTCGCTTCCACCGAGAGTCCGGGGCGCAGGCGGCTCAGATCCTGGCCGGGCGTGAAGGTGAGCTTCACCGGCACGCGCTGCACCACCTTGACGTAGTTACCGGTCGCGTTTTCCGGCGGCAGCAGGCTGAAGATGGAGCCCGTGCCCGGCCCGATCGAGTTCACCACCGCCTGCAGCGTGGTGCCGAAGGCGTCTACGCTGACCGTGGCCTTCTGGCCGGGGTGCATGTCCGCCAGTTCGGTCTCTTTGTAATTGGCGATCACCCACATCTGGTTGATCGGCACCACCACCAGCGCGGTCTGGCCGGGGGCGAACGTCTGGCCCAGCTCGACGCTCTTGTTCCCCACCTGCCCGCTGGTGGGCGCGACCACGGTGGTGTAGTCGAGATTGAGTTGCGCCAGCGCCACCGCGGCCTCCGCCTGCGCCACCCGCGCCTGCGCCAGTTGCGCCTGCGACCGGCTGACGGCCACCTGCTGCGGCGCGGTGGCGGCCTTGCGCTCGGTGGCGGCGGCCTGGGCGATGCGGTCGCGCGCCACCTGGACGCCGGCCTCGGCGCTGGCCACCTCTTGATCGGCGGCGGCGGCGCGCGCCTGCGCCGCGGCCACTGCGGCCGCGGACTCGCGCGCCGTGGTCTCCATCTGGTCGTACTCCAGCCGGCTGACTTCCTGCTTGGCCACCAGTTGCGCGTAGCGCCGCGCCGTGGTGGCGGCGTTCTGGGCGGTGGCTTGCTGCTGCCGCAACTGCGCCTGCGCCGCGCGCTGGTCCGCCTGCGCCACCGCCACCTGGCGCTGGGCCAGCGCCTCCGACGACTGCGCCTGGCGCAGCCCGGCCTGCGCCTCGCTCAGCGTGCCGTGGGTGGAGATGCGGGTGATGGGTACGCCGCTACGCGCGCCCCGCGCTTCCGCCTGCGCCGCCGCCAGGTTGGCCTCGGCCTGCCGCAGCGCCGCCTGGTAATCATGCGGATCGAGGCGGAAGAGCACCTGGCCCGCGTGCACCACCTGGTTGTCGTTGACCTCCACGTCAATCACCGTGCCCGTCACCCGCGGCGCCACCGGCTCGATGTGGCCCTGGATTTGGGCGTCGTCGGTGGAAAGGCGGTAGCGGTAGTGCAGCCAAACGAACAGCCCGGCGGCAATCAGCGCCAGCACGACGATCAGCAGCATCAGCCGGCGGCGGGAACGCGGCGCCGGCGCGGCGCCTTCGGTCTCGGGTTGGGGAGGGTTGCTGGCTTGCGTTGACATAAGCAGGATCCTTATCGGTGCCGGTTAGCGGTTGGGCAGGTAGCGCGCGTACTCGCGGGCGGCCACCCCCAGCGCTTCGGCCAGCGCGGCCTTCGCGAGGTTGTAGCCATACAGGCTGGCGATGTAGTTCTCGCTGGCGTCGGCGACCGACTGCTGCGCCTCCACCACTTCCAGGTTGTCGGCCACGCCGGCGCGGAAACGGTCCGTGGCCAGCGTCAGCTCCTGCTGCGCCAGGTTCCGCGCATCCAGCGTCACGCTCACCTGCGAGCGGTTGTCGGCCAGATCGAGCAGCGCCGTGCGCACCTCGACCCCGATGCCGGCGCGGAGGTCGGCGGCGCGGTTTTCGGCGGCGTGCAATTGGGCTTCGGCCGCCAGCTGCTGGGCGCGGATGGCGCCGCCCTCGAACACCGGCATCTCCACCGTCGCGCCCACCTCGAAGATGGGGTGGTTGGAGCTGAGCTCGTGGCCGATGGTGCCGTAGTTGCCGTTGAGCGACAGCGTGGGCAGGCGCTGATCCCTGGCTGCGGCCAGCGCCAACTCGGCCGCGCGCACGGTCACGCGCGCGGCGCGATAGTCGGGCCGCTGCGCCAGCGCCTCCGCTTCCGCCGCGGCCAGCGTGGGTGGCGGCAGCGGCTGGAAGGGGCCCCGGCTGGTGAGCCGGAAGGATTGGTTGAGCGGCATCCCGATGGCGCGTTGCAACTGCAGCCGCTGCTTGGCCAACGCGTCCTGCGCGGCGGTGAGCAGTTGCCGCTGGCGGTCGCGCTGCACCTGCGCGCGCACCGGTGCCAGCGCGTTCACCGTGCCTGCGCGCAACATGTCGCGCGCCTGTTGCAACTGGCTCTGCGCCGTCGCCAGCTCCGCCTGCGCCGCCCGCACCCGGCTTTCGTCGGCGACGCTGAGCAGGTATTGGTTGGCCACCGCCAGCACCACCATATTGCGCACCGACTGGTAATCGTCCCGCGCCGCCGCCTGCAGCCCGTTGGCCGCGCGCGCATTCTGGATGGCGCTCAAATTGAGCACCGGAATGTTGGCCGCGGCGCTCGCTTGAAAGACGTCAAACGGCCCCACAATCGGCGGGAAGCCGGGCAGGCTGAAACCGAACGCCGCCAGGTTGATCTTCTGTCGCAACTGGCCCGCGCTGGCGTTCACGTGCGGCAGCAGCGCCGCGATCGCCGCCAGCCGTTGCGCCCGCGCCGCTTCCGTGCCGCTCTGCGCCAGCAACGGCCCCAGGTTGAACCGCAGCCCGCGCTCGATCGCCTCGCCCAGGCTGAGCCCCAGCGTGCCCGCCGTCGCCGCCCCCTGCGGCACCCCGCCGGCCAGATCCGCCCCCGAGGGCGTCGGCAGCGGAATTCGCACCAGCGGCGTTTCCACCGGCGGCGCCGGCGGCAGGCCCTGCCCCAGCGCCACTGCCGCCCCCGCCCCCATTGCCATCGCCCACAGCCCCGCCCGCACCGCTGCCATTCTCATTGCGCCGCCACTCCATTCCAGAAGAGATCGAAGACGAACTGCTCGCCGTCAAAATCCGGGTCCTGGCCCGGCATCCCGGCAAAGCGCATGGCGAACACGCCCTTCACCAGCTCCATCAGCGCCGTCGCCGCCGCCATCGCGTTCAGCGGCCGCAGCTCGCCCGCCTCTACCCCCGCCTGCAGCACGCCTGCCATGTGCTCCGCCACCTCGCGGTAGAGCGCCTGCATCGGCCCCCCCTGCAGCCGGCACATGGCGCCGAACTCGGTGACGTACATCCGCAGAAACTGCTCG
The DNA here is from genome assembly GCA_027451805.1 of Acidobacteriota bacterium. GTDB lineage: Bacteria > Acidobacteriota > Terriglobia > Terriglobales > SCQP01 > SCQP01. The sequence goes on from DAIDIF010000143.1 coordinate 8,677, forward strand.
TCCGACTTCAGAAAGGCGAAGCGCACCCGCAGGCTGGCGCGAATCTTCTCCCGTACGCTGGCCTGCGCCTCCATCTCGCGCCGCGCCTCGGCGTGCATCTCCCGGAAGCGCGACGTCAGCGCCGCCCAGAAGATCGCATCCTTGCTGTCGTAGTAAAGGTAGAGCGTGCCCTTGGCGATGCCCGCCTCCGCCGCGATCAGATCCACCGTCGCGCTGGCATAGCCGTGCTCGCCGAACACCTTGCGCGCGGCTTCGAGAATTTCCGCCTCGCGGAACTCGGTCAGCGCCTGGCGTTTGGTTTTACCCTGCAATGTCATAAAACTGACCAGTCAGTCAATTAAATGGAAGAACAGGATAACCAACAAGGCGGGAATCGGCAAGGGGAAAAATTCCCCTAAGCCTGCCCGCCGCGCTCTAGATCGAGCAAAAAGGCTTTTTTGGGCAATCCCGTAGTGCCTGAATATCCCACGAGACTGCCGTCGGCACCGATCACGCGATGGCAGGGGACGACGATAGGCAAGGGGTTGCGCCGGTTGGCCCCGCCGACCGCCCGGAACGCCTGCGGCTGGCCCACCTTGCGCGCCACCTGCTGGTAGCTGGCGGTCGTGCCGTACGGAATGCCGAGCAAGGCGCGCCACACCTTCTTCTGGAAGGGCGTGCCTTGGGGGTCGAGTGCGATATCGAAGCGTTGGCGCCTGCCGGCGAAGTACTCCTCCAATTGGCGCGCCAAGAGGGCGGTCTTGGCCTTCGAATCTTGCGCGCCCGTGGGCCCGGGCACATCGCCAAACCGGATCGCGCGCGCGCCGCGGGGCGAGACCAGCAGCGTCAGCGGTCCCAGCGGGGTGCGGATCACCGACCGGTAGAGAGCTTCTTCCGCCATAGCGCCATTTTAGCCGCGCGCCCAGCGGACGTACCATGACAACTATGCTGCTTGCCGCCGGCCTGGCCGCCACCGCCCTGAGCGCGTTGGCGCTGCTGGCCCTGGCCCTCGGACGGCCGGCAGTGCGGCGCTATCCGCTCTACGGCTGGCTGGGCCTGGGGGCGATGGCGCTGTTCGAGCTGCTGCTGGCGCTGCACGTTGCCTGGCTGGCGACGTTTTTCACCGCGGTGATGTGGACCGCCTACATCGCTGCCGTCGACGCCGCGGTCTACCGCCGCCGTGGCGATTCGCTGCTGCATCGGCCGGCGGGCTTCGCCGCGATGGCGGCGCTGTCAGTGCCGGCGTGGCTGCTGTTCGAGCTTTACAACCTGCGCCTGCGCAACTGGGCCTATGTGGGCGTGCCGCACAACTTCTGGCGCTTCGCGCTGGGCGCGGCCTGGGCCTTCGCCACCATCTTCCCCGGCATTTTCGAAACCGCCGATTTGATCCATTGCGGCTGGGCGCAACGCCTCCGCTGCCGGCCCTGGCGGGCAGGCGCGCGCTGGAGTGGGGCGGTGCTGGGCGCGGTGCTGCTGCTCGCGCCGTTGGCGGCGCCGCTGCGCTGGGCGCCTTACCTGTTCGCGCTGGTCTGGGCCGGATTTATCTTCTTGCTGGAGCCGGTGCAGCGCGCGCTGGGCGGGCCTTCGCTTTTGCGCGACCTCGAAGCCGGCCGGCCGGGGCGCGCGCTGGCGCTGCTGCTGGGCGGCACGGCCTGCGGCTTTTTCTGGGAGTTCTGGAATTACTGGGCGGCGGCGCGCTGGGTCTACGTCTTCCCCATCCTGCACCACGACCGCGTCTTCGCCATGCCCTTCCCGGGGTTTCTCGGGTTTCCTCCGTTTGCGATCGAATGTTTCGGTCTCTATGGGGTGCTGGCGGGCGCGCTGCTGCCGTCCGCGTTCCGTCTGACGCTGCTGCCTGAAGCGCCGCCGGCCCTGCCGCGCCACCGGGCGAGCCGGCCCTGAGCATGCTAGTCTGACAGCCAGAGGCTCTGTCGAAGCGATCATGCCGGGGCGAGCGGATAGAAAGAACGCGCTGCTGCGAGTCGGTCTTCTGGTGTTCATCGCGGCGGTGATCCTGGTGCTGGCGATTTTCGCCACCACGGGCCAGTCGTCCTGGTTTTCGCGCCGCATCACCATCTACACCTACGTGCCCGACGCCGGCGGCATGCGCACTGGGGCGCGGGTCAACCTGGAGGGGGTGGCGATCGGCAATGTCACCCAGGTCCATCTCGCCGAGCGCCCGCCCGATCCGAAAATGCCGGTGAAAGTGACCATGAGCGTGAACGGCGGCCACGACCGCTGGCTGCGCACCAACTCGACCGTGGTGCTGGGCACGGCCGGGCCGCTGGGTGAGACGCTGGTGAACATCAGCGCCGGCACGCTGGCGGCGCCGCCGGCGCGCAACGGCACGGTGCTGCCGGCGCAGCCCTCCACCGGCATCAACCAGTTGCTGGTCTCCAGCCACGACGTCATCACCAACGCCAACCTGCTGGAGCTGCGCATCGGCAAGCTGCTCGACCAGGTGCAGAGCGGCCAAGGCTCGATCGGCGCGCTGCTGTACTCCAGCGTGCTCTACGACCGCTTCAACCGCGTCGCCGCGAATTTGCAGGAGCTGACCAACAACCTGAACGCGGGCAAGGGGACGGCCGGCAAGCTGCTCACCGACGAGCAACTCTACGACAAGCTCAACACCACCCTCGACCGCTTCGACGCGCTGCTCAACCAACTCCAACACGGCAACGGAACGGCGGCGAAGCTGATCAACGATCCCAGCCTCTACAACAACGCCAACCAGCTCATCACCAGCCTCAAGACCACCACCGGCAACCTCAATGCCGGGCGCGGCGCGCTGGGCGCGTTGATGACCAACTCCGCCACCAGCGCCAAACTGGAAGACACCATCGCCCGCCTGGACGCGGTGCTGGCGCAACTGCAGGCCGGCCAGGGCTCCGCCGGGAAGTTATTGAAGGATCCGGCGCTGTATAACAATCTCAACGAGTTGAGCGCCGAAGCCCGGGCGCTGGTGCAGGCGATCCGCGCCAACCCCAAACGCTACCTCACCATCCACCTCGATATCTTCTGACCGTGCGCGTCCTGGTAGTCGAAGACGAACCCCGGCTGGCCGCCAACATCGCCCGCGGCCTGCGCGAGAACGCCGGCTATGCGGTGGACACCGCCGCCGACGGCGAGCAGGGGCTGTTCCTGGCCCAGTCGGCCGACGCCGGCGGCTACGACCTGATCGTGCTCGACCTGATGCTGCCCCGGCTCGACGGCCGCGAGCTGCTGCGCCGCCTGCGCCAGGGCGGCGGCCGGTCGCCGGTGCTGGTGCTGAGCGCGCGCGACGAGAAGGAGTCGGTGGTGGAGCTGCTCAACCTCGGGGCCGACGATTACGTCGCCAAGCCGTTCGATCTCGGCGAGCTGCTGGCGCGCGCCAAGGCGCTCATCCGGCGCGGCAAAGGCCACCCCTCGCCGGTGCTGCGCACCGGCGACCTCGAGGTGCACACCGTGGAGCGCAGCGTGCGCCGCGCCGGGCGCGAGGTCGGCCTCACGCCGATGGAATACCGGGTGCTCGAGTACCTGGCCCACCGCCCGGGCGCGGTGGTCTCGAAGACCGAGCTGCTCGAGCATCTGTACGATTTCAACTGGGAGAAATTCAGCAACGTGATCGAAGTCTACATCTCCGGCCTGCGCCGCAAGCTGGACGAACCCTTCGCCGACAAGCTCATCCACACCTTGCGCGGGCAGGGCTATGTGCTCCGGCCCGGCGGCAGTCAGGCGTGAAGCGGCAGTCCATCCGCTACCGCGTGCTGGCGGGCGTGGTGGCCTCGCAACTGGTGCTCGCCGGCGGCCTGGTCGGGATGGGCATCGGGTTCACCCGCCGGCAACTGCGCCTGTCCTTCGACAGCCGGCTGCAGGGCAACGCCATGAGCATCGCGGCGCTGGTGCGCTATGCCGAGCACGGGGGCGGGCTGTTGTTCGACGCCAGCCGGGTGCGGCTGCCGCGCCTCCGCCGCCATCCGCCCTACTACCGGGTGCTCGGCCCGGGCGGCCGCATGGTGGCCAACACTTTTCCGCCCGGCGTGTCCCTGCCCGCGCCGGCGCGGCCGGCACGCTACTGGAACTTTGCCATTCACGGCGTGCCCTACCGCGGGCTCTTGCTGTCGCACGTGCCGATTCTCGACACGGAAGAGCACCTGCAAGGGCCGCCGGCGCGTTTGGACGCCTACTTTGCCGCGCCCACGCTGGGCATGGCGGAAGAGGTCGCCGGCGTCGCGGTGGCGATCGGCGCCGGCAGCCTGATCCTGCTGCTGCTGACGCTGCTGCTGGCGGGCTGGATCATCCGCCGCGAGCTCGAGCCGCTGCGCGCGCTGGCGCAGCAGGCGGGCGCGATCTCGCCCCACAACTGGAACTTCGATCCCGCGCCGGCGGACTCCGCCCCCGCCGAGCTGCAGCCCCTCGTCCAGGCGCTGCAGCGCATGCTGGCGCGGCTGCACGCCAGCCACCAACAGCAGCGCGCCTTCATGGCCGACGCCGCGCATCACCTCAAGACGCCCGTGGCGATCCTCAAATCCACGCTGCAAACCCTGCTCCAGCGCCCGCGCGAACGCGGCGAGTACCTCGCCGCCGCGCAGGCTTCGCTCGGCGACGTCGATCGGCTGGAACAATTGCTGCAGCGCATGCTGCGCCTGGCGCGGCTGGAGCAGTGGGCCGAGGACGCGTTTCCGCATACGCTGCCGCTGGCGGACGTGGGAGCCAGCTGCCAGGCGGCGCTGGAGCGAGTCGAGCCGCTGGCCCGGGCGCGGGGCGTGGCGCTGCGCGGCCGCGGCCTGGACTATGACGGTTGGAGCCTGCGCGCCGATCCCGAGGATCTCGAACTGGTGTGGGTCAACCTGCTGGAGAACGCCGTCCAGCACAGCCCCCAGGGCAGCTTGGTCGAGATCGCCTGCGATGCCGCCGACGGCGGGGTGCGGGTGACCGTGCGCGATCAGGGGCCGGGCATTCCCGCGGCCGAGGCGCAAGCCGTGTTCGAGCGCTTCCGCCGCGGCGACGCCAGCCCGGCGAGCGGCTTCGGGCTGGGCTTGGCGATCGCGCGCGCCATCGTGCAGGCCTACGGCGGCGCCATCGCCGTCCAGCCCCAACCCGCCCCCGGCGCCACCCTGCAGGTGGTGCTCCCCCTGTCGGCCTAGCCCGGGCTCGGCGCGCTGTTAAGGTTAGCTTCATGCCGCCCGCGCTAGAGTGGGAGAAATACGCTAGAGTAACGGCTTCCGGAACTATGCGCTCGCTGTTCCCCTTTACCGGGGCAATCCTCTGCCTGATCGCCGGCGCCGCCGCCCAGGCCGCCCCCGCGCCCGCGCCCCTGCGTCTCACCCTGCCGCAGGCGCTGGCCCGCGCCCGGGCCAACAGCCCCGCCTTCCAGGCGGCGCTCGCGGCCGAGGGCATCGCCCAGGGCAACCGCACCATCGCCCACGCGGCGATGCTGCCTTCGCTGACGCTGAACAATAACTACATCTGGACCCAGGACAACATCTACGTCGCCAACGACGGCCCGCACGAGTTCGTCACCCTGGGCGACGTGCACCAGAACTTCAATTTCGCGCTCGATCCGGCCCTCCAGCAGGCCCGCGCCGGCGCCCTGCTGGCGCGGGCGCAGGCCGAGATCGCGCAGCGCGGCCTGGCGGCGACCGTGACCGGCGGCTTTTACACCCTGCTGGCCGACCGCCACAAGCTGGCGACGGCGCGGCAGGCGCTGGCCGAGGCGACACGCTACCTCACCATCAGCCGGGAGCGGGAGCGTGGCGGCGAGGTGGCCCATGCCGACGTCATCCAGGCCCAGCTCCAGCTGGAGCAGAGCCGGAGCGCGCTGCGGCAGGCGCAACTGCTGCGGCAGCAGGCCAAGCTGGCGCTGGCGGTGCTGCTCTTCCCCAACTTCAACCTCAACTTCACCCTGGCCGACGATCTCAGCCAGGCGCCGGCCCTGCCGCCCCTGCGCCGCATCCGTGCGCTGGCGGCGCTGCGCAATCCGCTGATCGCCGCCGCTGCGGCGCAGCTCGACCAGGCCCGCCAGGGCGTCAAGATCGCGCGCGCCGCCTTGCTGCCCTCCTTCTCGCTCGACTACTTTTACGGCATCGACGCCCACGAGTACGCGCTCTACAACCAGTACCACCAGCCCAACCTGGGCAACTCGGTCATGGGCATGCTCTCCATCCCCCTCTTTCATTGGGGCGCCAATCGCGCCCGCGTGCGGCAAGCCCAAATCCTGCAGCGGCAGGCGCAAGTGCAGCTCAGTTTTACCCAGCGGTCGTTGCTCGCCGGCCTGCAGAGCTTCTACGCCGAGGCGCAAGCGGCGCGCGACCAGCTGGCGATGCTGGCGCGCTCGCGCACTCTGGCGGCGGAGAGCCTGCGGTTGGTGGGGCTGCGCTATCGCGACGGAGAAGCGACCATCCTGGAGCTGGTGTCGGCGCAGCTGGCCAGCACCGCGGCGCGCAATGCCTACAATGACGGCGAGGTGCGCTACCGCCTGGCGCTCGCCCATCTCCAGACCCTGACGGGAGGGTTCTGATATGCGCTTGGCAACCGCAGCGGCCGTCGGTCTCACCCTGGCGGCGGCCTGCGCCGCCTCGGCCTGCTCTTCCGGTGGCGCCCCGGACGACGCCACCCCCGTGGTCGCCGTCCACGAAGCCGCCGCCGCGCGCGGCCCGCTGCAACAGTGGGTGCGCCAGCAGGCGGTGCTCTATCCCCTCCACCAGGCCGTGATCACCCCCAAGATCAGCGCGCCCATCCTGCGCTATACCGTGCAATTGGGCGACCCCGTGCATGCCGGCGAGCTGCTCGCCGTGCTCGACAACGCGGATTTGAAGGCGGCCGCCCAAGCCGCCCAAGGACGCCTGCAGGCGGCCGAGGCGGCCTACCAAACGGCGGTCGCCGGCGCGATCCCCGCCGCGCTCAAGAGCGCGCAGCTCAACCTCGCCGCCACCGCCAAGGCGCTCGCCAACGCGCAGACGGTGTACCGCAACCGGCAAAGGCTGTTCCAACAGGGCGCCATCCCCCGCCTCACCCTGCAGCAGGCGGGCGTGGCGCTGACCGACGCGCAGAATGCCCACACCCTTGCCCAGCAGCAATGGGAAGCGCTCGAGTCGGGCGGCGGTCATGCCGCCGCTCTGCGCGCCGCCCAAGGCAATCTCGCCACCGCCCAAGGCGAGGCCGCCGGCGCCGCGGCGCAGCTCAACTATTCCGAGATCAAGAGCCCGATTGACGGCGTCGTCACTGCCCGGCCGCTCTATCCCGGCCAATTGGCCACCACCACGCAGCCGCTGATTACCGTCATGGATCTCGCCCAGGTGGTGGCGCGTCTGCATGTGCCCGCCGGAGTGGCCGCTTTGCTGCGCGTCGGTGATGCCGCGCAAATCACGCCTCCCGCCGGCGGCCCGCCGGTGGCCGGCAAAGTCACCGTGGTCAACGCCGCCACCGATCCCGGCAGCACCACGGTCGAAGTCTGGGTGCAGGCGCCCAATCCGGGCGGGGCCATGCGTCCCGGCACCACCGCGCAAGCCGCCATCCTGGCGCGTACCATCCCCGATGCGCTCACCGTGCCCGCCGTCGCTCTGCTCACCGATTCCAGCGGCGCCACCACCGTCATGCTGGCCGGCGCCGACGGCAGGGCGCACCAGCAAGCCGTCACCGTCGGGCTCAAGGAGCCGGACCGGGTGCAGATCCTGAGCGGTCTCGCGCCCGGCCAGAAGGTGGTCACCGTCGGCGCCTACGGCCTCGCCGACGGCACCCGGATCCAGATTGTCGCCCACCCCGGCGGAGCTCCGGCCTCGTGAGCTCGCGCCTCGACTCCTCCGCCTCCACCCTGGCGCCCGAAGGCAACCGCGGCTGGGTGCAGGCGTTCTCGCGCCCGCTGGTGTTCGTCATCATCACCCTCGCCCTGGTGGGCGGCTACGTCGCGCTGCAGGTGCCGATCGCGGTCTTCCCCCAGACCAATTTTCCCCGCGTCATCATCGCCGTGGACAACGGCGTGATGCCGATCGACCAGATGATGGTCACCATCACCCGGCCGCTGGAGGAAGCCGTCAATACCGTGCCCGGTTTGCAGTTGGTCCAGTCCACCACCAGCCGCGGTTCGGCCGAAATCGATCTCTATTTCAACTGGCACGTCAACATGGTGACCACGCTGCAGCTGGTCAACGCCGCCCTCGCCGAGGCGCAGGCGCAATTGCCGCCGACCGCCACCGTCACCGCCAGCCGCCTCAACTTCGCCAGCTTCCCGATCATCGCCTACAGTCTCACCTCCACCACCATTCCGCAGACTCAGCTCTGGCAGATGGCGCAGTACAACATGGCCCCGCAGCTCAACCGCCTCACCGACGTGAGCAGCGTGCTGGTGCAGGGCGGCCAGATCCCGGAGTTTCACGTCATTCCCGACCCCGCCAAACTGCAGGCGGCCGGCATCACCGTCCAGGACTTGCTCAACGCCGTGCAGAACACCAACCTGGTGTCGTCGCCCGGCCTGATCCAGCGCAACCACCAGCTCTACCTCGGGCTGGTGACCGGCCAGGTCGCCGATCCCTCGCAAATCGGCGACATCGTGGTCAAGACCACGGCCGCCGGCGTCCCCATCCATATCTCCGACGTGGCCGCGGTGCGGCCCGGCGTCAAGCCGGTCTATACCCTGGTGGACGCCAATGGCCGGCCGGCGGTCCTGCTGTCGGTGTTCCGCCAGCCCCTCACCAACACCCTGGCGGTGGCCGATGAAGTCCACGCCGAGATCGCCAAGTTGCGGCAGTCGCTGCCGCCCAGCGTCCGGATTCAGCCCTTTTACGATCAGTCCAACATCATCAGCGAATCCATCGCAAGCGTGCGCGACGCCATTGTCCTGGGACTGATTCTGGCCTCGATCGTGATGGTGCTGTTCCTGCGCGATTGGGGCACGTCGCTGGTCGCCGGCCTGGTCATCCCGGTGACCATCCTGATCACCTTCGTGGTCATGCACCTGCTCGGCGAGAGCTTCAACCTGATGACGCTCGGCGGCTTGGCTTCGGCCGTCGGACTGGTCATCGACGACGCCATTGTGGTGGTCGAAAACATCGTCTTGCACCGCGACTCCGGCGAGGGCCGGTATGAGGCCATCCGTTCCGCCCTGCGCGAGATCAGCGTCCCGCTGGTGGGCTCGACCGTCACCCCGATCGTGGTCTTCCTGCCGCTGATCTCGATCACCGGCGTCACCGGCGTGTTCTTCCGCGCCCTGGCGGTGACCGTGGGCGTGGCCCTGTTCACGTCGCTGGCGCTGGCCCTGACCTGGACGCCGGTGCTGAGTTCCTACTTCCTCGCCGACCGCAAGGCCAAGCCCATGCCTGCCGGGTTCGAGCAGATGCGCCCGGTGGAAAAGCTGCTCGCCGCCGAAAACGCCTCGCTGGGCAAGTGGTTCACCCATGCGGTGGATGGATATGAGAAGTGGCTGCGGCGCGCGCTGCGCCATCCGGCCTGGCTGGCGCTGGGCAGCGCCGTGCTCATCCTGATCGCCTACCTCTCCTACGGCGCCCTGGGCAAGGACAACCTGCCGCACATGGATGAGGGCGCCTTCACCTTCGATTACGTCATGCCGCCGGGCAGCTCGCTCGCCGAGACCAATCGGGTCCTCGTCGGCGTCGAGAAGATCTTCCATTCCATTCCCGAGGTCAAGGACACCTCGCGCCGCACCGGCTTGCAGCTTGGCCTCGCCGCCGTCACCGAGGCCAATACCGGCGACGTCTCGGTCATGCTCCACAACCATCGCCGCCGCGGCATTGACGCCGTCATCGCCGAGGCGCGCGCCCGCATTGCCCGGGCCTATCCCCAGCTCGACATCGATTTCACCCAAAGCCTGCAGGACAACATCGGCGACCTGACCAACGCGCCGCGCCCGATTGAGATCCTGCTGTTCAATCCCGACGGTCATCTGCTCAACCAGTGGGCGCCCAGAGTGGCGGATGCGATCGCCAGGGTCCCCGGCGTGGTGGACGTCGATGACGGGGTGGACAGCGTGTCCTCCGGTCCGGCGGTCGTCTTTCAGGTGAATCCGGCGATTGCCGCCCAAGCCGGGTTCACCGCGCAGGAAGTCGCCACCGACGCCAAGGCGCTGTTGCAGGGCGTGTCCTCCAGCCAGCCGGTCATCGCCGGCGATCTGCCCTACACGCTGCGGGTCCGCTTTCCCGCCGCCGATCGCGCCACGCTGCAGGCCATGCGCGATACCGTCCTGGTTAGCGCCACCGGCCACACCGCGACCCTCGGCTCCCTCGCGGCCGTAACCCAGCTGCCCAGCCAAACCGAAATCCTGCGCTACAACCTGTTGCGCGAGGTGACGGTGAGCTCCCGCTTGCAGGGCGTGGACTTGGGCACCGGCGCGGCGCGCGTGCAGGCGGCGGTCGCCGCCCTGCACCTGCCCTCCGCCATCCGCGTCGTCTATGGCGGCACCTACGCCCAGCAGCAGCAGTCGTTCCGCGACCTGCTCGTGGTGCTGATTCTGGCGATCGTGCTCGTCTTCATCGTGCTGCTGTTCGAGTTCCGCGATTTCTCCGCGCCGGTGGCGATTCTGGCCTCGGCCGTGCTGTCCACCTCCGGCGTGCTCTTTGCGCTGCTGATCACCCATACCACCTTCAACCTGGCTTCGTTCATGGGCTTGATCATGGTGGTGGGCATCGTCGCCAAGAACGGCATTCTGCTGCTCGACGCCGATCAGAGCTTCCGCCGCATGGGCCTCGACGCCACCGAGGCGCTGGTGCAGGCCGGCCGCCGCCGCCTCCGCCCCATCGCCATGACCGCCATCGCCGCCATCGCCGGCATGCTGCCGCTCGCGCTCGCCCTCGGCGCCGGCAGCGAGATGCTGCAGCCGCTCGCCATCGCCGTCATCGGCGGCATCCTCATCTCCATGGCGCTCTCGCTCATCATTACGCCCGCGGTGCACTACTACCTCAGCCCGCACGGCGCCCCCCGCCGCCCGGCTTAGGCGAAGCGCACCACGCGCGAGCGCCGCAGCCGCGCGTCGCGCGTCACCAGCGGCACGCGGTGCGCCAGGCTGGTGGCGGCGATGATTTCGTCGGCGGGGTCGGAGCGGAAGTCGAGGTCGTGCAGGCAGAGGCAGACCGCGGTGTCCACCGGCCAAATCCGCACCGATTCCAGCACCCCGGCGATGGCCGGCTCCAGAAGCCCGCCTTGCAGCCGTCCGCTGCGATGCAGCATTTCAATCTCCCACAGCACGATTCCCGAGACCCCCCAGCGTGGAACCCGCCGCAGAAGCGAGAGCTCGTCGCGGTTCAGGTCGCCGAACGCCGCGGAGAGCAAAATGTGGGTATCAAGATTCAGCATCCCATTTGATGCCGGTCGTAAAGAGGTCGTCCTTTGGGTCCGTCCGCAAGTCGCGCGAACTGCCGATCAGTTCCCTGGGATCCCGCCGGATGCGTTCCACCCGCGCCACCGGGCGGCCGCGCTTGGTCACCACCAGCCCCTCCCGGGGCAGTTTTTCCAGCAGCGTCAGGCACTGGCGCCGGAATTCGGTGATGCTGATGGTGGCCATGCCGCTATTGTACACTCAACTGTACATATGCGCGTGCTCGCGGTCAACACCGGCTCCTCCAGTCTGAAGCTGGCGCTGTTCGACGGCGGGCGCCGGGTGGCGGACCAAGCCGCCGCCGGACTGAGCGCGCCCGCCGCGTTCCAGGGCGCCTTCGCCGCCGCCGCCGCCAAGCTTCCGGCCGCACCGCCGCCGGGCGCGGTCAGCCACCGCCTGGTCGCGCCGCTCGACTGGGACGCCCCGCGCCGCATTGACGCCGCCCTGCTGGCCGAATTGCGGCCGCTGGAGGCGCTGGCCCCCGATCATTTGCCCCAGGCGCTGGCCGCCGTGGCCGCCGCCATGCAAACCTGGCCGCAGGCGGCGCAGATCGCCTGCTCCGATTCCGCCTTCCACGCCACGCTCGGCGAGTCGGCGCGCACGCTGCCGCTGCCCCGCGCCTGGCGCGAACTCGGCGTGCGCCGCTTCGGCTATCACGGTCTTTCCTGCGAGTCGGCGCTGGCGGCGCTGCGCCAACGCGACCCGGCGCTGGCGCGCGGGCGCATCGTCGTGGCCCACCTCGGCGCCGGCGCCAGCCTCACCGCGATCCGAGACGGTCGCAGCCTGGATACCACCATGGGGTTCACCCCATTGGGCGGCTTGGTGATGGCGACGCGCAGCGGCGACCTCGACCCCGGCGTGCCGCTGTTCCTCTTGCGCCACCACGGCCTCACGCCGGAAGCGCTCAATCGCGGGCTGAACCACGAAGCCGGCTTGCTGGGCCTGTCGTCGCACTCCGGAGACATGAAAGCGCTGCTCGCCTCTTCCGACCCGGCGGCCGCTCTGGCGGTCGAGGTCTTCGTGCGCCAGGCGCGCAAGCATCTCGGCGCGATGGCGGCGGTGCTGGGCGGCGTGGATCTTTTGGTCTTCACCGGCGGCATCGGTGAGCACGCGCCCGAGATCCGCGAGCGCATCACCGCCGGGCTCGATTGGATGATTCCGCGCACGCGGGTGATCCCGGCGGATGAAGAACGCATCCTCGCGTCTCACGCGCTCCGGATGCTGAGCGGCGCATGAGGCATACCATGAAGGAAGCAGCACCAGGGCGAAGGAGGCTATGTTTCGCTTCGATCCCACGATCTCCAGTACGGTCGCCGCGGCCGGGCCCCCCGCGGGCCCGGGTGCGGGCCTGGCGCCCGCCGCCGCCGTCCGCGGCCCGCTGAGCACTGCCGAGCTGGCGGCGGTGGAACGCTGCTGGCGCGCCGCCAACTATCTCGCCGTCGGCCAGATCTACCTGCTGGAGAATCCGCTGCTGCGCCAGCCGCTGCGGGTGGAGCACATCAAGCCGCGTCTGCTCGGCCATTGGGGCACCTCGCCCGGCCTGAGCTTTCTCTATCTCCACATCAACCGTCTCATCCGCAAGCGCGATCTCAACGCGATCTTCCTCGCCGGCCCCGGCCACGGCGCGCCGGCGGTGCTGGCCAACGCCTACCTCGAGGGCGGCTACACCGCGATCTATCCTGAAGTGACGCAAGACGAAGCCGGCATGCTGCGGCTCTTCCGCCAGTTCTCCACTCCCGGCGGCATCCCCAGCCACGTCAGCGTGCCCACGCCGGGTTCGATCCACGAGGGTGGCGAGCTGGGCTACGTGCTCACCCACGCCTTCGGCGCGGTGATGGACAACCCCGGGCTGGTGGCCTTCGCCGTGGTCGGCGACGGCGAGTTCGAGACCGCCCCGCTGGCCGGTTCCTGGAAGTCCGTGGACTTCCTGCATCCCCAGCGCGACGGCGCGGTGCTGCCCATCCTGCACTTGAACGGCTACAAGATCGCCAACCCCACCGTGGACGCGCGCACCAGCGACGCGCGCCTGTTCCAGTACTTCGCCGGGCTGGGCTATGACGCTTACCTGGTGGCGGGCGACGATCCGGCGGCGATGCATCAGGCGGTGGCGGCGGCGCTGGAGGCCGCGCTCGACCGCCTGGCCGCGATTCGCGCCGGCGGCGGCGAACGCCGCTGGCCGATCCTCCTGCTGCGCTCGCCCAAGGGTTGGACCGGGCCCAAGGAGTGGAACGGCCTGCCGATCGAAGGCACCTTCCGCGCCCACCAGGTGCCGCTAGCGAACGTGCGCGGCGACGCGGAGCAGTTGGCGGCGCTGGAGGCGTGGATGCGCTCCTACCAGCCGCAGGAGCTGTTCGATGAGCGCGGCGCGCCTGCGGACGACATCCGCGCCTGGGCGCCGCGCGGCCAGCGCCGCATGAGCGCCAACCCCGCCGCCAACGGCGGCAAGCTGCTGCGCCCGCTCGCGCTCCCGCCCTGGCGCCCGCTCGCGGTCGCAGTGCCCGCGCCGGCCACCGTGCGCCTGGAATCCACCCGCCGTTTGGGCGTCTGGCTGCGCGACCTGGTGCAGGCCAATCCCGATAACTTTCGCCTCTTCTGCCCCGACGAACTCGACTCCAACCGCCTGAGCGCGGTGCTCGAGGCCACGCAGCGCCGCTTCGAGCTGCCGATCATCTCCATCGACGACCGGCTCTCGACCGACGGTCGGGTGATCGAAGTGCTGAGCGAGCACCTCTGCGAAGGCTGGCTCGAGGGCTACGTGCTCACCGGCCGCCACGGCCTGTTCTGCACCTACGAGGCGTTTGCCATGATTCCCGCCTCGATGGTGGTGCAACACACCAAATGGCTCGAGGCCGCGCACGAGCTGCCTTGGCGCGCGCCGGTGGCCTAGCTCAACCTGCTGCTCACCTCCACCTGCTGGCGCAACGATCACAACGGCTTCAGCCACCAGGGGCCGGGCCTGATTGACGTCATGCTCTCCAAGCGCGGCACCGTGGCGCGCATCTACTTCCCCCCCGACGCCAATTGCCTGCTGGCGCTGGCGCAGCACTGCTTCGCCGACCGCAACACCGTCAACCTGATCGTCATCGATAAGCAGCCCCAGCTCCAGTGGCTGGGCCCCGACGAGGCCGAGGAGCACGTCCGCCGCGGCGCCTCGGTCTGGGATTGGGCCTCCACCCCCGGCCACGCCCGCGAGACCGATGTGGTGCTGGCCGCCTGCGGCGACATCCCCACCATGGAGATCGTGGCCGCCGCCTGGTGGCTGCGCCGCAACGTGCCCGAGTTGCGGGTGCGGGTGGTGAACGTGCTCGACCTGATGTGTCTGTTCCCGCCCGACGTCCATCCCCATGGGCTCTCGGACGAGCGCTTCGCCGAGCTCTTCACCGCCTCCAAGAACGTGATCTTCGCCTTCCACGGCTACCAGCGCGCGGTGCACGAGGTCATCCATGGCCGCCCCGACGGCGACCGCTTCCACGTGCGCGGCTTCAGCGAGCAGGGCACCACCACCACCCCCTTCAACATGGTGGTGCTCAACCACATGAGCCGCTTCCACCTCGCCAAGGAGGCGGTGCGGCGTGCGCTGCCCGAGTCCGGCCGGCGCCAGGACCTGATGGCCGCCTGCGACCGCGCCATCGCCGACAGCGCCGCCTACGCCCGCGACCACTTCGAGGATCCGCCCGAGATCACCAACTGGACCTGGACCGAGCCGTAGCCTACTCTGCCCGTAGCGCCCGGCAGGGGTCGAGCTTGGCCGCCCGCCGCGCCGGCACGAAAGCCGCCGCCGTGCCCGCGGCCGCCAGCAGCAGCGCCACTCCGGCCAGCGTCCAGGGGTCGTGCGCCGGCACCTGGTAGAGGAACGCCCGCAGCGCGCGCCCGCCGGCCAACGCCAGCGCCAGCCCGCCGGCGATGCCCGCTGCGATCAGCCCGCCCGCCTGGCGCAGCACCATGCCCAGCACCTGCCCGGGCTGCGCGCCCAGCGCCATGCGCACGCCGATCTCGCGCGTGCGGCAGCTCACCGCATAGGCCAGCAGCCCGTACAGCCCGGCCATGGCGATGAGCAGCGCCGCCAGGCCGAACAGCGTCAGCAGATGCGCCGCCAGGTTCTGCGCCGCCATGCCCTGGGCGATCAGTTGGCGCATCGGCACGATGTTTCTCACCGCCGCGCCCGGCGCCGCATGCCGCAGGTCGGCGCGCACCTCCGGAATCAGCGCATCCGCCGGCTCGCGCCCGCGCACCACCAGTTGCATGAAATTCGACCCGATCTGGTAGAGCATCGCCTTGCGCGTGAGCTGCGACACCGCCAAATAGACCGTCGGCGTCGGCGGCGCGGCCACCGAGCTGTCGTGCACGTTGTCGAGCACGCCCACGATGGTCATCGGCGTGTCGAGCTTGAGTTGCCGCCCCAGTGGGCTTTCGTTGGGGAAGTACCGCTCGGCGAAAATCCGGTTCACCACCGCGACCATCGGCGCCTGGGGCGTGTCGAGCGCGTCGTTGAAGTAGCGCCCGCGCACCAGCCCAATGCGCAGCGCCTGCGGGAACCCGGCCGTGGTCAGGTCCATGTTGCCCTGCGGGTACTGGCTCTGCTGGGTGATCTTGCGCCCGATCACCCCGAACATGCCGGTGACGTGAAAGTTGGTGTTCAGCGGGACCGTCGAGCTGAAGGACGCGGCCGCGACCTCGGGATCCTGCCGCAGCGCCGCCAGCACCGGGTTGTAAAAGCCGGGGACGACGTTGCGCTGCTTCCACTGTCCGGGAGGGAACAGGAAGCTGGCCGCGACGACATGCGCGCCGTCAAAGCCCAGCGGCTGCCGCTCCAGCGCGTTCACCGTACGCAGCATCAATCCGGCGGCGGCGGCCAGCGCCAGCGCCATGGCGATTTCGGCCGCCACCAGCACGTCGCGCAGGCGCGAGCGCCCGGCGCGCCCGCCCAGCGCCGGTCCGCCGTGCAATCCGTGCTTGACGCGCACGCGCGCCGCCAGCAGCGCCGGCGCCATCCCCACCAGCGCCACGCTCGCCAGGCTCAGCCCGGCCAGCACCGCCAGCACGTCGCCGTTCACCGCCAGATGCTTCACTTGCAGCAGCGGCTTCACCGCCTTGCTCAGCACGTGCACAATCAGCCAGGCTATGCCGCCGCCCAGCAGCGCGCCGCCGAGGCCCAGGATCAGGCTCTCGCCCAGCAGCAGTTTCGCCAGCCGCCCCCGTCCCGCGCCCATCGCCACCCGCACCGAAAGTTCCTGCCCGCGTCCGGCCAGTCCGGTGAGCAGCAAACAGGCGACGTTGGTGCACGCCAGCAGCCACACCAAGCCCACCGCCGCCGCCAGCGCCTCCAGCGCCGGCCCCGTGTTGCCTTCCAGCTCCTTGCGGTAGGGTTCCACTACCACCCGGCTGACTTCCTTCAGCGCCCCCCGTTGCTGCGCCCGCTGTGCCTGCAGCGCGCTCAATTCCGCCTGCGCCGCGGCCGGCGAGATGCCCGCGCGCAGCCGTCCGAAGACGTCGAAGTTGTTGCCCTTGCCGCTGCGGTCGGCGGCCGTGGGCAGATAGAGCGACCACACGTCGTAGGTCTGGTTGAAAGGGAACGCCAGCCCGGGCGGGAGCACGCCGAGGATGCGGTAGGGCCGGCCGCGATACGTCACCACTGTGCCCACGACCGCGGGGTCGGCGCCGAACTGCTTGCGCCAGAAGGCGTCGGTCAACAGCAACTCGCGCGCTCCCGCCGTCACCTCCTGCGGCGTGAAACCGCGGCCGCGTTCCGGCCCGGTGCCCAAAGCGGCGAGCAAGTTCGCGCTGGCCTGAAGCTCGGCCACGGCGTGCGCCGTGCCCTTGCGGGTGAGTTCGCCTTCGGCGTCCGCGGAGTAGGCGATGGCCGAAAACTCGCGATCCTCCCGCTGCCAGGCGCGCACGTCGCGATAGGGCACGCCCCAGAAACTCCGCACCGCGCCGCGCGGCTCCTGCAGCACCATCAGCCGCCCCGCGTCGCGGTAGGGCAGCGGCCGGAACATCACCGCCGACACCGCGGTGAACATCGCCGCGCTCACCCCCAGCCCCAACCCCAGCACGCCGATGCAGGCCGCGGTGTAGGCCGGCCGCAGCCGCAACTGGCGCAAGGCAAAGCGGAAGTCGGACCCCATGCAAGGCAGTGTAGCTCCGAACCCGGCAGGTCCCGAGTCGCACCCGCTTGACCGGGGCGAGATCGCAGGGACAGGGCTGCGAACCGGGGTGGTCGTAATTCCGCAGGGGGCGAACGTCGCAGTGAGCCCGCTGCCGGGGTACAACGCTCTGGAAGGGGCGAGGCGCAAGCGATGCTAGGACGCA
>DAIDIF010000144.1 GCA_027451805.1 Acidobacteriota bacterium
CCGCGCTCGGCGAGCGCGCGCGGGAGCACGAAGACCGGGTTGCTGCTGCCCATTTCGGCGAACACCGGGATGGGCTCGGGCCGCGCCGCCGCCAGATCCATGAGCGCCCGCCCGCCCCGCAGCGAGCCGGTGAACCCGGCCGCGCGCACCGCCGGATGCTGTACCAGCGCCGCGCCCACTTCGGTGCCGGCGTCGAACAGCAGCGAGAACACGCCCGCGGGATAGCCGCAGCGCCGCGCCGCCGCGGCGATCGCCGCGCCCGCCAGCGCGCTGGTTCCCGGATGCGCGGGGTGGGCTTTGACCAGGACCGGATTGCCTGCCGCCAGCGCCGAGGCGGTGTCGCCCCCGGCCACCGAGAAGGCGAGCGGGAAGTTGCTGGCGCCGTAGACGGCCACCGGGCCGAGCGCGCGCAGCAGGCTGCGCAGGTCGGGCTTGCGCGGCCCGGCGGGCCGGAGTTGGGCGCGGTCAAGCCGCGCATCCACCCAGGAGCCTTCCTCCACCAGCGCGGCGAAGAGCCGCAGTTGCAGGGCGGTGCGCCCCAGCTCGCCTTGCAGGCGCGGCAGTGGCAGCGCCGTCTCCAACTGGGCCCGCGGCAGCAGCGCCGGGGCGGCGGCTTCGAGCTCCTCCGCGATGGCGCGCAGGAAGGCGGCTTTCGCCGGGCCGCTGCGGCGGCGCGTGTCGTCGAACGCCGCCGCGGCGGCGCTGGCGGCGCGCTCCAGGTCGGCCCCAGAGGCGGCGGTGAAGGCGGGCTCGATCTCGGCCCCGGCGGCCGGAGCAAAGGCGCGGAACGCGCCCCCGCCCGCGCCCCCGGGTTCGCCCGCGATGAGCGAGCGGGTGGGCAAGGTCGCCGCCCGAGCCTCGGCCATCAGGCTCTCCCGGCGGGCTGCACCGCGCGCCCGCGCTGCGCGTTCGCCGTGCTCAGCGCGGCGTGAATCGCGGCCAAGGCAGCCTCGCGCTCCGCGCCCACCACTTCCAGGCGCGGCGGGCGCACCCGCTCGCTGCCCAGCCCGGCCTCCTGCTGGATGAGCTTGATCAACTGCACGAACTTGGGCACCGTATCCATGCGCAGCAGCGGCAGCAGCCAGCGGTTCAGCGCCGCGGCGGTCTCGGTGTCGCCGGCGCGCGCGGCTTCGAACAGCGCGACCGTGTCTTCCGGCAGGGCGTTGGTCACGCCCGCAATCCACCCCACCGCGCCCATCGCCACGCCCTCGAGCACGCAATCGTCCACGCCCACCAGGATCTGCAGCCGGTCGCCGCAGAGCGCCCGGATGGCAGTGACGCGGCGGGCGTCGGTGCTCGACTCCTTCACCGCGTGCAGGTTGGCGTTCTCCGCGGCCAGCTCCTCGATCTGCTCCGGCAGAAAATCGGTGCCGTAGGCGACTGGGTTGTTGTAGAGCATGCAGGACAGACGCGTCGCGCGCAGGATGGCGCTGACATGAGCCTTGGTCTCGCGCCAGTCACCGCGATAGACGTACGGCGGCAGCACCATCAGACCGGTGCAGCCGGTGGCTTCGGCGGCGTGCGCCAGCGCCACCGCATCCGCCGTGCTGAGGGCGGAGATGCCGGCGGCGAGCGGAGCCTTGCCGCCCAGTGTCTGGGCCAGCGTCGCCAGAATGGCGAGTTTTTCCTCCCGCTCCAGCGTGGCGGCTTCGCCTAGCGAGCCTAACGCCACGATACCGGCGCAGCCGGCCGCGAGCAGACGCTGCGCGTGCGCGGCCAAGACGCGGTGGTCCACCTCCAACTGGGCGTCAAACGGGGTGGTGATGGCGGGCAGCACGCCGGTCCATTGCATTGCACGGGGCTCCTTCTAGCGACATTTATACAATATACTAGCCGCCTCGCGTAAGCTACTAAAGGAAGAAGGACGACCAATGCCGCCGAAGGGCTGGAAAGCGATTTGTGTGCTGGATTCGCACACCGCGGGCGAGCCGACGCGGCTGGTGCTGGAGGGCGGGCCGGAGTTGGGCCGCGGGCCGCTGGCCGAGCGCCTGGAGCGGTTGCGCCGCGACTACGACTGGCTGCGCTCGGCGGTGGTGAACGAGCCCCGCGGTTCCGACGTGATCGTGGGCGGCCTGCTGTGCGAGCCGGCGGATCCGGGCTCGGCGGCGGGCATTATCTTCTTCAATAACGTCGGCTACCTGGGCATGTGCGGGCACGGCACGATCGGGTTGATCGCGTCGCTGGCGTACCTGGGCCGGATTCAGCCGGGTGCGCACCGCATCGAGACGCCGGTGGGCGAAGTGCAGACCACGCTGCACGCCAACGGCGAAGTCACGGTGGCCAACGTGGCGAGCTACCGGCATGCGCACAATGTCACGGTCGCCGTGCCCGGCTACGGGTCCGTGACCGGGGACGTGGCCTGGGGGGGCAACTGGTTCTTTCTGGTGACGGCGCACACCCACCTCTACACGCTGGAGCTGGCGAAAGTGGAGGAGTTGACCGCCTACACCTGGGCGATCCGGCAGGCGCTCACCGCCGCCGGGGTCACCGGCGCCGAGGGCGCCGAGATTGACCACATCGAGCTCTACGGGCCCTCGCCCGCCGGCGCCAACAGCAAGAACTTCGTGCTCTGCCCGGGCAAGGCCTACGACCGCTCGCCCTGCGGCACCGGCACCAGCGCCAAGCTCGCCTGCCTGCAGGCCGATGGGCGGCTGCGCGAAGGCGAAAGCTGGCGCCAGGCGAGCATCCTCGACACCGAGTTTCGCGGCGCGTTCACCCTGCGCGAGGGCCGGCTCTATCCCGAGATCACCGGCCGCGCCTACATCACCGCCACCGCCGAGTTGCTGCTCGATCCGGAGGACCCGTTCCGGCAGGGCATTCGCTGATGGCGGCGCCCGATGTGATCGTGGTGGGCGCCGGCATCGTCGGCGCGGCGTGCGCGGAGGCGTGCGCCCGGCGCGGGCTGCGCGCGCTGGTGGTGGACGCGGCGGGCGTGGGCGGCGGCGCCACCGCGGCGGGCATGGGCCACATCGTGGTGATGGACGACTCCGAGGCGCAGTTCGCGCTGACACGCTACTCCCAGGAGTTGTGGCAGAGCCTGGCGCCGGAGCTGCCGCCGGAGGCCGAGTACACCCCGAGCGGGACCATCTGGGTGGCGGCGGACGAGGAGGAAATGGCCGAGGTACGGCGCAAGCACGCCTACTACGGTGCCCGCGGCGTGGCGACCGAGATGCTCGACGCGCGCCAATTGGCGGACGCGGAGCCGCATCTGCGCGCCGGCTTGGCGGGCGGCCTGCGGGTGCCCGGGGATGCGGTGCTGTACCCGCCCTGCGCGGCGCTGGCGCTGCTCCAGCGCGCCCAGGCGCGCGGCGCGGAGCTGCGCCTGGGTGCGGGCGTGGCGGCCATCGGCGGCGGCCGCGTGCGTTTGGCCGACGGCAGTGAGCTGCACGCCGGCTCGATCGTGAACGCGGCCGGCGCGGCCGCCGCGGCGCTGACCCCGGGATTGCCGATCAAGCCGCGCAAGGGCCACCTGGTGATCACCGACCGCTATCCCGGCTGGGTGCGCCACCAACTGGTCGAGTTGGGCTACCTCAAGAGCGCGCACTCGCACGGCGCGGAGTCGGTGGCGTTCAACGCGCAGCCGCGCGCCACCGGGCAAATCCTGATCGGCTCCTCGCGCCAGTTTGACGCCGTCGACGGCGCCGTGGACCACGCCATCCTGGCCCGCATGCTGCAGCAGGCGGAGGCCTACCTGCCCGGGCTGGGACGGCTGGCGGCGATCCGCACCTGGACCGGCTTTCGCGCCGCCACGCCCGACAGCCTGCCCTTGATCGGCCGCTGGCCGCGCGATGCCAGCGTCGTGCTCGCCACCGGCCACGAGGGCCTGGGCATCACCACCTCGCTGGGCACGGGCGCGCTGGTGGCGGCGGCGCTCACCGGCGAGACGCCGGCCATCCCCGCCCACCCCTACCGGCCGGAGCGCCCGTATGCGCCTGCGCATTGACGGCTGCGCCGTTGAGGCCGCCGCCGGCGTGAGCGTGGCCGCCGCGGTGGCGGCCGCCGGCGCGCCGGCGCGGCGCGCGGTGGGGGGCGAGGCGCGCGGGCCGCTGTGCGGCATGGGCGTCTGCTTCGAGTGCCGGGTGACGATCAACGGCGTGGCGCATCAGCGCGGCTGCCAGATTCCGGCGGCGGAGGGGATGG
>DAIDIF010000145.1 GCA_027451805.1 Acidobacteriota bacterium
TGGCGGCGGTGGCCGCGGCGGCGCCCGCCGGCACGCCCGGCACCGGCAGCGAGCGCAGGTAGGCGATCAGCGCGCTGAGGCTGGTGGCATCGCCGCTGTAGGCCGGCATGCCGCCGGCGCGCATGCGCGCATTGGGCGAGCGAATCAGCGCCGCCAGCTGCTGGTCGCTGAGCAGATGGATCATGCCGGGCAGCGCCGGCGCCCGCGCCGTGCCCTGCCCGCTGGAGCCATGGCAGGCGAAGCAGGCGTGCTGCTGGAACAACTGCTGGCCGGTGGCCAACTCGGCGCTGGCGGCGCTTGCGGGCGCCGCCGGCGTGCCCGCCGCTTCCGCCTCGCTCAGCGCCAGCGGCGGCATGCCCGCCGCGGCGGTGGCGGGCGCGGTCTCGGCGATCGCCGCCGCCACCTGGGGCGCGGTGTTGTAGGTCGGCGCCACCGTCGCCGCCGTGGTGCCGATCACGCCCAGGTAGGACAGCAGCGCGCTCATGTCGTTGCTGGAGAGCTGGAACGCCGGCATGCCGCCGGCGTGCATCGCGGCGGTGGGATGATGCAGCAATTCCGTAATCTGGGCGCCGGTGAATTTTTTCGTGATCCCGGCCAGTGACGGCGCGTGGGAGGTGCCCATGCCCAGGTTGCCGTGGCAGGCGAAGCAGCCGTTGTTCTGAAACACGCCATGGCCCTGCGCCACCAGCGGGCTCACCGGACCTGGCGCCGCGGCCAATACCGGAGGCGCGCTCCCCTCGCCGCCGGGCGACACCATCAGCGGCTTGAACGGCGCCGCCGTATACGCCCGATCCTCCGCCGCCTGCCGCGCCAACTGGCGCGCCACGCTGGGATCGTGCAGGTCGTCGTAGCGGCTGCGCCCGCCCAAATAGAGCACTCCGGCCAGCACGATCGAGACCGCCAGCAGCGGCAGCGGCCGCCGCCACGGCCGCCGCTCCAGGCCGCGGTCGAGGAACGGCAGCAGGAAAAAGCCCGCCGCCAGCAGCCCCGGCACCCCCACCACCGCCAGCGCGACGTAGGGGCCTTCCCACAGTTTCAGCCACTCGAACAGCGGCAGGTAATACCAGTCCGGCCGCGGCAGGTAGTTGGCGGCGGCGGGGTTGGCGCGCGGCCCCAGCCCGATCGGATGGAAGTAGGCCAGCACGCCCAGCGCCGCGATCAGCACCAGCGCAAAGCCCATGTCCATCAGCACCTGCCAGGGATAGAAGCTGCCCGGCGGCAGCGTCGGCTGCACCGGATTTTCGGTCATCGGCCCGGCCGGCCCCGCCTTGCGGAACAGCGCCAGGTGGACGGCGACCAGCATCATGATCCCCGCCGGCAGCAGGAAGACGTGCGCCACGTAGAAGCGCGACAGCGTCAGCGTGCCCAGCGTGTCCCCGCCGCGCAGGAAACTCGTCAGCCAACTGCCGATGATCGGCACCTCGCCAATCACGTTGGTGCCCACGGCGGTGGCGAAGTACGATTTCTGGTCCCAGGGCAGCAGGTAGCCGGTGAACCCCATCCCCAGCACCAGAAAGGACGTCAGTGCGCCGGAAAGCCACAGCAGCTCGCGCCGCCCCTTGTAGGAGCCGTAAAGGAAGGTCTGCAGGAAGTGCAGCGCCAGCACGATGATCATCGCGCTCGCGCCATAGGAGTGCAGGCTGCGCAGAAACGCGCCTGCCGCCACCACCTTGGTGATGTAGGCCACGCTGGTGTGCGCGTCATCCACCGAGGGCACGTAGTACAGCGTCAGGCAGAGCCCGGTCACCACCTGCGAGACGAACAGAAACAGCAGGCCCGACCCGAACACGTACGCCCAGCGCGGGCCGCCGGGAATGGGTTCGTCCAGCGATTCGCGCATGAGGCGGCGCAGGCCGGTACGGTGGTCGATCCAATCCAGCACGCGGTTGCGCCGGCGGGGCGGGGCGGACTTGGGGGTTTCCGGCGTCATAGGCGCTGCCTAGCTCATCAACTCCTGATTGGGCACGTTGGGACGGAAGTACTCGAACTCGACCTCCAATTGGCCATTGTCCACGCGCACCGGAAGCTTGTCCATGTTGCGCGGCGAGGGCCCGGCGATGCGCTTGCCATCGGCGTCAAACTCGCTGCCGTGGCAGGGACAGACGAAGCGGTCATGCCCCGGCTGCCAGGACACCGTGCACCCCAGGTGCGGGCAGATCGCCGACAGCACCTCCACCTTGCCCTCGTTGCTGTGGGTGACGTATACCGATTGCGCCGACACCAGTTGCCGCCAGCCATCCTGCTGGCTGAAGGTGACCGTCTTGCGCACCGGCGCCGTCGCCGGACTCGTGTATTGGTTCACCGGCCCCAGCGCCGACCAGGAGCGCTGCCGCATCCGGGTGGTGAGCGGGAACAGGGCGTAGCGCAGCACCGGAATCGAGAGCAGCAGTCCCACCCCCGCCGCGCCGACACCTAGCAAGCCCGCGAAGAACGACCGCCGGCCCATCTCTTTCGGCCGCGGCGTCGTGTTCATTGGTGTGCCCATTCCGTCTCCCCTCTCCGAGCGCGCTGCTTTCAGAAAATCACCCACAAGGCAAGATACACGGAGTTGTTGTCGCTGGCGTTGCGCCCGGCGCCGTCGTAGTTCGTGCCGGCGCCATTGAATTTCAGGTAGCCCGTGTACGCCAGGCTGAGGTCAATGTTCTGCGCCGGCCAGTAGCCCCCCTGGAGGATGTAGCCGTCCGTGTTCGGACTGCCGTTCTGGCTGCCGGTCACCGCCGCCGGCGCATACAGCGCCGTGTCCGTGGTGCCGGTGGTCGAAAAATAGGCCCCGGTGAGCGTGTACCGATGCCTCCAGTGGTAGGTGGTATCGAAGCGGAACGCGTTCAGCGTGTCCTTCAGGTTGGCCGCCGCTCCGGCTGCGAAGCTGGCGTTCAGCGTCGCCACTTCGTGCGTGAAGGAGGCGTGCGCGTCAATCAGATTGGGCCCCAGCGGGCGCTCCCACTGCAGGTCCACCGAGGGATCGAGGTAGCGGTCTTCGGCGCCGCTGATCGCGCCCGGGAAGCTGTTGACGGCCAGGCCGAAGGTACCGAACTCAAAGTAGTTGTCGCCTGCGGTTTGCTGCCAGGCCACGCGCCAATACGGGGCCAGCCCGGCGATGTTGTAGGTGAAGCCCTTGCCATCCACCGGTCGCGGTCCACCCGCGTGCTCCGAGCGGTAGGCGCTGAAGGCCGTATAAATATGATTGTTCCAAAGGCTGTACGCGCCCAGCCCCATCACATCCTGCGCCAGCCCCCCGTCAATCAGCGGCGCCGCCAGCGGGCCGACCGCCGAATCGCTCGAAATCCACGGGAATCCCCAGGTCGGCGTGCTGTTCCACACGTCCTCCACGCCCGGATTGTTGTTCAGCGTCACCCCGTAGATCCAATCCCTGCCCCCCAGCGTCCGCTCCTCGGCATAGCGCAGGTCGGTATTGTCCATGGTGAAGTGGTCGCTGGAGTGGTCGTAGGTGAACTGCGCAAACCCGCCGAAATGGCTGGCGAACGCGCCCGCCAGAAACACGCTCAGTTGCTGCGGGAACGCCGCGGTGTTGTTCTGTGTCCCCGGTACCACGGCCTGATCGGCCGTGTCCGACATCAGCAGCATCACCGACAGCGGAATCGCTTGCGTCAGTCCCAGCGACTTGGTGTTGCCCACGGGCGGATTGGCGGCCTTGTTTTGCAGGGTGTAGCCACGCAGCTTGAACAAACGCCCGAAGGCAGTCAGCTCCGGCGGGCTGGTATGGCAAACGCTGCAGGCCAACCCGGTCTGGCGCGCGAAGCTGGGCACCGCATGGGCAGCAACGCAGAAACCCGCCGCCAGCAGCAACGCCGCACTGCGCGCAAATACGCGTGAACAAGTCGCTTTGGGGGCTTTGGCACAAGCAAGGGGCATAGGCTGACTCCGACATGAACATCTTCTTCATTCAACCGCTTTTCATGCGGTGATGCAAATCACCCGATGTTGGGGTGAACACACGACGGCGGCCCGCAGGGGCCGCCGTCGTGGACGCCGCGATCGTGCCGCGGGCTTAAAAGATCAGCCGCGCCTGCAGCTCGATCACCCGCCCGCCGGGGTACTGGCTGGAGTTGAAATCCGAATACGCGTTGGTGATCTGCAGAAACTGCGTGGATTGCAGATCGCCGCTCGGAGGCAGAAAGTTGATGTTGTTGAAGGCATCGAGCGCATTGGCGCGCAGCATCATGCTCACCTTTTCGGTGAGCTGAATATTGCGCACCAGCGCCCAGTCGGCCTCGAAGAACCCGGGGCCATACACGTAGGGCTGTGCGCAGAACTTGCCCGCCGTCTGGCACGATTGCAGCACCGCCGTATTGGAGCGCTGCTGGTTGGTGCCCAGCAGACTGCTGGGCGCATAGAAGACCACGCCCAAGCCTTTGGTGTTGGTCTGCGGCGTGGCCACCAGTTGGCTCTGGATCTGATCCACGCTCTGCCCGATGACGTTCACCCCGCCGTCGTTCTGGTTGAAGGTGCCGCCCAGGCCCCCGGTGAGCTGCATGCGCGCGCCCGTCTGCCAGCGCGTGATGCCGTCCCACTCCCAGCCGCCGATCAGGTCGTTCACCAGCGTCGAGCCCGACTTCCAGCGGTGCCCGGGCCCGAACGGCAGCGTCCACAGGCTCTCGAACTTGAACTGGTGGCGAATGTCGCTTCCCCCCGGCGCCTCCCAGCCGCCGAGGTTGCGCAGGCTGTAGATGGTGCCCGTGCCCAGCGTGTGCGACCAGGTGTAATTGCCCAAAAATTGCAGCCCGCTCGACATCCGCCGCCGCAACTCGATCTGCAGCGCGTTGTAGGTCGACTGGTTCGGATCCGAGAGCATGAACGCTCCCCCGGTGGCGTCCGGATTCGCCCAGAACAGGTTCGAGGGCAGCCCCGCGGTCTTGATGTTGCTCCAGTCGGAGTAACTGCTGGCGATCGAGTTCGCCATGCTCCCCGCCTGCCCGTTCTGCAGTTGGGAGAGGAACAGGCCGCTGCTGAACCCGCCGGCGGTCTGCGAGCCGGTTTGGCTCCCGGTGAACGCCGCCGTCATGATCGGCACCGCGGTTTGCCCGGTCAGGCCCAGGTCGCCGAAGTTGGAGTAGGTCTTGGTCGAGACCACCCCCGCCGCCGCCTTGCAAGCCGCCTGATTGGCCAGGCAGGCGTTGAGGTTGCCCACCGCGGCGTTGAATTGGGAGAGGAAGTTGTTCTCAAAGATGTTGGTTTCGTTGAGGTTGAGCGTCGCCCACTCCCGCGTGCCGTGGTTGCCGACATAGCGGATCTCGAGTGCGGTGTTGCGGTTGAGCTGGCGTTCGATGCCCACCGTCCACGATTGGATGATCGGCGGCTTGAGGTTGGGATCGTAGGCGTTCACCGAGTCGCCGAAGGCGGGGTTGATCGGCAGCGTGCTGCCGTAGGCCAGCGACTCCTCCTGCCCCACCACGCCCAGGTTGCCGTTGCTGCCGTTGTTGTTGAGAAACAGGCTGCCGGCTTGGAACAGCCCCGAGCCCGGCGCGCCGTTGCTGCTGGCTGCGGTCAGGAAGCCGTTGTTGCGCGCCCCCGGATTGGAGGCGATCTGGCCGCTGAAGAAGCTCAGCCCCTCGCGGTCATAGGAGATCGAGTAGCCGGCGCGGAACACCGACTCCCCGCCAGCGCCGAAGATCGCCTGCAGGATGCCGCCGGGCAGCGCCGACGGCGTCCACGCCAGCCCCAGGCTGGGGGCGAAGTCCTTCTTGTAGCTGTTGTAGAAGTTCGCCCCTTGGTCGTTGACGAACGTGGTCACCGCCCCCGGCACCGTGCCCGGCTTGAACAGGTTGTTGGGCCCGGAAACGCCCCACAAGCCCGCCTGCCCCAGCGTGCCGCTGGGCACGTAGTACTCGTTCAGGTCGTCCTTGGGCGTGCCTTCCCATTCCCAGCGCAGGCCGTAGTTGATGTTCAGCGTGGGCGTGATGTGCCAGGCGTCGGCAAAGAACAGTCCGGCTTCGCGCTGCGAGATCTGCCGCAGGTTGTTGTACCCCGGCGTGTAGGCCCGGGTGTAGGGGTTGACGTTCACCGTCTGGTTGTAGCTGGTGATGCGCCCGTCGAGCACGCCGTACAGGCCCTCGGCCAGACTGAGGTCGCTCGCCCCCATGCCCGGCAGGTTGCCGGAGTTGAACATCCCCAGCGCCGGGTCCACCGAGCTCAGCCCGAGGTTCAGCGCGGCCACCGGTTGGGTGGAGAGCGTCTGCTTGTAGCGCAATCCGGTGACGTTGGTCCCCATGGTGAAGCTGTGATTGCCCTTCAGCCAGCTCAACGTGTCGGTGATCTGCGCCAGCGCCACGTTGCGGCTCTGCGGAAAGTAGCCGTTGTACGGGTTGGTGAGCAGTTGGGAGTTTACGTTGCCCGGAAACAGCGGCCGCGCGAAGCTCGAGCCCAGATTGCTGGTCACCGTGGGATAAATCGCCGCCACCGCGCCCTGGTCGAACCACACCGGCGAACTGTTGCCGCCCACGCGCAGTTCGTTGTTGATGGTGGGCGAGAGCTGCCAGCGCCAGGCGATCGCCATCAGGCTGCGGTTGGAGATCTGCCCGCCCACGTTCTGGTTGAACGGCGCCACCGGATAGCTGGCGTCAGAGCTGTTCAGCAGGTCGGGTTCGGCGTTGTAATGCGAGTAGTGGTAGTCGAACTCCAGCGAGTTGGTCGTGTTGATGTTGTAGTCCAGCCGCAGGTCCGGGTACTGCTGGTTGCTGCTGGCGTTGGAGTTGAACAGCAGCGGAATCGCGTTGAAGTTGGTTTGCGCCCCCTGGCTCACCCCCGGCGCCGCCGCCGCCGCCGACAGCTCGCCCACCACCTTGGCCATGGTGGCGTCGGGGGTGCCGCTCTGCCCGTTGGCCGTCGCCATCGCGAACAAGTCCGCCGTGCACGTCTTGTTGGCGGCGTCGCACGTCACCCAGCTCGGCAGCGTCGCCGGAATGGCGCCCACCCCGTAGGTGTACTTGCCCGCCGCCGCTGACGGCGTCAGGATCGAGCGCTGCCGCAGCACCGCGTTGGGGTTGATGAAAAAGTCCGAGTCCACGAAGAAGAACAGCTTGTTCTTGATCAGGTAGCCGCCCAGCTTGCCGCCGAACTCGTTCAGGCGCAGCCGCTGCCGCTTCAGCCCGTTCAGGTTGTTGAAGTAGTAGTTGGCGTTGAGCGCGTCGTTGCGCAGATACTCCCACGCCCCGCCGTGAAACTGGTTGCTCCCCCTCTTGCTCACCAGCGCGATCTGCACCGCCCCCTCGCCGGTGTCGGCCGCATCGTTCGCCCCCTCGGTAATGCTGAACTCCTGCACATCGTCCACCCGCGGCTGCTCGATCGAGAAGAAGCTGCTCCCGGTGGTGGACTTCAGCAGGTTGTCCTGGCTGTTGATGCCGTCGAAGGTGATGTTCAGCGCCCCCGGCGGCAGCCCGTTGAACTGGCTCTGCCGCGGCGTCGGCCCGGTCTGCGTCCCCGGCTCCATCAGGGACAGGTCCTGCGTGTTGCGCGAGGTGATCGGCACCTGCAAAATCTGCTGCCCCGTCACCTGGTCGCCCACCGAGGTCTGCTGCGTCTGGATCACCTGCTGGCCCGCATTCACCTCCACCGTCTGCGTGGCCGCGCCCACCTTCAGCTTGGCGCTCAGCGTGTAGGTCTGCCCGATCACGATCTGCACGCCGTTGAACGCGGCGCGCTGAAAGCCGGCGTGCGTCACCGCCACGTTGTAGCTGCCCGGGCTCAGGTTGGTGAGCGAGAAGCGGCCGGTCGCGTCCGACTGCAGGTTGAACACCTGCGCCGTGCCGACGTCGGTCACCGCCACCGTCGCCCCCGGAATCGCTTCCCCGGAGGGGTCCAGCACCACCCCGCTCAGGCTCCCGGTCGGATTCGACTGCGCCGCCAGCAGGCCCGCCGCCAGCAGCCAGAACATCACCGCAATGACATATGTCGCCAGCTTCCTTGCCATGGTCGCACCCCTTGCTTCCGCCTGCGTTCGCTCGTGCCTGGATATGACACAAACGTTATGCAGCAGATCATACGCATAGAGGAGCGTAGTCCAACAGAAAAATATATGAGCGACGGTAGGGAAATGCCACGGTGAGTGACCGTTCGGTTGGGTCCGGAATGGGAGTTTCGAATTCTGCTGGCAGCGATCGCATGACCGGCCAGCCCTTACCCCGTCCGCGCCCGCCCGGCTTATGAGTTTTGGAAAACCGCCGCGGCACCGTACACTCAACTATGGCGCCCGCTCCCGCCCCCCTGCCGCCGAGCTCGCACGCCACTTGGCGGCGGGCGTTTCCCGAGGCGGCCGAGCTTGAGCGCCGCCTGCGCGCCGCCGTCCGCGGCGAGATTCGGTTTGATCCCGGCGCCCGCGCCCTCTATGCCACCGACGCCTCCAACTACCGCCAGGTCCCCATTGGCGTCGTTTGCCCCCGTGACGCCGCCGACGTCGAGGCCGTCCTCGCCGCCGCCCGCCCTCTCGGCGCCCCGGTCCTGCCCCGCGGTGCCGGCACCAGCCTCGCCGGCCAGGCCTGCAACGCCGCCCTCATCCTCGACTTCTCCCGCCACATGGCGCGCCTGCTCCAGCTTGACCCGCAAAGCCGCCGCGCCCGGGTCGAGCCCGGCATCGTGCTCGACCGCGTGCGCGAGGCCGCCGAAACCCACCGCCTCACCTTCGCTCCCGACCCCGCCACCCACAGCCGCTGCACCCTGGGCGGCATGATCGGCAACAATTCGTGCGGCGTCCACGCCCTCATGGGCGGCAAGACCGTGGACAACATCGCCGCCCTCGAGGTGCTGCTGTATGACGGGACCCGCATGCAGGTCGGGCCCCTGGACGCCGCCCAACGCGCCGCCACCATCGCCCGCGGCGGCCGGCCCGGGCAAATCGTCGCCGGCCTTGAGCGCCTTGCCGAGCGTTACGCCCCGCTGATCCGCAGCCGCTTTCCGCAGATCCCCCGCCGCGTCTCCGGCTACAACCTCGACTGGCTGCTCCCCGAAAACGGCTTTCACCTCGCCCGCGCCCTGGTCGGCTCCGAAGGCACCTGCGTCACCCTCCTCGAAGCCACGCTCGAACTCACCCCCAGCCCCCCCTGCCGCCGTTTGTTGGCGCTCGGGTTTCCCGACGCCTTCCTCGCCGCCGATCACGTCCCCGCCATCCTAGAGCATCGCCCCATCGGCCTCGAGGGCTTTGACGCTGTGCTGACCGAGCTGATGCGCGCCAAGCACCTCCTCGCCGGCGACCTCGGCCTGCTGCCGCCCGGCGGCGGCACGCTGCTGGCCGAGTTCGGCGCCTGGAGCGAGCCCGAGCTGGAGGCTCAGATCGCCCGCTTCACCGCCGCCGCCGCAGCGTTTCCCCAGCCGCCGGCCGTCCGCGCCTACACCGAAGCCGAAGCCGAGCGCGTCTGGCGCATCCGCGAGAGCGGCCTCGGCGCCACCGCCTTCGTCCCCGGCCGCCCCAACGGCTGGGAAGGCTGGGAAGACGCCGCCGTGGCCCCGGAAAAGTTGGGCGCGTACCTGCGCGGCCTCAAGCGCCTGATGGACGAGTACGGCTACACCACGCCCATGTACGGCCATTACGGCCAGGGCTGCGTCCACATGCGCATCAACTTCGATCTCGAGTCCGCCCCCGGCATCCGCGCCTTTCGGGAGTTCATCGAGCGCGCCGCCGACTTGGTGCTCGCCCACGGCGGCTCGATCTCGGGCGAGCACGGCGACGGCCAGGCGCGCGGCGCGCTGCTGCCCAAAATGTTCGGCGAAGAGCTGATGCAGGCCTTCCGCGAGTTCAAGCGCCTCTGGGACCCGGACGGCAAAATGAACCCCGGCAAACTGCTGGACGCCGCCGAGCCCCACGCCGACCTGCGCTACGGCGCCGACTACGCCCCGCAGCAGCCGGCCACCCGCTTCGCCTTCGCCGCCGACCAGGGCTCGCTCGCCCGCGCCGCCTCGCGCTGCGTCGGCGTCGGCCTCTGCCGCAAGGAATCGGGCGGCGTCATGTGCCCCAGCTACATGGCCACCCGCGCCGAAGAGCACTCCCCCCGCGGCCGCGCCCACCTGCTTTGGGAGCTGCTGCAGAACGAGGTCCTCCCCCACGCTTGGGAGAACGAGCAGGTCAAGGCCGCGCTCGACCTCTGCCTGTCGTGCAAAGCCTGCAAGTCCGAGTGCCCGGTGTCGGTCGATATCGCCAGCTACAAAGCTGAGTTCCTCTCCCACTACTACCAGACCCACCGCCGCCCGCTCTTCATGCAGGCCTTCAGCCGCCTCGACGTGCTCGCCCGCGCCGGCGCGGCCGCCCCCGGCTTGGCCGCCGCCGCCGCCCGCTTCGCCGAGCCCGCGCTCAAGCAGTTGCTGGGCGTCCATCCTGCCCGCCGCCTGCCGCGCCTCGCCCGCCCCTTCACCCGCTTCGGCGCGCCCCCGGCCGGCGCCGGCCCGCCGGTCCTGCTCTGGGCCGACACCTTCAATAACTATTTCCGTCCGCCGGCTTTGGCCGCGGCGCGCGAGGTGCTGCAGCGCGCCGGCTTCAGCGTGCGCCTGGCGTCGCGCCCGATCTGCTGCGGCCGTCCGCTCTACGACGCCGGCCAGCTCGATCTGGCCCGGACCTACCTGCAGCGCGTGCTCGATGTCCTGGCGCCCGAACTCGCCGCCGGCACTCCCATCGTGCTGCTCGAGCCCGGCTGCGCCAGCGTCTTCCACGACGAGCTGCTCAACCTGCTGCCGCGCGATCCGCGCGCCGCCCGCCTGCGCGAACAATCCCTCTTGCTCGCCCAATTTCTGCGCCGCCACGCCCCGCAGTGGCGCCCGCCCGCCGTTGCCGGACGGCTGCTGGTCCATCCCCACTGCCACCAGCGCGCCCTCCAGGGCCTGGACGACGACCTCGCGCTGCTGCGTTCCACCGGCGCCACGGTCGAGTTGCTCGACGCCGGTTGCTGCGGCATGGCCGGCCCCTTCGGCTTCGAGCGCGATACCTACGCGCTCTCGCAAACTCTGGGCGAGCGTGTGCTGCTGCCGCGCGTCCGCGCCGCCACCCCCGATACCCGCGTCGTCACCAACGGCTTCAGTTGCCGCGAGCAGATCCAGCAGGGCTCGGATCGCCGCGCCTGGCATCTGGCCGAAATTCTCGCCGGCCCGCAAACCAACCCATGACCCCCACCCCGCCCTCGCTCCCCAAACCGAAGATCAAGATCCTTTTGCTCGAAGGCATCCACGCCAGCGCGCTCGACGCCTTTGCCGCCGCCGGCTACACTAACGTCGAGCTGCGCCGCGGCGCCCTGCGCGGCGCCGAGCTCGCCGCCGCCCTCGCCGGCGTGCATATCCTCGGCATCCGCTCCGCCTCCAAGCTCACCGCCGACGCGCTGCGCGCCGCCGCCCGGCTCATCGCCGTCGGCTGCTTCTGCATCGGCACCAACCAGGTCGCGCTCGAAGCCGCCGCCCTCGCCGGCGTGCCCGTCTTCAACGCCCCCTTCTCCAATACCCGCAGCGTCGCCGAGCTGGTGCTGGCGGAGGCCATCCTGCTGCTGCGCGGCATCCCCCAGCGCAACGCCCTCGCCCACCGCGGCGGCTGGGCCAAGACCGCCGCCGGCGCGCACGAGGCGCGCGGCAAATGCCTGGGCATCGTCGGCTACGGCCACATCGGCACCCAGGTCGGCGTTCTCGCCGAAGCCCTCGGCATGCAGGTGATCTATCACGACATCGAGGCCCGGCTGGCGCTGGGCAACGCCCGCCCCGCCGGTTCGCTCGAGGCGCTGCTGCGGCAGGCCGACGTCGTCACCCTGCACGTGCCCGAAACCCCGGAGACGCGCGGCATGATCGGCGCCGCTCAGTTCGCCGCGATGAGGCCTGGCGCCCACTTCCTCAACGCCTCGCGCGGCTCCGTCGCCGATCTCGACGCCCTGGCCGCCGCCCTGCGCGCCGGCAAGCTCGGCGGCGCCGCCATCGACGTTTTTCCGCGCGAGCCCGGCGCCGCCCACGACGAGTTCGTCTCCCCGCTGCGCGGCCTCGACAACGTCCTGCTCACCCCCCACATCGGCGGCAGCACCGAGGAGGCCCAGCAGAACATCGGCCTCGAGGTCGCCGGCAAGCTCATTCGCTACAGCGACAATGGCTCGACCGTTTCCGCCGTCAACTTCCCCGAGGTCTCCCTCCCCGCCCATCCCGGCCGCCACCGCCTGCTCCACATCCACCACAACCGCCCCGGCGTACTCTCCGCCGTCAACGCCGTTTTCTCCGCCGCCCAGGTCAACATCGCCGGCCAGTTCCTCGAAACCACCCCCGCCGTCGGCTACGTCGTCACCGACATCGAAAGCGGCGACCCCGCCCGCGCCCGCGAGCTGCAGCGCCGCCTCGCCCGCCTCCCCCACACTCTGCGCGCCCGCGTCCTGTACTAGCCGCCACCGCCTACGTTTGCGCCGCCTCGGCCGCCCAATTCCGCCGCTCCACGAAGGTCGGCGGCTCGTACGTCTGGCCCCGTTCCAGGCGGCGTTGCTCGCGCCGGCTGGTCCACAGCAGCGCCGGACCCAGCGCCGCGCCCAGCAGCCGGCTGAGGGGCCCGAACTCGCGCCCCAGTTCCGCGCCCAGGGCGCCCACCTCGTCCGCCAGCGCCGCGTGAGTCGGGCGCAGTTGGCGCTCCATCGCCCACAGCAGGACGGCGTAGTAGCGCAGCGAACGCGCCTCAAAACGGAAACGCCGCCGCACCCGCGCGTCGGCATCGTCGCGGTAGCGCTGCCAGCCCGCCAGCGTGGTGCGGCACACCCGGAACAGGCTGGGCCCGTTGCGCTCGAAGTCGCGCACGAAGGCGGCGTTGAGGAAGCGCTGTGAGTCCGCGCGCGAGATCGCCGCGTGCTCGAAGTTGAAGGCGTGCTGCCCGTGAATGTCGGCCAGGTCCACATCCAGCAGCCGCCCCTGCGCCGCCATCTCGCCGTAGAGCGGCGTACCCGGCACCGGCGTGTAGAGCATGAACTGATGAAAATCGGTGGCGTGCGCCGCGGCGTGCTCGATCTCGTCGCCGATGTTTTCCGGCGTGTGATGCTCCAGCCCGATGATGGAGGAGCCCAGCACCCGGATCCCGTGCCGGCGCAGCTCCCGCGTCAGCGCCAGCGTGTCCTGCCCCTGGAGTTTGGCGTAGCCCGCCCGCGGCGACTCCAGTCCCATCCACACCCACGAGATGCCGATCTCGACCAGCTCGCGCGGAGTGTACTTGCGCAGCGCGTTGGCCGACGAGAACACGTACAGCGACCAGGCCTTGTTCCCCGCCCGCATCCGCTCCAGCAGCTCCAGCGCGCGTTTGCGGTGCAGCAGGAAGTTCTCGTCCATGACGAAGAACGACTGCACCTTGAGCGCCGTTTCCATCTCGCACATCACCTGGTACAGCTCCTCGCCGCTGCGGTAAAAATTGAGGAACCGACCCTTACCGCCGAAAAACGCCGAGGTGGTGCAGAAGTTGCAGCCCAGCGGGCATCCCACCGACGGGATGATGGTGGCCGCCGTGCTGCCCGATGGCGTCGGCATGCGCACCCCCATGGTGCGGAGCCCGAAGCCGGAGACGATGCGTGGATGCCGGATGGGCGCGGCCGCGTCCTCGCCCAGAAACTGCCGCATCCAGGCGATGCCATCGCCGCGCACGAAGTGGTCGGCGTCCACCTGCTGCTCGATGCCCGGAATGGCGCACACGTGCCCGCCCACCACAATCGTCGCCTGCGGCGCCAGTTCGCGCACCAGCCGGCACATCTCCTGCACTTTGCCCAGATTCACGATGATCGCCGAGATGCCGACCACGTCGTAGCGCTGCCGCCGCAGCTCGCGCGCGAACGCCTCCCGCGTGGGGAAGTCGAGCAGCGTCGAGGGCGCCGTCAGGTTCGCCTGGATCAACATCAGCCCCCAGGAGCGGTGGAACATGCGCACCGAGAACGAGCCCTGCGCCCGGGTCACCTGGTTGTGGTACAGCTCCATCGGGTTGACGCGCCGGCTGCCGAACTCGTCGTCCTGGGCGTAGGGGCCGAAGACCGAGCTCAGCAGCACGCGCGCTGCGCGGCCGCGGGGATGAGGGTCCATGGGTTCACGGTAACGCCGCCGCCGCCGCGCCTTGTGTAATAGTTTTGTCGCCGGACGCCGCCGGTCCTAGAAGTCGCGCCGGAACCGGTTCGCCCGCGCGAACTCCTCGCGCAGCCCGGGTTCGGTCAGCTCCTGCCGCATCTGCGCCAGCCGCTGTTCCAGCGCCTCGAGCGCGGCCGCGATCGGCGCGGCGTTGGTATGGGCGATATCGCGCCACATCGGGAACGGGCTCGCCCCCAGCCGGGTCATTTCGCGCAGCGCCCGCCCGCCCACCCCGCGCAACTCCTCCCGCGTCTCCGCCGAACCGCCGAAGACATCCTCCAGCACCGCCGCCAGCGCCGTGCTGGCCATTTGCGGCAGGTGGCTGGCCCAGGCGCATAGCTCGTCATGTCGCGCCGCCTCCACGTCCACGATCCGGCTGCCGAACCGCTCCACCCACCCGCGCCACGCCCCCACCCGCTCCGCCGCCACGCCCGCGGCGTGGATCGGCTCGCCGAACAGCCACACCGCCCCGCGAAACAGCTCCGCCTCCGCCGCCCCCGCTCCCGAAGTCTCTTTGCCCGCCATCGGATGCCCCGGCAAAAACCCCGCCGCCCGCGGCCCGGAAAACAGCGCCCCCGCCCGCTCCGCAATCAGGCGCTTGGTGCTGCCCACGTCGGTCAGCAGTTGTTCCGGCCCCAGCGCCGGCGCCAGCTTCTCCATCCACTCCAGGATGGCGTGCACCGGCGCCGCCAGCACCACCAGGTCGCTGGCGCGCGCCGCCGCCACCGCGTCGCCCGCCACCGCGTCCACCGCGCCCCGCCGCCGCGCCCGCTCCGCCTCCGCCGGGTCGCGGTCCCAGCCCGTAATCGCCCCGCCGTACCCCTGCGCCCGCAGCGCCAGCCCGATCGAGGCCCCGATCAGCCCGGTGCCGAGGATGGTGATCCGCTGTAGCGGCGCGCTCATGGGTTGCGCAGCCGCGCGGACGCGGAAGCAGGATGGCGAAGACGGCGCGTCATGGGACTACGCCTATCTTCGCATCCTAGGCCGCCGCCGCCATCCGCCCCTCCGGCGCCGTCTTGCGGATCACCAGCTTGCAGCCCCGCAGCCGGCGCGCATGCGTCGCGACTTCGATGAAGTACCGCGCTTCGTCTTCCGTTTGGAAACGCCCGATCCGCTCGCCCACGTATACCGGCGCCCCCGGCTGCGCGTTCACCACCTGCACGATATAGTTGCCCACGTTCCTCCGCCCTTCTGCCGCCCAACCGCCGGCGTCACGCCCGTCATTCATAAAGACGAGCCGCAACCGCTCCAGGATTCGCTTTTTCCTCACGCCGCGAGGCGTCCGGGATGCCCCGTTGCAGCGGAAAAGCTTGCCGCGCCCGCGCAATGCTGCTAGGCTGTTGTGCATATCCCAACGGGGCATAACTGTGAGACCACACCCATGAAGACCTTGTCCTCCCTGATGCCGGCGCTACTGCTGAGTGTGGGCGGCGCCGCCCTGCTGGCCGCCCAATCCAAACCGGCGGTGAAACCTCCCCAGGCCACGCAGTCGGTGACCCACGGCAGCGTCACCGTCGAAGGCACGCCCATCAACTACACCGCCACTGCCGGCACCATCATCTTGAAGAACCGCCAGGGCAAGCCCACCGGCAGCATGTTTTACGTGGCCTATACCAAGGACGGCGTCACCGACGAAGGCGCCCGCCCCGTAACCTTCTTCTACAACGGTGGCCCGGGCTCGTCCACCATCTGGCTGCACATGGGCGCCTTCGGCCCGCAGCGCATCGTTACCACCCCCCACGCCCACACCCCCGCCGCCCCCTACCAGTTGGTCAACAACGACTACAGCCTGCTCGACGTCACCGACGAGGTCTTCATTGACGCCATGAGCACCGGCTACAGCCGCATCATCCGCAAAGCCCAGGGCGGCGCCGGCTCCAAGAAGGACTTCTACGGGGTCGATCCCGACATCCACTCCTTCGCCCAGTTCATCACCGACTACTTGAGCCAGAACAACCGTTGGAACTCGCCCAAGTACCTGTACGGCGAAAGCTACGGCACCTTCCGCTCCGAGTTGCTGGCGAACTACCTCGCCCAGGCCGACGACATTGATGTCAACGGCGTCGTGCTGCAGTCCGCCTACACCGGCGACGGCTCCTTCGGCACCGACATCTCCTTCGCCACCAACCTGCCCACCGAAGCCGCGGTCGCCTGGTACTTCCACAAGATCCCCAACCAGCCGGCGCAGTTGCCGCCCTTCCTCAGCCAGGTCGAGCAGTTCGCCATGCACGACTACGTCGAGGCCCTGGCCGCGGGCAATTCGCTCACCTCCGCCCAGTTCCAGGCCATCGCCCAAAAGCTGCACGACTATACCGGCCTTGACACCGCGTTCATCGAGAAAGCCAACCTGCGCGTGACCGAAGGCGCGTTCCGCCAGGATCTGCTGCAGGGCCAGGACCTGACCGTCGGCGATCTCGACGGACGCTTCGCCGGCCCCACCATGGATCCGCTCAGCCCCAGCGCGCAATACGATCCGCAGTCGGCCGCCATCAGCTCCGCCTACGTCGCCGGCTTCAACACCTACGCCCACAACGTGCTCAAGTACGGCCGCGACCTGACCTACCGCCCCGAGGCCTACAACATCGTCACCTCATGGCCCCAGACCCACCGCGACTTCATCAACCGCCGCCCCATGCGCCTCGCCAATGGCGGCATCGACATGGCCGAGGTGATGAAGTACAACCCCGACCTGCGCTTCGAAGTGGACGCCGGCTATTTTGACCTCAACCTGCCTTATTACGGCATGGTGTACTCGGTCAACCACCTCAACATCCCCAAAAACCTGCAGGGCCACGTCCAGTTCAAGTTCTACTATTCCGGCCACATGATCTACGTCAGCGTCCCGGCGCTGAAGCAGCTCCACGACAACACCGCCGCCTTCATCCGCCGCACCTCCACTCCGCCGGCTCAGGCCCGGTAAATCCAATCAATGAATCCCCGGGAGCGCCGCCGGCACCGGCGCGCCGGCAGCGGTGAACGCCTGTTCCAGCTGCGGCAGCGCGGTGCCGCCGAAGCGGCGTAGTTGCGGCAGCAGCGCCGCCAGCGCCGCCGACGCCCACTGCGTGTCGT
>DAIDIF010000146.1 GCA_027451805.1 Acidobacteriota bacterium
ATGGTCCAGAAACCGACACTCTTCACGCGCTCCCTCTACAGCGGCCCCGCCCGCCCGCCACGCAGGCCCGCCGCAGTCTTCCGCTTGACCGATGACGCAGGCGACCCATCCCGCTATCCCCACGCGAAGTTAGTGCACATCGCCGCCATGGCAAGGCATTCGGCCATCTGCGCGGCACGAGACCTGGGATGGTCCGACGACGCGGTCAACCACCTTGTGCGCGGAATGCGCGATCCAGCCGCGTCACCCCACGAGCAATTCTCCTACCTCCCGCTCCCCTCAATCGGCCACGAGCACGCAGACGCAATGGTTCGCAACGTGATGATCGCCGCACCGCTAGGCAAAGAGGAAAAGCTCGAGGAACTGGCCGAGCGCCTCAACGGCATTAGCCTAGAGCCTCTGCCAGCCAGCCAATGCGCAGAATTCGGGAGCGCACCCCCTCAGCTCGAGCGTTTCCAGCCCACGCCGCGCCACTTCATCCGGCGATCCTACCTCGCTAGCTCGACCCTCTGGCGGACGGTGACCCCCGTCATCCTCGACGGCCACAGCAGAAAAGCAAGCAACGATAAACCCGAAGCGGTGGCCCGGGCCACCGAGGCCCTTGTACAAAAGGCACTTGCGCGCGCTGGCATCGGCACCGCCTGCACGTTCACCTGGCAAGCCGAGCCCTTCCTCAAGAACTGCCTCTCCGCGTACTCCCACGACCGCGCCTGTCGCCCTGTCGGCTACATCCGGCCGAAACACCTCTCCGGCCGAACATCCGTGCATGTCGAGCTGCGGTTCGAGACTCCGGTGTGCGGACCCCTCGCCATTGGCGCCGGCCGCCACTGCGGCCTCGGCCTGTTCGCAGCGCAGGAGCCCACGCCGTGCTAGCCTCTCCCCGTGGCCCGCGCGAAGCCTTCGATACTCCTGGACGAAAACCTCTCACCCAGGCTGGCCGCGCCACTCCGCCCCTACTGCGCAGGCGTCCAGCACATCCACACGGTCCTACCCCGAAGCGCGCCCGACGGCGACGTCTGGGCGGCCGCCCAACGGCTCGGCCGAGTGCTGGCGACCTGCGATCACGGCTTCCTGCCCAGAGCCGCTTTCGCCCCCCACACCGGCCTGCTCTTGATCTCCGTGAAGCGCCAAAGCCTACCACTGTTCGAAAAGGCAATCCTCCGTGCCCTCCAGCGCTATCCCCGCGCCGCAACTTGGGCCGACGCAACCGTCGAAGTCCGCGAGGCAACGGTGCGCCGCGTCGTCGCCGCCTTCTGAATACCCCGCCCGCCGCGCCCAGCACGCTGCTCCTCCACCATCCGCGCCCCGAACTCCAGGCAAGCCGCGATATCCCTCCGCCGCAAGTACGGATAGGCACCGAGCAGCGCCTCAACGCTATCGCCCGCCGCGAGCATCCGCAATACCTGAGCCACCGGCATGCGCGTGCCCGCTACGCGCGGCTGCCCATGGCAAACCTCGGGGCTAATCTCGATCTGCCTCATCGCAATCGCTCCTGCGCTC
This sequence comes from Acidobacteriota bacterium, assembly GCA_027451805.1. GTDB lineage: Bacteria > Acidobacteriota > Terriglobia > Terriglobales > SCQP01 > SCQP01. The sequence goes on from DAIDIF010000146.1 coordinate 1,501, forward strand.
TATAGTACCGCCCATGCGCTCCTCCTACCTCGTCTGCTACGACATCGCCGACGACAAGCGCCTCCGCCGCGTCTTCAAGACCATGCGCGGCTTCGGCGACCACCTCCAGTTCTCCGTCTTCGAGTGCCAGCTCACCGCCGGCGACCTCATCCGCTGCCGCGAGGAGCTCCGCCAGATCATCCACCACGGCGAAGATCAAGTCCTCTTCGTCAACCTCGGCCCCAGCGACGGCCGCGGCGAGCGCGTCATCACCGCCCTCGGCAAGCCCTACACCCAGCTCGACGCCCCCTGCATCGTGATCTAATCCGCCCCGGATCCCGCCATGGCCACCGCCGCCCCCGCTCCCGCACCCACGCCCGGCGCCCCCGGCAAGAAAGCCCTGCCCGACCTGCTGCCCGCGCGCATGCTCAACGAGTTCGTCTACTGCCCCCGCCTGTTCTTCTACGAGTGGGTCGAAGGCGTCTTCCGCGGCAACACCGACACCGCCGAAGGCGCCGCCGTCCACTCCCGCGTGGACACCGAACCCGGCGCCCTTCCGCCGCCATCCAAACTCGACGAAGCCGGGATCCGTGCCCGCTCGATCGAGCTCTCCAGCGACCGCCTCGGCCTCATCGCCAAAATGGATCTCGTCGAGTCGATTCCGGGCGAGGAACCGGCCGACCCCGCCCGTATCCGCCCGGTGGATTACAAACGCGGCCGCCCCATGGAGCAGGACGGCCTCCCTGCCGCCTGGCCTGCCGACCGCGTTCAAGTCGCCGTCCAGGCGCTGGTCCTGCGCGACAACGGCTATGCCTGCGACGAGGCCGTGATCTACTACGCCGCTACCAAGCAGCGTGTCCGCGTCCCCGTCGACGCGGCTCTGGAATCCGAAACCCTCGCGGCCCTCGCCGCCGCCCGCCAACTCGCCGCCACCGGCGAAATTCCCCCGCCCCTCGACGACAGCCCCAAATGCCCGCGCTGCTCCCTTGTCGGCATCTGCCTGCCCGACGAGACCAACGCCCTGCGCGACCGCGAGCTCACCGTGTTCGCCCCCGAGCGCACCCGCCAGCTTCCGCTCTTCCCCGCCGCCCCGGCCGAGCCCCAGCCCGTTCGCCAGCTCGTCTCCAGCCGCGACGAACTCCGCCCGCTTTACCTCAACTCCCAGGGCCTGCGCATCGGCAAGTCCGGCGCCGTCGTCACCGCCAAGGACAAGGACACCACCGTCCAGGAAGTCCGCCTCGGCGAGCTCTCCCAAATCAACCTGCTCGGCAACGTCCAGATCTCGACTCAGGCCGTCCAATCCTTCTGCTCGGCCGAGATTCCCATCTGCTACTTCTCCCAAGGCGGATGGTTCTACGGCATCACCCACGGCCTCAGCAGCCGCAACGTGATGCTCCGCCGCCGCCAGTTCCGCGCCGCCGACAACGAAGCCCTCGCCCTCGACCTTGCCCGCACCCTCATCGCCGGCAAGATCCGCAACCAGCGCACCCTCCTCTTGCGCAACCACCTCGAGCCCCCCGCCGACGCCCTCGCCCGCCTCAAGTACTTCGCCGAATCCGCGCTCGCCGCCGAATCGCAGGAATCGCTCCTCGGCATCGAAGGCTCCGCCGCTCGCGTCTATTTCCAGAACTTCGCCGGCATGCTCAAGCAAACCGGTGACCTCGAGGACGCCCCGGCCGGCTCCGCCCCATCCCTCGCCTTCGACTTCACCACCCGCAACCGCCGCCCGCCGCGCGACCCCATCAACGCGCTGCTCTCGTTCGCCTACAGCCTGCTGGTCAAGGACCTCACCGTCGTCTGCCAGGCACTCGGCTTCGACGCCTACTGGGGCTTCTACCACCAGCCCCGCTTCAGCCGCCCCGCCCTCGCCCTCGATCTGATGGAACCCTTCCGCCCCCTGATCGCCGATTCGGTCGTGCTCAACGCCGTCAACACCCGCATGCTGACGCCCGCCGATTTCGTCCAGTCCGCCGGCGCCGCCGCCCTCACGCCCAAAGGCCGCAAAGCTTTCTACCGCGCCTACGAGCTCCGCATGGACACGCTCGTGACCCACCCCGAACTCGACTACCGCGTCAGTTACCGCCGCATGCTCGAGATTCAGGCCCGCTTCCTCGCCCGCTACCTCGAAGGCGAGATCCGCGCCTACCCCGTCTTCGTCACCCGCTGAGCCGCCCACCCATGCCCCGTCCAGGCCTCCGCCAGCACCCCGCGAGCGGCAAGATGGCGCGCAAACCCCCGCCCCCGCTCGCGCACCCTAACCTCCCCGCCTCCCGGCACTTGCGCACGACCGACCCCGCCGCTATGCTCAGTCTGTCCCCAGCCCCCAGGGGCGCTCGCAAACCGAGCGGCAACCGTTTGACAACTCAACACTTCGACCGCATGCTAATTCCGCCGCTGATCAGCGGCGGCC
>DAIDIF010000147.1 GCA_027451805.1 Acidobacteriota bacterium
GTTGGCGGAGGCCGAGCTGGTGACGGTGCGGGCGCTGGAGCGGATGGAGCAGCTGCCCGCCTGGCTGGGGCGCTGGCTGGCGCCGGAGACCCAGGTGGCGTTATGGACCACCCGCGCCCAGGCGCAAGCGTGGCGCCAGCAGTACCCCGGCTGGCGCTGGGGGGAGTTTTATCCCCTGCCAGGGGCGCGCGAGCGCGGCATCCTGCTGGCGGTCGCCGTTCCACGTGAAACATAGGCGGCCGCCGCGGGCGCGGAATCGGCTACACTGACTGGCGTCGCGCCCGCGTCCCCATGGCCCGCATCCTCGCCATCACCAACCAGAAAGGCGGCGTGGGCAAAACCACCACCGCCATCAACCTCGCCGCCTCGCTGGCGGCGGCCGAGGTGCCGACGCTGCTGGTGGACTGCGATCCCCAGGCCAACGCCTCCAGCGGGCTGGGCGTGCCCCCCGAGGTGGAGCGGCCCAACCTCTACCACGGGCTGCGCGGCGAGGCCGCCGCCGAGACCCTGCTGCTGCCCACCGCCATGGAGGGGCTCACCCTGCTGCCCGCCAGCCGCGATCTCGCCGGGCTCAACCTCGAGCTGGTCCATGAGCCCGAGCGCGAGCGCCGGCTGCAGGCGCTGCTGGCGCCGCTGCGCCCGCGCTTCGGCTTCATTCTGCTGGACTGCCCCCCGGCGCTCGATCTGCTCAACCTCAACGCCCTGGTCGCCGCCGACGCCCTCATCGTGCCCCTGCAGTGCGAGTACTTCGCGCTCGAGGGCGTCGCCCACCTGGTGCGCACCCTCGAGCTGGTGCGGGCGCACTGGAACCCCGCGCTGGAGATCGCCGGCGTGCTCTTCACCCAGCTCGACGAGCGCACCCACCTCAGCCGCCAGGTGGCGGCCGAGCTCCGCCGCCACTTCGGCGAGCGCGTCTTCGCCACCGCCATCCCCCGCAACGTCCGCCTGGCGGAGGCCCCCAGCCACGGCCTGCCGGCCCTGCTCTACGACCTCAAGTCACGCGGCGCCGAGGCTTACCTGCAGCTTGCCCACGAGGTCATCCAACGTGAACACCCCGCCCCCCTCCAAACCTAAGGCCGCGCTGGGCCGCGGCTTGGCCGCGCTGCTGCCCCCCGGCGCCGCCGCCCCCGCCGCCGCCGGCGCCAACGCCCCCGCCGCCGCCGGGCGCATTGACCTGGTGCCCATCGCCCAGATCCAGCCCAACCCGCTCCAGCCCCGCCGTCACTTCGATCCGGAGGCGCTCGCCGAGCTGGCCGCCTCCATCCGCACCCAGGGGGTGCTGCAGCCGGTGCTGCTGCGCCCGCTGGGCTCGGGCTACGAGCTGGTGGCGGGCGAGCGCCGCCTGCGCGCCGCCCAGCAGGCCGGCCTCACCCATCTGCCCGCCCTCATCCGTCCCGCCGGCGACGAGCCCGCCTTTGCCTGGGCGTTGGTTGAAAACCTGCAGCGCCAGGACCTCAACCCCATCGAGCAGGCGGAGGCCTTCCAGCAGTTGGCGCAGCGTTTCCGCCTCACCCAGGAGCAGATCGGCGCCGCCACCGGCAAGGACCGCGTCTCCATCGCCAACGCCATCCGCCTGCTGCGCCTGGACCCGGCGGTGGTGGCGCTGGTGCGCGACGGCCAACTCTCGCCCGGGCAGGCACGGCCGCTGCTCGCGCTCGAGCCGGAACGGCAGCGCCCCCTGGCGGCACAGATCGTGCGCGAGCAGTGGCCCGCGCGCCGGGTGGAGGCCCACCTGCAGCGCCTTCTGCAGCCCCCCGCCGCCGCCCCCGCGCCCGTCCGCGACCCCAACCTGCGCGACGCCGAGCTGCAGCTCAGCCGCGCCCTCGGCGCCAAGGTCACGCTCCAGGCCAATCGCCGCCAGCGCGGCACCATCACCGTCGCCTTTCACGATCTGGAGGAGTTCCAGCGCCTGTTCGAGCGCTTCGTCGCGCCCCAGGGCTGAGGCCGTGCCACAATAAAGCCAAGCTGGCATGCCTTCCCCACGCTGTCCCTTGCTCTTGGCCCTGACGCTGGCGCTCGCCGCCACCCTCGCCGCCCAATCCCCGCGCCCGGCCGCCGCGCCCCGCGCCGCCGACCAGGCCCGCCTCGCCCAGCTCGGTGATCTCATGCAGATCGAGGAGCCCGGCCAGCAGATGCGCGGCCTCGAGGCCTACGCCCGCCTCTATCCCCAGGCGCCGGAGCTGAAGCAGGTCTACCAGACCATCCTCCAGGACGCCATCGCCCTGTCCGACGACCGCACCATCCTGCGCTACAACCAGAAGCTGGAGGCACTCGATCCCGGCGACCTGGCGCAGCGGGTCAAGGTGCTCAACCTGCTGCTGCTCGAAACCGACCCCGCCGACAAAGCCGCCGCCGCCCAGCAGGCGGCGGTGTTTGCCCGCATGGTCACCGCCAAGGCCCAGGAAGCCCCGCCCAAGGCGATGGGCGCCGCCCGCTACCGGCTCGACCTGGCCCGGCTGCGCTCCCTCGCCGATTTGTTCCAGGGTACCGCCGCCGAGCACCTGGGCAACTACCCCACCGCCGAGCGCCAGTTGGCCGCCAGCCTGCAACAGAGCCAGAACCAGGAAGCCGCGGCCGAGCTGGCCAAGGTGTTTGTCGCCGAAAACAAGCTCCCCGAGGCGGTGGATAGCTACGCCCTGGCGCTGGCCCTGCCCGGCCAGACCATCGCCCAGCGCGCGCGCCTGGAGGCCACCGCCGCCCGGCTCTACCGCAGCTTGCACGGCGGTCACCTCGCCGGCTTTGGCGACCTCATCCTGCGCCGCTTCGACGACGTCGCCGCGCGCGACGCCGCCACCCGGGCGGCGCTCGATCCCCCCGGCAGCGCGCGCAACGCCCACGCCACCGCCCCCGCCCAGTTCGTGCTCACCGACCTCCAGGGCCACCCCCATTCGCTCGCCGCCGCCGCCGGCAAGGTTGCCGTAGTGGATTTTTGGGCCACCTGGTGCGGGCCCTGCCTGGTGCAGCACCCGCTGCTGCGGGCGCTGCGCCGCGAGTTCCAAAACAATCACGACGTGATCTTTATCTCGGTCAACGAGGACGCCGACCAGGACAAGGTGGCGCCCTTCCTGGCGCAGCATCACTGGCGCTCCGCCCCCTGGCTGGACGCCGGCCTGGGGCCGTTCCTGGGCGTCGATGCGCTCCCCACCACGCTGCTCCTCTCCCCCGCCGGCCGGGTCGTCTACCGCGCCTCCGGCTTCGTGCCCGCCACCTTCGAGGCCGAACTGCGCACCGCCATCCTCGGCGCCCTGCGCCGCGCCGGCCTGCCCGCCGCGCCCTAGCCGGCGCGAACCCCGCCCCGGCGCGCCGCGTAACCAAACCGCGACCCGCAAGTTTAAGCAGCGGAAGGGGAGCACCGGTATGGGATGGGAGACGCTGGCGCAGGATGTGCGCCACACGCTGCGGCAATGGCGCCGCGCGCCGCTGTTCACGCTCACCGTGGTGCTCACGCTGGCGTTGGGCATCGGCGCCAACGCCGCCATCTTCACGCTGATTCAGGCGACACTGCTGCGCCGGCTGCCGGTGGCGCATCCCGCGCAATTGCTGCGCATCGGCGACACCGATGATTGCTGCGTCAATGGCGGCTTTCCCGGCAGCCACGGCGATTTCGACATCTTTTCCTACGCCCTCTACCGCGCCTTCGTCAAGGACGCGCCCGAGTTCACGTCGCTGGCGGCGGTCCAGGCCGGCCAGGGTCAGTGGCCGGTGCGGCGCGGACCCGCGCCGGCGCTGCCGCTGCACGGCGAGCTGGTGAGCGGCAACTACTTCACCACGCTGGGGCTGCACGCCTTCGCCGGCCGGTTGTTCACCGCCGCCGACGACCACGTGGGCGCGGCGCCGGTGGCGGTCATCAGCTACCGCGCCTGGCAGGACGACTTTGGTGGCGACCGCTCGCTGATTGGCGCGACGATCACGATATCCGCGCATCCGTTCACCGTGCTGGGCGTCACCCCGCGCGGTTTTTTCGGCGACCGGGTCACCGATACGCCGCCCGCGTTCTGGGTGCCGCTGGCGGACCAACCCATCGTCAGCAACACCCAGGGCCAGGCCTCGTTGCTCGATCTGCCCGACGCCAACTGGCTCTACCCCATCGGCCGGGTGCGGCCCGGGACCAGCCGCGCCGCGCTGCAGGCCCACCTGTCGGCGCTCCTGCGCGCCTGGCTGGCCGCGCGCCCGGCCTACACCGCCAACGGCGGCGCGGCGATCATCCCGCGCCAGCATGTGGTGGTGGTGTCGGCGGCGGGCGGGGTGCAGAACCTGCAGCAGGAGACCGGCCCCGGCCTCGAGATGCTGATGATCTTGTCGGCGGTGGTGCTGCTGATCGCCTGCGCCAACGTGGCCAACGTGCTGCTGGCGCGGGGCACGGCGCGGCGCGGCGAAAACGCGGTGCGCATGGCGATGGGCGAGAACCGGTGGCGGCTGGTGCGCCGCCTGCTCACCGAGAGCGTCCTGCTGGCCTGCGCCGGCGGGGTGGCGGGATTGGGCGTGGCCTACGCCGGGGCGCGCGTGATCCTGAGCCTGGCCTTCCCCCTGGCGCAGCACTCCCCCATCTCCGCCGCCCCCAATCCGGCCGTGCTGCTCTTTACCTTCGGCGCGGCGCTGGCCACCGGCCTGCTCTTCGGCCTGGCCCCCGCCTGGGTGGCGACCCACACCCAGCCGGCCGAAGTCTTGCGCGGCGCCGGACGCACGGTGCGCGATCGCGCCGCGAAATCGCAGACGGTGCTGCTGGCGGCGCAAACCGCGCTCTCGCTGGTGCTGGTGGCGGGCGCGCTGCTCACCGCGCGCTCGCTCGCCAACCTGCAGAACCAGAACTTCGGCGTCCAGACCGCGCACCGCTGGGTGGTGCACCTCGACCCGGCCGGCGCCGGCTACACCGTGGCCCGGCTGCCGCAGCTCTACCGCACCATCGAGAATCGTTTCGCGGCGCTGCCCGGCTTCACCGCCCTGGGCTTGGGGATGTACAGCCCGCTCGAGGGCGACAACTGGGGGGAGTGCGTCATCCCCCAGGGCCAGCCCGCGCCCGGGCCCAACTCGAACTGCGGCGCCTCCTGGGACCGCGTCAGTCCGGGCTTTCTGCGCGCGGTGGGCGTGCCCATGGTCGAGGGCCGCGATCTCCAGGCCTCCGACGACGCCTCCGCGCCGTTGGTGGCGGTGGTGAACCAGGCCTTCGTCAAGCGCTTCTTCCCCCACCAGGATCCGATCGGGCAGCACTTCGGCATCGACTATCCCCAGTACTCCTCCAGCTTCGAAATCGTCGGCGTGTTCCGCGACTTCACACTGAACAACCCGCGGCGCGCCGTGCGCCCGGTGTTTCTGCGCCCGCTGGGCCAGGATTACGCCGGCTACACCCAGTCGGGCATGAAGCTGACCGAGTCCAGTTCGGAGTATGCCGACGCGATCGTGCTCGACTTCTCGCACCCGCAGGCGCAGGAGGGGCGGATCATCCGCCGCACCCTGGCCGGCATCGATGCGGCGATGCCGATCGTGGACCTGCGCACCTTCGCCAGCCAGGTGGCCGGCAACTTCGACCAGGACCGGCTGCTAGCCGGACTGGCGAGCCTGTTCGGCGTGCTGGCGCTGGTGCTGGCCTCGGTCGGGCTCTACGGCGTCACCGCCTATCTGGTGGCGCGGCGCACCAGCGAGATCGGCATCCGCATCGCGCTGGGCGCCAGCCGCGGGCGCATCGCCGCCACGGTCTTCCGCGGCGTGGGGCTGCAGATGCTGATCGGCGTGGCCATCGGCGTGCCCGCGGCGCTGGCGGCGGCGCGGCTGATGGCCAGCCAGCTCTACAACGTGGGCGCGCTCGACCCGCGGCCGCTGCTCATCGCCATCGCCGCGCTCGCCGCCTGCGGCGCGCTGGCCGCCTGGATCCCCGCCCGCCGCGCGGCGGCGGTGGACCCCAACATCGCGCTGCGGGCGGAGTAAGCGGCGGTCAGCGCTTCCGCTTGCGGTTGTCGAACCGCTTCCACCGGCGGGGCGGCGGCGGGACGGCGAAGACTTGCAGCGCGCCGCCGTGCAGCACCGCGAGCTTGCCGGCGTGGGGCGACAGCGCCAGCCCGTCGAGATGGGCCACCTTTTTGCCCTTGGCCTTGAGCTCGATCCTGCGGTCGCCGTCGGCGTCGCAGATGGCGATGCGGTCGAGCCGCGCGAAGCCCTGCATGTCGAGCACCGACATGCCGGCGCTCGCCACCCACACCGGCAGCGCGAACCAGCCGCCCGCGGCCGCCACCGCGGGCGTGCCGTAGGCGGTGGCCTCGTGCCGGGGGCGGCGCTCGCGGATCAGGTGAAACACGGTGTCGTAGAGCGCGATGCCGGGGAACTCGCGCGCCAGCAGCAGGCCGTCGGCGAGGGAGCCCTCCAGGCCGGTGGCGTCGAGCCGCGGCGGCGCGGCGCCGAGCAGCGCGCCGGCGGGCGAGCACACCGCGGTCAGCTCGATCACCGGCTCTTGCGCGGTGCGGGCGTTGAGCGGCGGCGGCGGCGCGGACGAGGCGCAGAGGCCGCGCTCCAGCGCCCGCGCCTGGGCGGAGGGGAGGCGTGCGGCGCGCACCGGCAGCTGGCGCACCATGGCGCCCTCGCCCACCGCCAGCACCCGGTCGCCCTGGCGGTGGGCCAGCGTCGCCAAGTCGGAGCTGCGCAGCCAGCGGTCCTCGCGCCAGTTGGGGCCGGCGACGCTGAGCGCGAAGCTCGCGCCGTCGGGGGCCGCGAGCACGCGTTCGTTGCCGCCTTCCAGCCCGGCGGGCGGGCCCAGGCGGCGGCGGGCCAGCGGTTGCAGCGCGGGCGAGAGCTGGATCAGGGCGCGGGGCTCGGCCACGACGAAGCCGCCCTCCGGCGCGGCCACCACGTCGACCGAGGCGCTGGGCGCCGGCATCGCGGTCTGCGCCAACACCCGGCCGTTGGCGGCGTCGAGCACGACGAGATGGAGCAGCAGCGGCGGGGGGGGCGCGGCGCCGCGGCGCGTCAGCTGGGGCGCGGTCGCGTACGTGAGAAAGGCGACGGCGAGCCGCCCGGCGGAGGAAAACAGCAGCGGATGCAGGCTGGCGGAGGCGGCGTCGAGCCGGGAGAGCCGCTGGCCGGGGCGATCGCCCAGCGTGCCCAAGTCGAGCTCCCACAGCGGCGGCTGCGCCAGGCGCGGCAGCGCCGGCGCCGGCTTGGGCGCGCGCGCGGCGGGCGTGGCCGCGGCCAGCGCCGCGCCCAACCCCAAGACCGCCGCCAGTCCTCGGGCGCGCATGGCGGCTAGGGCT
>DAIDIF010000148.1 GCA_027451805.1 Acidobacteriota bacterium
GCGCTGTCCATATTCGCCGGCACCGGCCGTCTGCCCACCACGCTGGCGCTCGCCGCGAACGAGCCCGTGGCGCGCGGCGAGCCGGCGCCCGGCGCGCGCGTGTGGGCCGGCGAGGCCGAGGCCGCGCCGGAGCCGTCCTCGGCGGACGCGACGCGCCCCGCGGCCGCCAGCCAGGCCGTGCCGCTCGTGCTGCCCAGCGCGCCGCACCGGCCGTCCATCTACCGCGTGCTGCACCCAAACTTCACGCCCTACATGGACGCCATGTTTCGCCTCTCCAGCAGCGAGGCGGTGCTCGTGAGCGCGGCGCGCCGACTCGTGGAGCTGGACGCGGCCGTGGCCGCGCGCGGCCACGACTACGCGCAGGCCGCTGGGTCGCCGCCGCCGCCGCCGCCGGTGCAGGCGCCCTCGGTGTACCGCCTCTCGGAGGCCGCGCTGCAGCTGGTGCTGCACGAGACGCAGCTGCGGCGGCCCGGCGCGGACATCCCGCTCGACTCGCTGGTGCGCATCGGCGTGAGCGAGTCGGGCTGCGCCATCGTGCGGGCCTGCCGCGACCTGTTCATGGAGCGCGCCCACGACCAGAGCGTGCGCACCCTGCTCTGCTCCATGACGCCGCTCGACTTTGAGCTGTGCGCCGTGTACTTTCGCTTCCTGCACCTGCACGCGCGGCGCTCCGTGCTCCCGCTGGACGCGTCCACCACCCGCCGCCAGGCGATCGCGCTGCGCAAGAGCTGGCGCATCCCGGACGCGGAGCCCATACCCATGCACGTCGCCGCCTTTGGCGTGTGCAGCCTCGCCGGCTGCCGCGAGATGCGCAACCTGGTCGTCTCGCAGACGCAGTCCACGCGGAGCTACGGCCTGTTCTGGGCCGCGTACGACGCCGCGCTCGGCGGCCTCGTGTGCCTCTCCAAGAAGTGCATCGGCGTGGCGCGGCGCAACACCGCCGCGCCCGCGCAGGTGCGGCCGCACTGGCAGGAGCACCTCGCGCGCCGCCCTGGCGAGTCGCCCGAGGCGCACCGCGAGCGCCTGGGCGCGGTCTTCTACGGCCAGTTCCAGACGCTGGGGCAGCCCGCGCAGACCGAGTACGACGAGGCGCGCGCGCAGACGTACCCGAGCCACGCGGGCGCCATCGCGGACGCGGTGTACGCGTTCGCCCGCACGGTGCACACGGTCACCGGCGGGCGCACCCGCGCGCTGCCCACGGACCTCTTCTCCGAGGAGATCTTCGCCGACCGCCTGCGGCAGCACGGCGTGCTCGACAGTGAGCCGCTGGAGGTCGCGCAGGGCGCGGCGCGCGCCCTGCGCGACCTCTGCGCGCGCGAGGGCCGCCAGCGCGACGAGGCGCAGTACGCGCTGCCCTGCTACCGCGCGCGCCTCACCTACGCGCCCGCCCTGGGCTACGTCTGTGGCATGGAGGCCAAGAAGCTCGTGCCCCACACGCCCTGCACCGTTTGCCCCGGGTGCGGCGCGCTCGCCGCCTACTCGACCATGTCGCCGCTCGCCGACGGGCCCCACGGTACGCTTGGGGGGGGGTGAGCGGGCGCCGGGGGTCCGCTCGCTCACGTCGGCCGCCGCCGTCGCAGGATGGACGTGCGGTGTCTGCGACTGGATCGAGCGACAGCGCTTCATGTCGCCGCGCTGCATCGTCTGCCACCAGACCGGACTCAAGATCACCGCCACCTCGCGGGGCGACAAGGGGCTGTACTTTGCCAAGGAGCTGCGGCAGCTGCGCGTCCTGGACGACCTGGAGGGCGGCAGCTTCGAGTGGCGCACCGCGTTCGTGTGCGTGCCCTGCTACGGTCAGTGTGCCGCGTGGATCGCGCCGCCCGACTTTAGCGACGCGGGCGTGCCTCCCGGCGAGCCCGTGCCGGTGCTCGCCTCGCACGTGGTCGCCGGCCACCACTCTGGCTTCCGCACCGGCGGGCGTCACGGCCTGCGCCTCTGCGAGAGCATTGCCCAGGCGTCGCTGCCCGCGCTGCGCCCGCACCTGGTGGGCGGCGTGGAGCAGCCCGCCTTCCCGCCGCCCGCGCTGACCGGCGCCCTGGGGCGCCTCGCCAGGGGCGTCACGCGCGAGCACGTGCGCAAGGTGCGCGCGCACGAGCGGCGCATGGCGCAGTTGGCCAAGAAGGCGCGCAGCGATCCGGTCGTAAAGTGAACGTGCGCAGCGCGAGAACACAACCGCCTCCCCCGCCTCCCCCCCCCCCGGGGGGGGGCCGGGCGGGCGGTGTTCATCAGCCGTTTCATTTTTTCTCAAGCCGTCCACCCGGGGGGGGGGCACGGCGCCGCTGGGATGCGTGACCGCGCGCCCGTTCGCATCGCCGCCGCGCTGTTTGTGCTGGCCGCCTGCCTGGTAGACGCACGGGCCGACGAGATCGCCTGCGCCAACCGGACGCGATCGTCCTGCCTGGGCGCGTCGGGCCTGTGCGTCTGGTGCACCGGGCCCAGCGCCTGCGAACTGTACGACTGCGGCGCGCCCAGGTCGACCTGCGCCGGCGGCGCCTACGCAGGCGCCCCCGGCGCCTGCGGGCGCGAGCTGAGCCTGATCATCATCGTGGCGTTCATGCTGCTGGGCATCTTCGCCTGCGTCGTGCTCATGCTGATGTGCTCGGCGGTCACTGAACTGTGCTGCAAATTCTGTGCCCATCATCATCGCCGCCGGCAGCAGCATCGCCGCCACTATGGGCACGTTGCCGAGCCGGCCGCGGATCAGGGGGCGGCGACCGAAGAGGCGTAAATAAACCCCCCTCGCTAGCGGGTGTGTATTATCTTTCTCTCCCCCTTCTACCCCCCCACCCCCGTGGTGCGGCCCGCTTAGCAGGCACACGCCGGCGGCACAGGGTGGTCCCGGTCCGGGGCGGCCGCCACCGGGCGGCCGGCCAGCGCGACGACGGCGCCGGGAGACGACGACCGCGCCGGTCTCCCCGCGGGCTGCAGCATGCGGTCGGCCCGGAGGCAGGTGCGCACCACCGCGGCAAATATCGCCTCGGTGCGCTCGGCCTCCCACGCGGATGCCTCGTGAAAGTGCCAGCGCATGCTCTCGGCGAGCCTCTGGCCCTCATCGCTCGGCACGGCGTGCTCCCGCACGTCCTGCTTGTTGGCGATCAGGAAGACCGGCACGTCATCGTCGCGCGGCAGGTTGTTCTCGATGGCGCGACGCCAGCGGACCTGTGCATTCTCGAAGCTGCGGCGATCGTCCACCGCGTACACCAGCACCACGCCCCGGGCGCGGTTGAAGGCGGTGCGCGTCACCGCCTCGAACCGCTCCATGCCGGCCGTGTCCCAGAGCTGCAGCAGCACCGTGTGGCCCTCGAGGCGGTAGGGCTTGTTGAGCATGTCCACGCCGGTGGTGGCCAGCGTCGCGTTGCCGGGCCGCCCGTGCAGCGTCCAGCAGAGCGACGTCTTGCCCACGCCCGAGTCGCCCACCAGCACCATCTTGTAGGTGGCATCGTAGGGCGGCCGCGGCGGTGCGTCCGGGCCCGCGTCGGCGGCCGGCGGGGCGTGCCGCGTGATCGCCTCGACACTGGGCTGGCGCGCATGGCTGAGCCCGGCGCGCGCGGTGAACGTCTGCGGCGGGGCTGCGGACATTGGCATACCACATCGATATAAACCGCGGGCACCGGCGGTAGCTCTTGTGTAACCGGCGTTGGCATCTTTCTTTCCCCGCCCCCAACAAATTCACATCCGCCGACGCCCGGACGCCGTCGATGCTGTTGTCGACGCTCCTGTTTGTGCTGACGCTGCTGATGGCCCCGGTGGGCTTGCGGGGTGCTGCGTCCAGCGACCTGGCGGTGCACGCGCTGTACGCGGGCGGCCAGGGTCTGTACCGGCTGCGCTGGTCACTCGAGCTGGGCGGGGGCGGCAACGCGTCGGGCAGCACCGCGGCGCTGGCGGCCGTGCGCGACCCGGCCGCCTTCCAGGCGTTCGCGCCCGGCGCCGGCACGGCGGTCGCCTTTGACGTGTCGACTCAGCGCCTGTTTACCGTGGCGCTGTTACCCGCGACGCGCGCCTGGCACGTGTGCGCCTGGGCGCTGGACGTGCTCGCGGGCGCGGCGACGCCGACCTGTTCGGCGCAGCCGCTGGCGCCGGCCGCGAGCGGCACGCCGACCAGCATGGTGTACCTCGCGCTCGACGACCTGCTGCTGGTGGCCTTCCCGGAGGCGGGCACCGTGCTGGCGTGCACGGGCGGCTCGCTGACGGCGCGCGCGGCCCCGTGGGCCTCGGGCCTGGCCGCGCCCATGTCGCTGGCCTTCGACCCGGTGGGCAGCACCGTGTACGTGGCGCTGCTGGACGCCGACGCCGTGGTGCGCTTCGACATCAGCGGCGGCACGAGCCTGGACCCGCCCGGCGCGCCCTTCCTCAGCGTGGCGCAGCCGCGCTTTGTGCTTGCAAACCAGGCCTCGCCCACGATCGCCGCGAGCGGCGAGCCGGCGCTCTTTGTGGTGTCCGCGGCGCTGGTGCAGACCGAGGTGCACTTCTTTGACGCGCTCGGCAACTCGCTGGGTTCCGCTGCGGACGCCGCCAGTGAGTGGCTCTGCGCCGACCCCCGCGTGGACACCGGCAGCCTTGTGCCGCTCGTCACGTCGGTCGCGATCGACGCGCTCGCCATGACCATGTGTGTGACACGCTCCCACCACGCCGCGGTCGACTGCTACTACATCGGGGGAGGCGGCGTGCCCGCGCGCGTGCCGCCCACCAACCCGCCCGTGACCGCGCTGCTCCAGCCGGTGGGCCTTGCGGTCGCGCCGGGCGTGGCCCGTGCCGCGGTGCTCGTGGACAGCTACCAGTTTCTCGACGCGCGCACCGGCGCGCAGATGGGCGTGTACATGCGCTGCAACGCCTCGGTGGCCGCGGGCGGCACGACCCGGGCCGCCCTGGGCGTGTGGGGCTGCGGCGCGGCCGGCGCCGGCGCCGTGGTGCTGTACGACGCCGCGTCCGTCTACCAGCTCTACGTGGACGACACCGAGGGCACCGCGGTTTGCTTTGCCGAGTACCTCTACGTGCTGCCGCGGGCAGCCAGCCGGGCTGCGCCGCTTGCCATCGTGCAGGCCTTCCTGGCCGGCCCCGACCTCTACGTGCTGCGCTCGGACGGCAGCGTGGTGGCGCTCGCAGACGTGTGCGGCGCAGCCACGCCCCAGCAGGCGGCCGCCGCGACGGTGCTCAACGCGACGCTCGACACCGCGCTGCTGGCCGTGCCGCAGAACCACTTTGTGGTGCGCACCGACCCGACCGGCGCCGCGGCGCCGGTGCCATGCATCGCTACGCGCTACGGGCTGCAGTGCGCCGCCGCCGGCGGCACGAGCGATACCAGTGGCAGCAGCAGCGGCGGCGGTTCCGGCGCGTCCGTGCCCGCCACGAACGGCACCGCGCTGGCCGTGCAGCCCGTCTGCCAGCGCCTGACGGGCGGCGCGCCGCTCGCTGCGACCGAGGTTGCGTTCAGCGCCGCGCTCGCCGCCGACGGCGTCCTGATCGTGGCGGGCACGGACGCGACCGGCGAGAACCTTTACGTGGAGCTGCACGCGCTGCCCGCGCTGGGCACCGCGAACGGCTCCGACACGGCGGCCTGCCTGGGTCCGTACCCGCGCCCGCCGAACGCCAGCTCGCTGCGCCTGGTGGCCGACGCCAACTCGGTCGCGCTGGGCTGGGTCGACCCGAGCACGGGCGCGCTCTACGAGATCAACACGGACTCGCTCGCGCTCCAGGCCGTGGGGCCTGCCGCCGCGTTGCCCACGTGCGGCGGCGGCGGCGGCGCCGCCGCCGCCGCGGGCTGTCCGCCGATCGGCGCGCAGCGCTGGACGCTGCTGGACGAGGACGGCCAGGCGCTCCGCAGCCCCGGGCCGACCGGCTCGCCGGTGCCCTGGCCGTCCGGGTCCTCTGCGACACCGGCGCCCATCGGCGACGTCTCGGCACGCGGCCTGGTGGTCGCCCTGGTGCTGCTGGGCTGCATCCTGGTGGTGCTCGCGGCGATCATG
>DAIDIF010000149.1 GCA_027451805.1 Acidobacteriota bacterium
GCCGCCGCCGCGGCCAGAGTGGCCATCAGTCCTGCCTGTTTCATGTCAGCTCCCATCCCTTCGTCTCGGGCACCGCCAGCGCGCTCACCGCTGCCAGCGCAAACGCGATGCCGCACAGGCCGAACGCCCACGATAGTCCGCGCGTCTCGCCCAGTCGGCCGATGATCAGCGGCGCGAACGCGCTCAGCCCGCGCGCCAGATTGTAGGAAACCCCCAGCGCCGTGGCGCGAATGGCGGTCGGAAACAGCTCGCTGCCCAAAATGCCCGAGCCGGTGAAAAACCCGGTCCCGAAAAACGCCACCAGCGACGCCGCCAGCAGAATCATGCCCGGCTGCCGCGCCGCCGCGAACCAGGGCACCAGCAGGGCCGCGAGCGCGAGGTAGGCCACGATCGTCCGCTTCCGCCCCCAGCGGTCGGCGAACACCCCGAACAGCAGATAGCCCGGCAGCATGCCGCCCAGATTGAGCGCGATCAGGAACCCGGTGCTGCCCAGTAGCGCGAACCCGCGCCCGCCCTGCGCCACCGGCAGCATCAAATACGCCGGCAGCCAGGTGAACAAGCCCCACCAGGCGAACATCCCGAACGTGTTCATCGCCAGCAACGCCGCCAGCCGCGGCGTCGCCTGGCGCCACAGTCCCGCCGTAGGCGCCGGCGGCTGCGCCCGCTGCTTCTCCCACAGCTCGGGCTCCGGCACCCGCCGCTGGATCCAGAACGTCACCAGCGCCGGCAGCACGCCGGCGAAAAATACCCAGCGCCAGCTCGCGTGCGCCAGCACCAGCCCGGCCACCAGCGCCGCCAGCGCATAGCCGACCGCCCAACTGCTCTGCACGATGCCCAGCGCCCGCCCCCGCCAGTTCGACGGCCAGGTCTCGGCCACCAGCGCCGCGCCGGTGTTCCACTCCCCGCCCATGCCCAGCCCCAGCAGGAAGCGCAGCACCGCCAGCATCGTGATGCTGGTCGAAAAGCCGCAGGCGAAGGTGAACAGCGAGTACGTCAGGATGCTGGCGCTCAGCATCCGCCGCCGCCCGTGCCGGTCGGCCAGCACGCCGAAGACGATGCTGCCCAGCGCCGAGGCGATCAGCGTCAGGGTGTTCAGCAGCCCCGCCGTCGCCTTGCTCATCCCGAACGCCTCCATCAGGTGCGCCAGCACGAGCGAATACAACATCACGTCGAAGGCGTCGAGCATCCACCCCAGCCCCGCCGCGGCCAGCGTGCGCCGCTGCGTGGTCGAGGCGTCGCGCCAGCGGAAGGCCGCCGGCTGGGCGCGCGCGGTCGGGGCGGATTTCGCCATCGCGCCCTATTTCCCGTCGGGCGGCTTCGGCACCGGCGGCTCCGAGCTGGGCAAAATGGGCCGCTTGCGCGTCACCAGCCAGGTCACGCCGGCGGCGCTTTCCGTCTCGCTGCGGTGGATGCGCAGCTTGCCCTGCGCCAGGTACCTCAGGTGCACCATGTCGTAGGCCAGCCCGGCCGAGGCCACCAGGTGCATGTAGGCCCCGTGCGCGGTCTCGTCCGGCGCCTCGGTGTAGCCCTGATCCCAGGTGATCGCCGGCGTCGTCCCCGGCCCCGCCATGCCGCCGCGCCCGGGCGCCATCATGCCCTTGAGCGGCATGTAAATCCGGATGCCGTGCACCAGCGGCTGCTGCATGTTGTCCGGCTGAAACGCCTGCCCCCACTTCGCGTAGCGCGCGTTCATGCGGTTTTCCAGCGGCAGCAGGCCGGGCACGTGGCGCTCGGCGTGCACGATGCGGTCGCGCAGCGCGTAGGTCACCGCCTCCGAATGGGTGTCCTTGCTCGTGTCGCGGATGTAGCCCAGGCTGGTGAACCAGCCGCGCGGAATCCACCAGGTGCGGCCGTTGTTGGCGCCGTCGCGGCTCTGCACCCAGGCGCTGTACTCGCTGAACGGCTGCACCCATTCGTGCGACGGGTAGCCGTGCGGGTTGAGGAAGGCGTCCGGCAGCCACTGCTGCAGCAGCAGCCGGCGGGTGCGCGACTCGGGGTAGACCGGGTCGATCTGCGCCTGCCCCATGGAGACGTCTGCCGCCAGCGCGCCGTGATAGCCCAAATGCAGCAGGTTGTTGGGCACGATCTTGGCCTCGATCACGCTCAGCTTGGCGCCGTCCGGGTTGTCGATCGGGTGCAGCACCACGTTCACCTGGCGCAGGTACTGGCGCACCGCCGGGTCGCTCACCAGCATCTCCGCCAGCCGGTTGATGTGGCTGGTGCTCGAGACTTCGTTGGCGTGCTGGCGCCCGGAATACACAATCGCCGCCTTGAGCGTGGTCTCCTTCGCCCAGGAGCGCAGCCTGGAGGGCGTGGGCAGCATGATGTCGGCCGCCCAGATCACCTGGCCCAGGTAGCTGCGCCCCATCGAGTAGACGTTGACGCCGGGATATTGCGCCAGCCGCGCCAGGATCTGCGCGCTCTCGCCCGGCCCGATGGGCTGGTTCCACTGCACGAAGGGCTTGCCCGGCCGCAGCGGAATCGGCGTCACCGTGGCGATCTGCGGCCGCGGATGCACCGGCGGCGCGACCGTCCAGCGCAGCAGCACGCGCTTCTCCGGCGTCTGGAAGGGCACGCCCAGCGGCCGCGGCAGCTGCAGCTCGATCGCCATCCCGCCCAGATGCGGATACGCCAGCTCGTCCGGATACACGCCGGCGGCGTGCATCTCGTCCAGCGCCCGCAGCTCGCCCTGCGCCTGCTCCACCGTGAACATGGTGCGCTCCAGCTGCTGCCGGCCGGCCACCTTCTCCCAGCCCGCCATGTCGTAGCGCTCGCCGTCGGCGGGCAGCAGCCAGGTCAGGTTCGCCACCCCGGTGCCGCCGGCCCGCACCCGCGCCGCGATCAGCCGCGGCTGGAAGGCGCCGCTCAGCACCGGCAGATTGCGCAGCTTGGTGTGGCGATGCCCTTGGGCGTCGGTCCAGCTCAGCCGGACCAGCGGGTTGGGCGCCGCCTTGGCGAAGAAGGCGATGTGCACCCGGCCGTCCTGGCCGTCGTCGGAGGGATGCATCACCGGAATGATGCGGCCCACGTAGTTCTCCGGCCGCCCGTTCTCCAGGTCGGAGAGTGTGTCCAGGAACGTTTCGGTGGAGTAAAACACGTCTTCCTGCAGCGCTTCGATCGAGGAGATGCGCTCCTTGTCGATGCCCAGGTTGTAGTCCGGCTCGGAGAGATGGAAGTCCATCTGCAGCGTGTCGAACGGCGGGGCGTACTCCGGGTGCAGGTCGCCATGCGCCTGCGCCATGATGTAGCGGTAGATGCGCGGCAGCGTCACGTTCTGGTAGTGGTCCCAGAAGCGCTCGATGTCGGTCTGGATGCGCTGGTTGAGCAGCACTTGTCCGCCCTGCGCCATGTGCACCCAGCCGGTCTCCACCTGCACGTTCTCGTAGGTCTTGATGACGCCGTTGTAGGGCTGCATCACCGTCGTCACGGTGAAGCGCCGGTCGAGAATCTGGTGTCCGGCGGCGTCGTAGGCGTGAACCTCGTAGGTCGGCCGGGGCGGCGGGTTGGTGGGATCGGCGAAGGCGATCTGCCGCGGCGTCTCCACCGGGCGCGCGGTGTTGATCTCGTGCAGCGTGATGTCGGCCGGCGAAAGCGAGAGCTGGCGCGCCAGCACCTCGTCCACCGGGTACAGCTCCTGCTCCCAGCGCGCCGGCGAATACATGTCGCGCAGCCCGGTCTCGTCCACGTCCTTGGCGAAGTCCAGGTCGAGCTTCGCCACCGCCTGGCCGTGCGCGCGCAGCGCCAGCAGCTGCGGCGCGATGTCGTCGGTGAGCCAGCTGAAGCCCTGCTTATACGCGTCCAGCACCAGGATGCGCGTGCCCGCGGGCGAGGCGCCCGCCTTGGTCACGATGTCGCGCAGCTCGGCGGTGAGCTTCTGCCGCTCCTGCGGCCCTTCGCTCACCCGCGCCTCGATCGTTACCGGCTCGCCCGCGTGCAGGTGCGCCGCCGCCGCGCGCACGTCGTTGAGCAGCGTGTTGCCCTCCCAGGGAATCACCAGGTTCTCGGTGAACGTCGGCTTCGCCTGGTGGAAGGGGAACTCGGGGTTGGCATAGTGCAGGTCGGGATTCGCCGCGCAGCACTTGGTGCCGGCGCGCAGGCTCTCCGCCGTCACCTGCGGGGTCACGTGCAGCTGCGCCGCGATCTGGCGCGAGAGCAGCGCGCCCAGCTGCGGGTCCACCAGGTCGGCGTAGAGCGACGCGTGCACGTCGTGCACCGGCGCGTTGCCGATCTGGCGCAGCCAGCGGTGCAGGAAGAACATCCCGGCCGCCGCCTGGCCGACGCCGGAGTGCAGCGAGAAGAACTGGTGCAGGTTGTAGCGGATGTTCTCCAGGCTGGTGTGCTGCTTGCCCACCCGCCACAGGCTCGGCAGCCGGTCGGCGGCGAGGTCGAGTGCCGCCGTCTGCCCGGCGGCGTCGCCGCGCACCAGCAGCGCCGCATGCGCGCCGAAGGCGTTGTCCACCACGCGCAGCTCGCCTTCCCCTGGCGCCAGCGCCGGCGCGGATTGTGCGGCGGCGGTGTCCTCCGCGTGCAGCTTTTTCCTGACCGCGGCGGCGATGGCGCTCGCGCCGGCGACCACCGGCTGTTCGGTGATGGCGTGCAGATTGGCTGCGTCCGCGGGCGAGGCCACCGGCAGCGTGATGCCGGTGGTCTCCAGCCCCATGCGCGCCGCCAGGTTCGCCATCGCCACGCCCGGCGCGCCCGCGGGCACGTACAGGTGCGAGGTCAGCGTCGTCGGCACCGGAATCGCCCCGCGCCCGCCCAACAGCCCCTTGTTGGTGTAAAGCAGCCCCAGGTCGAGCCCGCTGAGGTCGGCGCCGCTCGTGGCGTTGGCCCCGCCCCGCGCCCCGCCGCCTGCCGC
>DAIDIF010000150.1 GCA_027451805.1 Acidobacteriota bacterium
GTGGCGGAAGGCAACCTCGGCGGGCTGCAACTCAGCAAGTTTTACACCCGGACGAAACAGCGGCCGAATCCGCCGCAGATTGACGGCGTGGACGTGTACGAGTTCGCCGGGCTGACGTTCTTCATGCCCGACAACGCCACCTTGGTGTTCGGCTCGCAAACCGCGGTGCGGCAGGCGATCGCTACCGAGCAGGGCGCGCCGCAGATCGGCCAGAACCAGCAGATGAGCGACCTGATCTCCGGCACCCAGTCGAGCGACGTCTGGAGCGTGGTGGACGCGCAGGGCGCGCAGGCGATGGTGGGCTCGTTGGTGGGCAATAGCGCCGGCGGGCTGGGCGCCGACCTGATCAAGGGCCGGTTCGACGGCGCACGCTACACCATCGCGTTCGGCAACCAAGTGCAGGTCAACATGGAGCTCATGACCACCGACGCGCTCACCGCCGCCGCCGTCTCCACCGGCCTGAACGCGGCGGTCGCCCTGCGCCAGCGCAGCGAGCAGAACCCGACGGCGCGCGACATCCTGAACCAGGTGCAGGTGGACTCGGCGGGCCGCGACGCCTTCGTGCAGGTCTCGGCGCCGGAGAGCAATGTGGCGCAGTTGGTCCACACCGACCTGATGCAGACGATTCTGCACTAACGGGCGCGCCCGCGGCGGCGGGATGCAAGGGAAAAAATGGCGGGGACGACGGGGCTCGAACCCGCGACCTCCGACGTGACAGGCCGGCGTTCTAACCAACTGAACTACGTCCCCGCACCAGACAAGCGCCGCGCCGCCCCCGGTGGTGGTGGGCGATCACGGGCTCGAACCGTGGACCTTCTGCTTGTAAGGCAGACGCTCTAACCAACTGAGCTAATCGCCCCCGGCCCGGTTTTCCATTGTACCGCGAATCCGGGTCAGCGCCTCCTCCAACCGCGCGGCTCCGCCGGCAAAGGAAAAGCGCAGGTAGGCCTCGCCCGAGGGGCCGAAGCCGCGGCCGTGGATGGCGGCCACGCCGGCGTCCTCGAGCAGCGACTGCTGCACCTGTTCGGCGGTGCGGCCGGGGGCCTCCACTTTGACCCAGGCGTAGAAGGCGCCCTCCGGCAGGGCGCAGCGCAGCCCCGGGATGCGGTTGATGCCCTGGACGAACAGCTCCCGCCGCCGGGCATACTCGGCCACCATGACCGCCGCGTGCTGGCTGGGGTCGCGCAGCGCCTCGAGCGCCGCGACTTGAATGAACTCGGGGGCGCAGGTGAAGCTGTTGACGATCAGCATCTCCATGGCTTCGATGAGCTCGCGCGGCCCCGCCGCAAACCCCAAGCGCCAGCCGGTCATGGCATAGCTCTTGGAGAAACCATCGATGATGACCGTGCGCTCGGGCATGCCGCCCAGCCCGGCCATGGATTCATATCCGGGCCCATAGACGATGCGGGCGTAGACCTCGTCGGCGATCACCCACCAGTCGCGCTCCCGCGCCAGTTGCGCGATCGCCGCCAGGGCGTCGCGCCCGTAGATGGTTCCGGTGGGGTTGTTGGGCGAGCACAGGATCAGGCCGCGCGTCCTGGCGGTGGCGAGGCGCGCGATCTCGGCGGCATCGGGCTGAAAGCCGCGCTCCTCCCCCAGCCGGTAGAACACAGGCGCTGCTCCCAGCCCGCGGGTAATCGAGGAATAGGCGGGAAAACTGGGCTCCGGGCACAGCACCTCGTCGCCGGGCTCGATCAGGGCCAGCATGGCCAGAAACAGCGCCAGCTTGCATCCGGAGGTCACGGCCAGGTTCTCGGCCTTCAGGTTCAGCCCGCGCGAGCGCCCCAGGTGGGCGGCCAGCGCCGCCCGCAGCTCCGGCAGCCCGCAGGGCGGGCAGTAGCGGTCGCGCCCGAGCGAGAGCGCCGCGTGCGCCGCCGCGACCACCTCGAGCGCGGGGTGAAAGTCGGGCTCGCCCAGCTCCATATGGATGACCGAGCGCCCGGCGCGCTCCAGCGCCTGTGCCCGCGCGAACACCTGCATGGCGGCTTCGCCGCCGAGGGCGCCGATGCGTGCGGCTATGCGCACAAGGCCTGGTCCAGATCCTCGAGGATATCTTCCACGGCTTCGATCCCGACGCTCAGGCGCAGCAGGTTGTCGCGGATGCCGATGCGCTCGCGCTGCTTGGGCGGGAGGTCGCGATGGCTGGCGATGAGGGGATACATCGCCAGCGTCTGGGTGTCGCCCAAGCTGGTGCAGGGCTTGACCAGCTTGAGCCGATCCAACAAGCGGAACATCGCCGCCTTGTCGGCGCCGCGGACCTCGAACGACACCAGCGCCCCGAAGCGGCCGTCGAACTGGCGGGCGGCGACGGCGTGGTCGGGGTGGTCGTCAAAGCCGGGGTAATAGACGCGTTCCACCCGCGCATGGGCGCGTAAAAACGCCGCCACCTGGGCGGCATTCTCGCACTGCCGCTCCATGCGCAGCGGCAGCGTACGCAGCCCGCGCAGGATGAGCCAGGCCTCGAACGGGCCCAGCATGCCGCCCACGAGCTTGCGCAGCCCGTCCAGCGCGGGCAGCTCGGGGTTGCGCGCCGCCACCAGTCCGCCCATGACGTCGCCGTGGCCGCCGATGAACTTGGTGGCGCTGTGCACGCAATAGTCGGCACCCAGCTGCAGCGGGCGACAGAGCACCGGGCTGGTGAAGGTGGCATCCACCAACAGCTTGGCGCCGGCGGCATGCGCCTTCTCGGCCACCGCCTGGAGGTCGAGCACGCGCAGCAGCGGGTTCGAGATGGTCTCCACCACGACCAACCGCACCCCCGGCCCGGCCAGGGCGCGGTCCTGCTCCTCCGGCCGGTTGAAGTCGGCCAGGCGCACGGCGATGCCCAACGGCGCCAGAACGTTGAGCAGGAGGTTGATGGTGCCGCCGTAGAGCTCCTGGGCGCACACGATGGCATCGCCCGGCCCGGCGCTCGCCAGCATGGCGGCGTGCAAGGCCGCCATGCCGCTGCCGAAGCTGAGCACGCCGATGTCCGCGCCGGGCGCCGCCTCCAGTTCGGCCATCGCCGCTTCCAGCGCGACGCCGGTGGGGTGGCGGTAGCGGGCGTACATGTAGCCCTCAGCGCCGCCGGCCACCGCGTCCAGCTGCTCGGTGCGGTCGTAGTAATAGGTCACGCTGGGCTGAATCGCGGGGCCCACCGGATGCGCTCCCCGCTCGTCGCCGGTTGGGCCGGCATGCACCGCGCGCGTCGCCTGTCGCATAGCCCCTTCAGCCTACCATGCGGGCCGGCGCAAAGCCCCGCGCCGCACCTGTTAGCATTGCCCTAGACGCCATGGCCGATGTGCTCGATTTGCGCCAGTTTCGCGCCTCCCGGCTCGACGCCCTGCTCGCGGCCGAGAGCCGGGAGTGGAACGAGCTGCTGCACTGGGATTACGGCCCCTCCGCGGACCTCATCCGCCAATATGTGGACGCCCGCATCCTGCCCGGCTACGTGCTTCTCGATCGTCCCAGCACCAGCGCCAACCCGCACGGCTACGGCTTTTTCATCTACGAAGCGCGCAAGGGCATGATCGGCAACCTGTTTGTCGCCCCCGAACAGCGCGATCCCAGCCACAGCCGCGAGCGCCTGCTGCTCGAGCACATGATCGCCACCCTGCGGGCTTCGCCCGGCCTGGAGCGGATCGAGGCGCAACTGATGTCGTTCCCCTCGGCGGCGCTGGCGCCGGCCTTCGAGGCCCAGGGCTTTCGCCGCTTCCGCCGCGTCTTCCTGGAGCTGCGCCTGCCGCCGCCGCCGCCCGACGAGCCGGCGCCGCCGCCCGTCACCCGTTTCGGCGACGTGCGTCTGGAGCCCTGGGGCGGGGCCAGCTTCGACGAGGCCGCCCGCCTGATTCAGCTCGCCTACCAGGATCACGTGGACAGCCGCATCAACGATCAGTACCGCTCCTTCGCCGGGGCGATCCGCTTCCTGCATAACATCGCGCATTATCCCGGCTGCGGAACCTTCGATCCTTCGGCCTCGTTCTTCGCCCGCGCCGGCGGCGGCCTGAGCCGCGCGAGCGGGGTCGAGGGCATGATCCTGGCTTCGCGCGTGCGCGCCGACGTCGCCCACATCACCCAGGTCTGCGTGCTGCCGGAGCGGCAGCACCAAGGCCTGGGCCGGGCCCTGATCGCCCGCTGCCTGGCGCAGCTTTCGCGCCAGCGCCTGGCCGCCGCCACGCTGACGGTCACCGCCGACAACGCCGCCGCGCTCGGCCTCTACCGCCGGCTGGGGTTCGTTCCGCTGGCCGAGTTCGACGCCTACGTGTGGGAGCGCGGGGCGTGAGCCCGGTTTCCAGCACACGGCGAGCGCGGGGCCGGCGCCACTGGCGCGGCGAGTTGCGGAGCCAATGGCTGCTGGTGCGGGATACGGCGCGGCTGCTGGGGCCCTCCGCCCGGCTGCTGACCACCACCGAGGCGCACACTTACGCCTACTCGGTTTCCGCCAACTTTCTGCTCGCTTCCCTGCCCTTCCTGTTCCTGATGCTTTGGATCGCGCATCACCTGCTGCCCTCGCTGACCACGCAGCAGGCGATCATTGGCCAGTTCGCCGGCCGCTACCTGCCCGCCGGCCAAGACCGGCTGTTTGCCGATGCCGCCCGGCTCGCGTCCCGCCGGACGGTGCAGATCTTTTCGCTGTTCATGCTGGCCCTGAGCAGCAGCGGCGTGTTTCTGCCGCTGGAGGTGGCGCTGAACAGCATCTGGGGGTTCAAGCAGAACCGCAGCTACGCCGGCAACGCCATCGTCTCGCTCGGGCTGGTGCTGGCCTGCGGGCTGATCGCCTACGCCTCGATCGTGGCCGCCAGCCTCGGCACCGCGGTCGTGAGCTGGCTGTTGCCCGCCTCGTGGGCGCCGCTCGACCATGTGGTCAGCACCGCCCTGGTCCTCCTGTGCTCCTTTCCCGCCGGGGTGGCGGTGTTCTTCCTGATCTATTGGAAGCTGCCCAACGGCAAGGTCTCGGCCGCCCAGGTCTTTCCCGCCGCGCTTTACACCGGGCTCATCGCCGAGATCTTCACGACCGTTTTCCCGCTGCTGCTGCCCTGGTTCGACTTTCCCGCCGTGTACGCGTCGCTGGCGGTGCCGGTGACGCTGATCCTGTGGGGCTATTGCGGCGCGTTGCTGCTGCTGTTCGGCGCCAGCTTGTCGGCGCGCGGGGTGGCGCGACTGCCGGCGCTCCCCATCCGCCTGCCGCGCTACGCCGAGCTACGCGCCTGGTACGTGGCCCACGCCCACCACAGCCCGGCCCACGACGACGCCCCGGCGCGCGACTCCGTCCAGCGCGCCGGGGCGGCCGGAGGAGGAGAATAGCGGGCATATGGATGTGGTCGAATTAGGTCCGCTGGAAGCGGGCGTCATGGAGGTGGTCTGGCGCCATGGCGCCGGCGACGTACGCCAGGTGGCGGCCCGCCTGCCCCGCCCGCTCGCCTACACCACGGTGATGACCACGCTCGACCGGCTCTACAAGAAGGGCCTGCTGGAGCGCCGCAAGCGGCAGCGGGCCTTTGTTTACGCCGCCAAGCTGGACCGCGCGCAGTGGCTGCGGCATCGCGCCGGCGCGTTGATCAGCGCCTTCTTCGCCGCGCCTCCGCCGAGCCCGCGGCTCGGGCGGGAGGCGATGCTCTCGTGCCTGCTGGAAGCGGTGGAATCCTACGACGCCGGCCTGCTGGACCAGTTGGAAAAGCGCATCCAGGCCAAGCGCCGCGAGCTCGAGGCCAAGTCCGTGGCCAAGAGCGAGCTGCGCCGGAGGCGGCCATGAGCCTGTTCCTGCCGTACTGGTTGCGCCTGTGCTGCCTCTGCCTCTCGGTGGGCGCGCTGAGCTATGGCGCCGGGCTGGCCCTGGCGGCCTGGGCGGCGCCGGCAGCGCTGCGCCGGATCGGCGCCCACGCCACCCGCCCGCGGCTTGCCGGGCGGCAGGCGCTGCTGCTGCGGCTGCTGCCGCTGGCGCTGGCGGCGCTTGCCGTGGGCGGGCTGTGCATTCCCAGTTACGTGCGGCTGGAGCCGCGCGGGGACGTGGAGCGCATCGGCACGGGCGTGCTGCTGGCCGCCTTCGCCGGCGCCTGCCTGGCGCTGCTGGGGTTGGCGCGCGTAGCCTGGGCCGGCGTGCGCTCCTGGCGCTTCGGCCGCGCCTGCCGCCGCCAGGGCCAGCGCCGCAGCGCCGGCGGCAGCCAGGTGCTGGTGTTGCCCGCCGACCACCCGATGATGGCGGTGGCCGGCATCCTGCGCCCGCAGCTGCTCATGACCCGCCGACTGTGGGAACAGCTCAGTCCGGCGCAGATCGAAGCCGGACTCGGACACGAGCGCGCCCACCTGCGCGCGCGCGACAATCTCAAACGCCTACTGCTGGTCGCCACGCCGGCCGCCGGCGCACGCCTGGCCCGACTGGAGACGGCTTGGGCGCGTTACGCGGAATGGGCCGCGGACGACCGCGCCGTGGCGGGCGACGCGCATCGCTCGCTCAACCTGGCTTCGGCCCTGCTGGCGGTCGCCCGCATGGGCTCGGCTCCGCCGATGGGATGGCCCCGCGAGGCGCCGGTGGCCTCCTTTCTCGCGCCCTCGCGGCTGACCGGCGCGGACGTCAATGCGCGCGACCTCGCCGACCGGATCGAGCGCCTGCTGGCGCCGCCCGCACCGTCCGCGCCGGCGGCGGCGCGCGCCGTCTGGGCGCCGGCATGCGCCTGGACCGCCGCCAGCGCCCTCGCGCTGGGATTGCTGCTGCAGCCGGCGACGCTGCTGTTGGCGCACCATATGCTGGAGCTTTTCGCGCACTGAAGCGCGGCGCGCAGTTGTGCTATAAACGAAGAACGGGCAGTGCTTTTGGCCCCGCACTCCTCAGTAGCTCAATGGCAGAGCATCCGGCTGTTAACCGGAGGGTTGTAGGTTCGAGTCCTACCTGAGGAGCCAATCCCCG
>DAIDIF010000151.1 GCA_027451805.1 Acidobacteriota bacterium
GGCCGCCGCGTCTGCGCCCGCAAGCGCGCACCGCCGTGCCCCGGCCGCGCAGCTTTGGCGCCACCGTGCCAGCTCCCGGCGCGGCCCAGCTGCAGCTTCCGGTCGTGAGCGCGCCGGTGCCGGCGCCGGCTGCGGCGCCCGAGATCGGCGCCGCGGTGCAAACCCACATCGACTTCTCGCCGCTGCTCACCGGCTTTCAGGATCAGCCGGCGCTGCCCATGGCGCGCTCGGCTCTCGCCGCCTGGGACGGCATGGTGAACCGCAGCGGTGGCGCCGCCGCCGCCCCCGCAATTGCGGTATCCGCGCCGCCGGCGCTGCCGGCCGGCGCCACGCCCTGGCCTTTCGCCTCCGGCTTTGCCGCGAGCGCCGGCGCCAGCGACGGCCCGCTGGCGCCCAGCGTCGCCAGCGGCCTGGGCTGGGCCATCTCGCGCGGCGGCGAAGTACTGCGTTCGATCGGCGCAGGGCTGTGGCAGGCGGTGCCGCTGGTGCCGGGCGTCCACTTTCGCGCCCTGGCCCAAGTCGGCGACAACATCTGGGCCGGCGGCCGCGCCGATCAGCTCTTCTTCTCGCCCGACCACGGCGCCCACTGGCGCGCCGTGCGCCTGCCCCGGCTTGGCGCGCACCCCGCCCCGCTGCAGAGCATTGCGTTCTATGATGCCCACCACGGTACGGTGATGTCGCGGGACGGCCGCGTCTGGATTACCAGCGACGGCGGCACCACCTGGACCGCAGAGTAACCCGTCCCGGCCTAGGCCGGTTCCTGCAGGAACGCCAGCAGGAGCGGCCAGGCCATCTTGGCCGAAGGGGCGTGAAAGGCGGCGCGGGCATCGCACATGAAGCCGTGGCCGGCGTCGGAAAACGTCAACTCGACAAACGGCTGGTGCCCGGCGCGCAGCAGCGCCGACATCTGCGCGCGCTGATCCACCGGAATATGGTCGTCGCGATCGCCCCAGGCGAGCAGTAGCGGGCATCGCGCCTGGGGCAGGATCGCCTCCATCCGCTCCCAGTTGCCGCCGTAAAAGGACGCAGCCGCGGCCAGTGGGATCACGCCGGCGGCGCGCACCGCCACCCGGCCGCCGAGGCAAAAGCCGGCGGCCACCAGGCGCTCGGCGCCCTGGCCGGCGAGCCAGGCCTGGCAGGCGCACAGATCGGCCTCCTGCCCGGCCGCGGTCAGGGCTTGCAGGTGCGGCATGGCCGTGCTGAAGTTCTGGTAGTCGCCCTCGAAGCCGGGCGCGGTGCGATGAAACAACTCGGGCGCGATCGCGCGATAGCCCGCCGAGGCGAAACGATCGGTCATCTCGCGGATATGAGCGTTGACGCCGAACGCCTCCTGCAGCACGAGAATGCCGCTGCCTTTCGCCTGCGCCCGGCCGGCTATATAGGCGCGCATCGGGCCGCCCTCGACCGGCAGCGTCGTCCATTCGCCCATGCGATGATGATAGCCGAATGCACCGCCTGTTCGAGCTGCTTGCCCTGATCGGCGGCATGGCGCTGGTCGCGACGGTCCTGCGCGACGCGTTCGAGACCATGATCCTGCCGCGGCGGCTGAACAGCCGCTTCGGCATCACCCGCGCCTACTTCCGCGGCCTATGGCCGATCTGGTCCTGGCTGGCGGAGCGGCTGCCGCGCGGGCGGCATCGCGAGAGCGCGCTCAGCCTGTTCGGCCCGCTCTCCATGCTGGTGCTGTTTGTGGCCTGGGCGGGGGCGCTGATGCTGGGCTTCGCGCTCATCTTCTACGGCGCGGGCTCGCCGCTGCAGACCAGCGAGATGCGGCGCGGCTTCGGTATGGACCTCTATCTCAGCGGCTCGATGTTTCTGACGTTGGGCCTGGGCGCGGCCACACCCTCGGGCGCGCTGGGGAGGGTGGTGGCGATCGCCGAGGGCGGCATGGGCTTCGGTTTCGTCGCCATCGTGATCGCCTACCTGCCCACGCTCTACTCCGGATTTTCACGCCGCGAAACCAGCATCTCGATGCTGGACGCGCGCGCCGGCTCGCCGCCCACGGCTTCGGAGCTGCTGCGCCGCCATGCGCGCACGCTGGACCAGCTCGAGATCTACCTGGCCGAGTGGGAGCGCTGGTCGGCGGAGTTGCTCGAGAGCCACATCTCCTATCCCGTGCTGGGCTACTTCCGCTCGCAGCACGTCAACCAGAGCTGGCTGGCGGCGCTGACCACCGTGCTCGACAGTTGCGCGCTGCTGATGGCCGGCGCCGAGGACGGCTGCACCCACCAGGCCGGCCTGACCTTCCCCATGGCGCGCCATGCCGTGGTGGACCTGGCGCAGATCTTCATCACCCGCTTGCCACGCTCGCATTCCGAACGCCTGCCGGAGGAGAAGCTGGAGCAAATCGCGACGCGCCTCAAAACCGCCGGCTTGGCGCTGCGTCTCAGCGGCGAGCGAAAACAGCGGCTGGCCGAACTGCGGCACTTGTACGAACCCCAAGTGTTGACCATCGCGCGCTACCTCCGGCTGGAGCTCCCGCAATGGCTGGGTGATCCCGATGCCAAGGACAACTGGCAGCGCAGCCCCTGGGACCGCGGCGCCCAAACCGGCGCCTGGGCCAAAGGCGTGCTGGAACGGCACTTCTAGCGCGCCCCCGGCGGCCGCCGTGACGCCGCCTTGCGCGCCCAGCTTGACCCCGGCCGCGGGGCCCGCCCGATGCCGCGGCCCGGAATGACAATCGCAGCATGGAAGGCGAGCGCCTTCTATTTTGCAGCGGCTTGGCATAGGATGAGTGGGCACAGAGTGCAACGAGGGGAGTGCGCGCATGAAGCGAACGATGGTCTTGGGCGTGGCCGCTGGCGCGGCCGTGGCGTTGGCGGGCTGGCAGGCGGCCGCGGGCGTGGGGGTGAAGGCGCAATCGGGCGGCATTCAGCAGGTCTTCGCCCATTTGCATTACCGGTTCATCGGGCCTTACAACGGAGCGCGCGTGGAAGCGGTGAGCGGCATTCCCGGCAATGCCAAGGTCTTCTACTTCGGCGCCGTCGATGGCGGCGTGTGGAAAACCACCGACGCCGGCGCCAGTTGGAAGCCGCTCTTTGACAAGGAAACGGTGCAGTCCATCGGCGCGATTGAGGTCGCTCCCTCCGACCCCAAGGTCATTTACGTCGGCACCGGCGAAGGCGAGTTGCGCAACGACATCTCCTATGGCGACGGCGTGTACAAGTCCACCGATGCCGGCAAGACCTGGGAGAACGTCGGCCTGCGCGACACCCAGCACATCTCGCGCATCATGATTGACCCGCAGAACCCCGACCGGGTCTTCGTCGCCGCCATGGGCCACGCCTCCGGCCCCAATCCGCAGCGCGGCATCTTCCGCACGCTGGACGGGGGCAAGACCTGGAAGAAGGTGCTCTATAAGGACGACAAGACCGGCGGCGTGGATGTGGCCTTCGATCCCACCAACACCCAGACCGTCTACGCCTCGCTTTATCAGTTCCTCCGCCTGCCGTGGCGCGCCGACAGCGGCGGCCCGGGCAGCGGCATTTACAAATCCACCGACGGCGGCGACACCTGGACCCAGCTCACCGGCCACGGCCTGCCGGCCGGCGTGTGGGGCAAGAGCAGCATCTCGGTCGGCCCCAACGGCCAGCGCGTGTACGCGCTGATCGAGGCCAAGGCCGGCGGCCTGTACGTCTCCAACGATGCCGGCGCCAGCTGGAAGCTGGTCAACAACGACGACGAGTACCGGCAACGCGCTTGGTACTTCACCCACGTCTTTGCCGACCCCAAGAACGTGAACACGGTCTACGTCGAGGATACCGGCCTGTTCCGCTCCACCGACGGCGGCAAGAAGTTCACTGCCATCCACGGCGGCGACAGCCATGCCCTGTGGATCGATCCCACCGACCCCAACCACCTCATGACCAGCTCCGACGAGGGCGCCTTCATTTCCCTCAATGACGGCAAGACCTGGTCCACCAACCTCAACCAGCCCACCGGCCAGTTCTACTCCATCGCCACCGACAACGATGTGGACTACCACGTCTACGGCGAAAAGCAGGATGCCGGCTCGATGGTGGTCGCCACCCGCACCAACCATGGCTTTATCGGACCGCAGGATCAGTACAGCGCCGCCGGCGGCGAGAGCGGCTGGCTGGTGCCCAAGCCCAACGACAGCAACATCGTCTACGGCGAGAGCTACGACGGCGACATGTCGCGCTACAACGTCAAGACCGGCTTCACCACGCCCATCGGCCCCTGGCCCGACAATCCGATGGGCCACGGCGACATTGACATGAAGTACCGCTTCCAGTGGACCGCGCCCATCGCCACCGACCCCTGGAACCCGAACGTGGTCTACTACGGCGGCAACGTGCTCTTCAAGAGCTACGACGAGGGCAACGCCTGGCACATCATCAGCCCCGACCTGACCCGCAACGACAAGAGCAAACAGGTCTCCTCCGGCGGGCCGATCACGCAGGACAACACCAGCGCCGAGTACTACGACGTGATCTTCGCCGTCGCCGAGTCTCCGGTGCAGCGCGGCCTGATCTGGGCGGGCAGCGACGACGGCCTGGTGCACATCACCAGGAACGGGGGCAAGACGTGGACCGACGTCACCCCGCCGCTGCTGCGCGAGCCGGCGCATCAGTGGGCCAAGATCGGCAATATTGATCCGTCGCCGTTCGCCGCCTGCACCGCCTACGTGGCGGCGCGGCGCAACAAGCTGGACGATTTCACGCCCTACGCCTTCCGCACCACCGACTGCGGCCGGACCTGGACCGAGATCACCCACGGCATCCCGCACAACTATTACGTGCAGGCGGTCGCGCCCGACAGCGTGCGCCCCGGCCTGCTCTTCGCCGGCACCGAGCGCGGCGTGTTCGTCTCGTTCGACAACGGCGATCAGTGGCAGCCGCTGCAGATGAACCTGCCGCACACCTCGGTGCGCGACCTCCAGGTGCACGGCAACGATCTGGTGCTGGCCACCCACGGCCGCGGCTTCTGGAGCCTGGACGACATCACGCCCCTGCGCCAGTACTCGGCCGCAGTGGCGACCGCGCCGGTCACGCTGTTTCAGCCGGAGCCGGCGATGCGCACGGAAATGGGCGGCGGCTTCGGGTTCTTCGGCGGCGGCCGCGGCGAAGTCGCGCAAAATCCGCCCGGACCGGCGGTGATTGATTATCAACTGGCGCAGGCGCCCCAGGGCCCGGTGACGATCGCCATCACCAACGCCCAAGGCGAGCTGATGAAGCGCTTCTCCAGCGCCGACAACCCCAAGCCCGGCGCGCGCCGCGGCGGGCGCGGCCGCGGCGGCTTCTTCGGCCGCTTCGGCGGCGCCGTGACCGTGCCCGACAAGGCCGGCTTCAACCGCTTCGTCTGGAACCTGCAGGCGCTCACCGCGCCGCGCCCGATCAAGGGCGAGTCGCTGTGGGCGGCGCGCGGCGGCGTCACGCCGACCGTGCCCCCGGGCGTCTATACCGTGAAGCTGACGGTGGACGGGCAAACCTACACCACGCCGCTCACGGTCACGCTCGACCCCCGGCTGCACGCCTCAACCGCCGACCTGCAGGCGCAGTGGGACATGGCGGTGAAGATCAACCATGAGCTCGCCCAGGCCTGGGGCGCGGTGCGCGCGATGCGGTCGCTGCAGCGCCAGATCGCCCAGCGCGACGCCTCCGCGCCGGCCGCGGTGAAGTCCGCCGGCGCCGGGCTCGGCCGCCGCCTGCACGCGGTGATCTACCGGATCGCGGACCTGCACAACAAAAGCGGAGAGGATCCGTTGAACTACCCGATCATGCTGGACAACAAGCTGGCCGCGCTGGGCAGCCGGGTCGAGCAGTGCACCTGCGCTCCCACCGCGGGCGTGATCGGCGTCTACCAACGGCTCAGCGGCCATCTCAGCACCCAGCTCGCCGCCTGGCACCGCCTGCAGACGACCGCGGTGGTGGCCTACAACACGCTGCTGCAGCAGAACAACCTGCAGCCGGTGGCGCCGGCCGCGATGGCGCCGAGCGCGGCGGCCGGCCGCTCACGCCGCTGAACGGGGGGCAAGCCCGGCAACAACACCGCGGCCCGCATCGCTTTCGCGCTGCGGGCCGCGGCGGCTTGAAGTTGCGGTGGAACTAGTGGCCGTCGTGATCGCGGTCCACGAGGCTGCCGCCGGGAGCCGAGGCGTTGTCCGCCGCCGCTTTCCGCGCGTTCTCGCTGATCGAAACCTGATCCTGCGTGCTGGAGCCGGACGCCTGTCCCTTGGCGGGCGGGGCTTGAGGTTGGGTTGAGGTTGGGGTTTGGTATGCCTGGGACGCGGAACTCGCTCCCTGCACCGGTGCAATCATGGTTGCTGCCCTCCTAGTCCTGATGTCGGCAGCGCCAAGGCGAAGCTTTAACGATATTTTCCGCCGGCGCCGGGCGCGGGGGGCGCGCCGCGGCAGCCGCTTCGCCGGCTCCGCGTAAGATAGTCCCATGCCCACTGGCGCCAACATCCGCCGGACGTTCCTCGACTTTTTCGCCGCACGCGGCCACAAGATCGTCCCCTCCTCGCCCCTGGTGCCGCAGGGCGACCCCACCCTACTGTTTACCAATGCCGGGATGAACCAGTTCAAGGACGTCTTCCTGGGACTGGAAAAGCGCGATTACCAGCGCGCGGTGACGGTGCAGAAGTGCCTGCGCGCCGGGGGCAAGCACAACGACCTGGACAACGTCGGCTTCACCCACCGCCACCACACCTTCTTCGAGATGCTGGGCAATTTCAGCTTCGGCGATTACTTCAAGGATGACGCCATCGCCTACGCCTGGGAGCTGCTGACGCAGGGCTTCGGCATCCCGCCGGCCCGGCTCTACGCCACGGTGTACACCGAGGACGACCAGGCGGAGCGCATCTGGCGCGAGCAGATCGGCCTGGCGGCGGACCGCGTCTTCCGCCTGGGCGCGGCGGAGAACTTCTGGGCGATGGGCGACACCGGCCCGTGCGGCCCCTGCTCGGAGCTGCATTACGATCAGGGCCCGGAGGCGAGCGAACTGGGGCACGCGGACTGCCGTTTCCCCTGCGAATGCGGCCGCTATGTCGAGATTTGGAACCTGGTCTTCATGCAGTTCGAACGCGACGGCGCCGGCCGCCTCAACCCGCTGCCGCGGCCCTCGATCGACACCGGCGCCGGCCTGGAGCGCCTGGCGGCGGTGCTGCAGGGCAAGCGCTCCAACTACGACACCGACCTGTTTCAGCCGCTGATCCAGGCGGCCGGAGCCCGCGCCGGCGTGGCCTATGGCGCGGCGGACAAGAGCGACGTGGCGCTGCGCATCCTCGCCGACCATGCCCGTGCCTCGACCTTTCTGGTGCACGACGGCGTGATGCCGGGCAACGAGGGCCGCGGCTACGTGCTGCGCAAGATCATCCGGCGCGCCCTGCGCCACGGCCGCGGCCTGGGCCTCGAAGGCCCGTTTTTGTACGAGCTCGCCGGGCGCGTCGCCGACCTGATGAGCGACGCCTATCCCGAACTCGAGGCCAGCCGCGAGCGCGTGGCGGCGGTCCTGCGCGCCGAGGAGGAGCGCTTCGCGCACACCCTCGCGCTGGCGCTCAAGGAACTGGACCCGGTACTCGCCCGGCTTGCACCGGCGGGCGGGGAGGCGGCGCTGCTGCCGGGGACGGAGGCGTTCCGGCTGTACGACACATTCGGGCTGCCGCTCGACCTGCTGCAGGAGATCGCCCGCGAACGGCGCTTCCGGCTGGACGAGGAGGGCTTCCAGCGCGAGCTGGAGGCGCAGCGGCAACGCGCGCGCAAGAGCTGGAAGGGGGGCGAGCAGGCGAGCGCGGGCGCGGGTTATCAGCAGCTCGCAGCCGCGGGCCGCACCCGCTTCGACGGCTACGAGGCCACGGCGAGCGCGGACAGCCGGGTGCGCGCCCTCCTGCTCGACGGCACGCCGGTGGAGGAAGCGCCGGCCGGCGCCGAGGTGGAAGCGGTGCTCGATCACACGCCGTTTTACGCCGCCAGCGGCGGCCAGATCGGCGACCGGGGCCAGTTCCTTTCCGCCCGCGGCCTCGCCGCCGAAGTGCTCGACACCTACGCCCCCGTTGCCGGCCTAATCGTGCATCGCCTGAAGACCCGCCAGCCGCTACGCGCCGGAGACGAGATCGAAGCCGAAGTCGACGTCGCCCGGCGCGACGCCACCCGCCGCAACCACACCGCGACCCACCTGCTGCACGCGGCGCTGCGCCAGACGCTGGGCACGCACGTCAAGCAGGCGGGCTCGGTGGTCGAACCCGGGCGGCTGCGCTTCGACTTCACCCATTACGCGCCGCTGGCGGCGGAGCAGCTCGAGGATGTCGAGCGGCTGGTGAACCGCGAGATCCTGAGGAACCTGCCGGTGACGACCACGGTCCTGCCGTTGGACGAGGCGCTCGCCACCGGCGCGATGGCGCTGTTCGGGGAAAAGTACCAGGAGAACGTGCGGGTGGTGAGCGTGCCCGGCTTCAGCCAGGAGCTGTGCGGCGGCACCCACTGCCATCGCACCGGGGACATCGGACTCTTCAAGATTGTCTACGAGGCCAGCGTCGCCGCCGGCGTGCGCCGCATCGAGGCGGTTACCGGCGAAGGCGCCTACGAGCTGGCGCAGCAGGCCATGGCGCGGCTGCGGCAGGCGAGCGCGCTGCTGCGCGCTGGCGAGGCCGAACTCGCGCCGGCGCTGGAGCGCCTGCTGGAGCACCAGCGCCAACTCGAAGCCGAGAACCAGAAGCTGCGCCTGCGCGCCGCGCAGCAGCAGGCGGGCCGGGAGGAGCGCCGGCTGGTGCGCGGCGTGGCGGTGTGGGCGGCGCGCGCCGACGGCTTGGAGCGGCCCGCGCTGCGCAGCCTGGCGGACGAGCTGCGCGGCAAGCTGGGCAGCGGCGTGGTGGCCCTGGGCAGCCGCCAGGCCGACAAACTGGCGCTCATCGTCGCGGTCACGCCCGACCTCACCTCGCGCCTCTCCGCCCATGCGCTCGTGCGCGCCCTGCCCGGCCTCCGCGGCGGCGGCAAGGCGGACCTCGCCGAAGCCGGCGGCCCCGATCCGGAGCAACTCGATGCCCTGTTGGCGCAAGTCCCCGCCGCCGTCGAGAAAATGCTTGACATGGCTGGCGCCGCCAAGTCACAGTAATTCCGCCGACGCTCTGGCTCTGGCGGTTCTCCCACTTCGGCATGGGAACCAATTTATCGGTCGCTCTGGACTCGGCGCCACAGACCGGCGCCGTAGTCTGCCTTGAACCCAATCTGGCGGCAACGCCGCCGGACCCACGCGAGGTGCTGCGGTGCCCGAGCTGCCAGCTCGTCCAGTACCGCACGCTGAACAGCCACTGCCGCCGCTGCCGGGTCGACCTGGACGCCCCGCCGGTGACCGCCGCGGCCGCGGCGGCGCCCGCGCCCTCGGTGCGCGTGGGACGGCTGGAGATCGCCGACGAGGAGGGGGTCGAGACCGCCGAGGCTTCGGGCACGCTGGTGCCGGACGTCGCCGGCGCCATCCGCCGCTGGCGCACGAACCGCGGCCTCAGCCAGCGCCAGTTGGCCGAGCGCATGCACGTGCCGCGCACCTACGTCAGCAAGATCGAAAACGACAAGGCCATGCCCACGCTGGCCTCGCTGGAGCGCATGGCGACCGCCATGGAGACCAGCGTGGCGGCGCTGCTCGACGCCCGTCAAGCCGAACTCCTGCAGGACGCGTTCGTCCAGGCGCTGGTGCCCTACCTCGCCCGCCTGGGCCCGCGGGACCGCGACCAGTTGCTGGCCGCCGCCGGCGGATCGCTGCCCGCGCTGGGCAACTGAGCGCGGCCGGCGTTCAGGCGGCGTGAGCGATGCCGAACTCGCGCGCGACCGCGGCCAGCGCTGCGTCGTCGGTATACAGCCACGCCCGCGCCTCGAGCGCCGAGGCGAGCCGGTGCGCGTCCACCCAGCCGACACCGCGGCCGTACAGGCGGCGTGCGCGCACCAACTCATTGACTGGCGCGGGCCCCAGCGCGGCTTTGCCGCGCGTCCCGCTTGTGCTCGCGCCGGGCCGGGGCCGCGCCTCCTCGCTCCCCGGGGGCGGGCCGCCCTGCGGAATTTCGCGGCCTTCCCGCGCCTGCTTTGCCCGCAGGCAAAAGGCGCGGCCCCCGCGAAGCGAGAATCATTGGCCGGCCCGGCGCGCCCGCGCGCGCAGCCTTGGCGGCTCGCGATGGCGGGGCGGCATGGTCAGCTCGGCGTCGGGCTCGCTGCCGATGAACTTGCGAATTTCCTGGTAGGCACGGTGCTGCTGGACCAGCTTCTCTAATCCGAGACGCACGGTCGCCCTCAGCGCTGCCGGGCGGCGGCGATGAGCGCCGTGGTGGAGAAGCCGGGGGCGAGCGGGATGCGCTCCACCCGGCCGCCGGCGGCGAGCACTTCGGGTTCGCCCACCACCTGGCCGGGGCCCCAGTCGGCGCCCTTCACCAGCACGTCGGGCAGTAGCGCGGCGATCAACTCGAGCGGGGTGTCAGCGCCAAACAGGGTGACGTAATCGACCATCGCGAGCCCGTCGAGCACCTCGGCGCGCTCGAGCTCGGGTACCACGGGGCGGCCGGGGCCCTTGGCGTGGCGCACGCCGGCGTCGGTGTTGATGGCAACGATCAGCCGATCGCCGAGCGCGCGGGCGGCCTCCAGGGTTTGGATGTGGCCGGGATGCAGCAGGTCGAAGCAGCCGTTGGTGAACACCAGGCGTTCGCCGCGCCGGCGCAGGGCGGCGCGCTCGGGGAGGAACTCGCGCCAGTCGGCGAAGATCACGCGCCGCCCGCCTCGGCGCCGTGCGCGGTGCGCAGCAACCCCGCCGCCGCCTGGTCGCGCCCGAGGACGCTGATCTGCACCCCGGCGATGCGGCCGCGCAGCGCGTTCACCATCTCCTCGGCGATCGCCAACCCTTCAGCCTTGGCGGCGTCGCCGCTGCGCGCGGCGCGCATGCGCTCCAGCACCGCCGCTGGCACCTGCACGCGCAGCTCGTTCTGCATGAACTCGGCCTGGCGCAGGCTGGTGAGCGGCCAGATGCCCGCGATCAGCGGCAGCCGGATGGCGGCGGTGTCGGCCAGAAAGCGCTCCAGCAGCGCCAGGTCGAACACCGGCTGCGTGACCACGTAATCGGCGCCGGCCTCGACTTTCCAGCGGTAGCGCCGCAGCTCCTCCTCATAGTTCACCGCACCGGGGTTGGCACCGACGCCGATCAGGAAGCTGGTCTGGCCGCCGACCGCGTTGCCGCCCAGATCGAGCCCGCGGTTGAGGTTGCGCACCAGGTTGGTGAGCCCGATCGCATCCACGTCGAACACCGCGGTGGCGTCGGGATAGTTGCCCAACTTGGGCGGATCGCCGGTGATCAGGATCAGGTTGCGCAACCCCAGCGCGTCGCCGCCGAGCAGGTCGCTCTGCATGGAGATCACGTTGCGGTCGCGGCAGCAGTAGTGCAGCACCGGCTCGATCGCCAACCGGGCGCGCATCATCACCGCCAGCGCCTGGTTGGACATGCGGGCGTTGGCGCGGGGTCCGTCGGGGATGTTGATCGCGTCGCCGCCCTGCTGCTCGAAGAAGGCGGCGCTCTTCAACTCGCGGCTGGCGTCGCTGCCGCGCGGCGGCAGAATC
Organism: Acidobacteriota bacterium; assembly: GCA_027451805.1. GTDB lineage: Bacteria > Acidobacteriota > Terriglobia > Terriglobales > SCQP01 > SCQP01. The sequence goes on from DAIDIF010000151.1 coordinate 11,550, forward strand.
TCGACCAGAGTCACGAAACGGCCCTCGGCCAGCTTGCGGCCGAGTTGCGAACGCTCGGCGGCGGGTACGGGCTCGCGCGGCGCGATGCCGGGCTGGGCCGCGGTGGCCACCTGCACCCGGCGCTTGCCCGGCGCGGTCGAGCGCACGTAGTTACGGATCCACTTGATGTGCTCGGGCGTGGTGCCGCAGCAGCCGCCGACGATCTTGGCGCCGGCGGTGATGAACTGGCGGGCGTAGTCGGCGAGGTATTCGGGCGAGACCATATAGAGGTTGCGGCCCTCGACGCTGCGCGGCTTGCCGGCGTTGGGCTGGGCGATGAGCGGGCGGGAAGTGGCCTGCGCCATCTGCTCCAGCGCTTCGAGAATGCCCACCGGCCCGCCGCTGCAGTTGATGCCGATCACATCGGCGCCCCACTCCTCGAGCCGCCGCGCCGCTTCCGCCGCCGGCGTGCCGTCGAGGGCGCGGCCCTCGTCGTCGATCGTGATCTGCGCCACCACCGGCAGGGTGCAGACGGCGCGGGCCGCCGCCAGGGCTTCGCGCAGCTCGGCCACCTGGCCGAAGGTCTCCAACATCAGCAGGTCCACGCCCGCCGCGGCCAGTGCCTCCGCCTGTTCGCGGAAGGCGGCGCGGGCTTCGCTGAAGCCGAGCTTGCCCAACGGCTCGAGGTAGACGCCGAGCGGGCCGATCGCGCCCGCCACCCAGAGTTCATCCCCGGCACAGGCGCGCGCCAGCTCAACGCCGGCGCGGTTGATGCGCGCCACCTGGTCACGCAGGCCGTACTTTTCCAGGGCGACGGGGTTGGCGCCGAAGGTGTTGGTCTCGAGAATCTCGGCGCCGGCGTGGGCGTAGGCCTGGTGGATTTCCTTCACCACCGCCGGTGCGGACAGGTTGAGCTCATCGTAGCTGCGGTTGATGAACATGCCGCGGGCATAGAGCATGGTGCCCATGGCGCCGTCGCTGACGACGACCCGCTGCGCGACTTCGTCGAGGAACTTGCGCGGCATGAGGCTAATCCGCCTCCGGGCGGAGCAGGGGAAAGAGGATGACGTCGCGGATGGAACTCGACCCGGTCAGCAGCATCGCCAGCCGGTCGATGCCGATGCCCTCCCCCGCGGTGGGAGGCATGCCGTAGCGCAGGGCGCGAATGTAGTCCTCATCCACGGCGTGGGCGCCCTCCTCGCTGCGGCCGCGGCCAGCGAGCTGCAATTCGAAACGCCGCCGCTGCTCCTCCGGGTCGTTGAGCTCGGAGTAGCCGTTGGCGATCTCCATGCCGCCGGCGAAGATCTCGAAGCGCTCGACCCAGGCGGGCTCGTCGGGCTTGCTCTTGGCGAGCGGCGAGACCGACAGCGGGAAATCGTAGATGATGGTGGGCTGCACCAGCCGCTTCTCCGCCACCGCCTCGAAGAGGCCGGTCAGCAGCGCGCCTTCGCCCGCGGCCGGGTCCAGATCGAGCGGGGTGAAGCCTTCCCCGGCGCGGGCGAAGGCGTTGTAGCGCTCGGCCAAGGCGCGCTCGCGCGCCGGATCCTCGATTTCGGCCAGCGCCGGCGGCGGGCCCGCCGCCTCCGGCCAGAACTCGCGGATCGCCGCGCGCAGGCTTAGGCGGCGGCAGGCAGCGAAGTCGACCGCGGCCCCGCGGAAGGTCACCTCCGTTCCCCCGGTCACCTGCCGCGCGCATTCCGCCAGCAACTGCTCGCTCCAGTCCATGAGCACGCGATAGTCGCTGTAGGCCTCGTAAAACTCCAGCATGGTGAACTCGGGGTTGTGCTGGGTGGAGATGCCCTCGTTGCGGAAATTGCGGTTGATCTCGAAAACGCGGTCGAGTCCGCCGACCACCAGCCGCTTGAGATAGAGTTCGGGGGCGATGCGCAGGTAGAGCGGCAGATCGAGCGCGGCGTGGTGGGTCTGGAACGGACGCGCGGCCGCGCCGCCGGCCAGCGGCTGCATCATCGGGGTCTCGACCTCGATGTAGCCGCGCCGCTGAAACAGCTCGCGCAGGCAGGCGACCAGCCGCGCCCGGCGCAGAAACACCGCGCGCGCCTCGGGGTTCATCACCAGGTCGAGGTAGCGCTGGCGATGGCGGGCCTCGAGATCCTGCAACCCATGCCACTTCTCCGGCAGCGGCAGCAGGTCCTTGGCCAGCAGTTCCAGCCGGCTGACGTGAACGGTGAGCTCGCCGGTGCGGGTGCGGAAGAGGTAGCCCTCGACGCCGACGATGTCGCCCAGATCGAGGCCGCGCCAGAGTTCGAAGGCGGCCTCGTCCAGCGCATCCTGGCGGACGTAGACCTGCAGCCGCGCGCCCTCCTGCTGCAGGTGACCAAAGCCGGTCTTGCCGTGGGTGCGCACGGCCATGAGCCGCCCGCACACCTTCACCGCGGGCTTGGCGGCCTCCAGGGCCGCGCCGTCCTCGCCGCCGAACGCCTCCAGGATGCGCGGCAGCGTGTGGCTGAAGGCGAACCGGCGGGGATAGGGCTCTTCGCCGCGCTGCCGCATCTCGGCCAGCTTGGCGCGCCGCTGTTCGAGAATGGTTTCGTCCAGGGACATGGGAACCTAAATTATAGTTCCCGCCCGGGGCGGCGGCGGCGCGCGTGCGCCTGCGGCTACTCGTTGCGCAGGGCTTGCAGCGGGTCGATGCGGGCGGCGCGACGGGCGGGCACGTAGGCGGCCGCCAGCGCCACCAGGGCCAGCACGCCGGCGGCGGCGGCAAAGGTACGCGGGTCGGCGGGCCGGACCTGGTACAGCAGGCTGGCGAGAAAGCGGGTCAGCGCCCAGGCGCCGGCCCAGCCGGCCAGCACGCCGGCGAGGGCCAGCGCCAGGCCCTGTCCCAGCACCGCGCGCAGCACGTCGCCGGCGCGGGCGCCAAGCGCCATGCGGATGCCGATTTCGCGGGTGCGCTGCGCCACGCTGAAGGCGATGACGCCGTAGACGCCAACCGCAGCCAGCACCAGCGCCGCCAGGCCGAAGAGCGCCAACAGCCAGAAGGTGGTCTGCGGGGTGGCGATGGATTGATCGATCAGCGACGTCATGGAATCCACCTCGAACACCGGCTGCCCGCGGTCCACCGAAGCGGCGGCGGCGCGCAGTTCGGGCGCGAGCGTCGCCGCGGCAACCCGCGATTGGACCAGCACCTCCATGTCGGAATCGGGCGCATACCAGGCGCTGAGATAGACCTCCAACCGGGACGGGTTTCCCAGGCCGTACATGCGGGTATCGCCCACCTCACCGACGATGGTGAACCAGTCGGGCTTGCCGGCGCCGGCATCGCCGAAGTGAAGGCGCTTGCCGAGCGGGTCGGCGTTGCCGAAAAATTGGCGGGCGAGCCGCTCATTCACGATGGCCACGCGCGGCCCATGGGCATTGTCGCGATCGGTGAAATCGCGGCCGCGCAGCAAGGAGATGCCGAGGGTGGCGAAGTAGCCGGGGCTGATGAAGTGCAAATCGGGGTGCGGGTAGCCGCCTGGCCGGGGCAGCGGCATGCCCTCGATCGTGATGTCGCTGCGGGCATGGTTGCCGGTAAACGGTACGTCGTCGCCGACCGCCGCGCGCTCGACGCCGGGCACGGCCCGGACGCGGCGCAGCGCCTGCCGCCAGAAATTCACGACCGCGGCGTCGGTGCGGTAGCCGGGCCGCAGCCGGATCTCCATCGCATAGCGGTGGTGCGGCTGAAAGCCGGGACCGGTGTGCAACAGGCGGTACAGGGTTTGCGTCATCAGGCCGGCGCCGATGAGCAGGATCACCGCCAGGGCGAGCTCACCGGCGGCGACGAGCGAGCGCAGGCCGCGGCGGCGGCGGGCGAGGGCCAAGCCGGCGCCTTCGTCCTTGAGCTCGGACTGCACCTCCGGGCGCGCCGCCTGCAGGGCCGGCCCGAGACCAAACAGCAGCGCGGCGAGCAGGATGACGGCCAGCGCCGACCCCAGGATGGGGCCGTTGAGCCGCAGCTCCGCGCCCGCCCCCAGCGAGGGCGGAACCAGGGCGACGAGCCAGCGCACGCCGGCCAGGGCGAGACCGAGGCCAGCGGCGCCGCCCAAGCAGGCCAGCACCAGGCCCTCAGTAAGCAATTGGCGCACGATGCGGCCGCGGCTGGCGCCGAGCGCGCGCCGGACGGCGATCTCGCGCGAGCGCGCCGCGCCGCGCACCAGAAACAGGTTGGCGACGTTGGCGCAGGCGATGAGCAGCAGGAACACGACGCCGCCGAACAGCGCCAGCAGCGCCGGCTGCTGCGAACCGACAAAGGCGTCGCGCAAGGGCGTCGCGGCCACACTGAACTGGTCATCGGCGGCGGGATAGGCGCGCGCCAGCCGGGCCGCGATGCCCGCCATCTCGGCGCGCGCCTGGCCGATGGCGGCGCCGGGCGCCAGACGGGCGAAGACGGCGGAATCGCCGCGATCGCCCCGGTCGGCGGCTTGGGCGTGGTTGTGGGCAATCCAGTACCGCAACGGCACGAGGAAATTCGCCTGATTGGGCCAGCGGAACGACGACGGCAGGACACCGACCACGTCGAAGTCCTGGCCGTCCAACCGCAACGCCCGCCCCAGCGCGGCGCTGTCGCCCTCGAACTGTCGCTCGAAGAACGGGTAGCTCAGGACAACGTCGGTCGCGGCCTCGTGCGGCGTGAATCCACGGCCGAGAGCTGGGCGCAGGCCCAGAGTGGCAAAAAAGTTGGAAGACACGGCCAGGCCGCCGTAGTAGTGCGGCCGCCCGGCGCCGGTGAGCAGGAAGCTCTCGTGATGGACGTAGCTCATCGCCGCAAAGGCGCGGCTCTGGCTTTGCCAATCCTGAAAATTCGGATAGGAAACTGACACCCGGCCGACCATGGGGGTGGTCTCGTTGAGCTTATAGACCCGGCCGGCGTCGCGGAAGGGCAACGGACGCAGCAGGGTGGCATAGACCACGGAGAAGATGGCCACGCTGGCGCCGATGCCCAGCGCCAGCGTCACGACCGCGGCGGCGGCGAAGCCGGGGTTGCGGCGCAACTGGCGCAGGCCGTAACGCGCGTCCTGGCGCAGCGCCTGCCAGGCCATGCCGCCCCATTGCGCGCGAGTGACTTCGGCGACGTCGGTCAGGTTGCCGAAGCGGCGCTCGGCGGCATGGCGGGCGGCGGCGGGCTCCTCGCCCGCGGCCACGCGCGCGGCGGCGTCCAGGTCGAGATGGGCGCGCAGCTCGGCGCGCAGGTCGCGCTCGCGCCGCTCGCGCCGGGTCATGCTGACGCCTCCGGCGTCGCGCGCGCCTCCGGGGCGGGCCGGCCGACGCGGCTGACGGCTTCGACGAACTCCGCCCAGCGCGAATCCTGGCGCGCCATCTGGCGCCGCCCGAGGGCGGTGAGCCGGTAAAACTTGGCGCGCTGCTTATTGGCGCTTTCCCCCCACTGCGCTGCAATCCAGCCCTGGCGCTCGAGGCGGTGGAGGGCGGGATAGAGCGAGCCGGTCTCGACCGTGAGGCGCTCGCCGGAGGCGGTGCGGATCGCCTGGCTGATGCCGTAGCCGTGCTCGGGGCCCCATTGCAGGGTGCGCAGGATGAGCAGGTCGAGCGTGCCCTGCAGCAGCTCAATGCGGGTGCGGTAGCGGGGCTTGGCCATGGAGGTAGACTCTCTACGGCTATGCTGTAGACACTCTACGGCTAGGCCCGCGACCCGGTCAAGCCCCCGCCCGCGCCTCCCGCGACACCGGCTATCCTGCGGACATGGATACCGCCTGGGTGCGCGCCGTCTGCCGGGCGCTGCCGCACACCACCGAACAGGTGCAGTGGGGGTCGGCGCTGGTGTTCAAGGTGGGGGGCAAGATGTACGCCGTGGCGCAGCTGGAGCCGGCGCGGACCTGCCTGTCGTTCAAGTGTTCGGCCGAGGACTTCGCCGCGCTGAGCGAGCTGCCGGGCGCGATGCCGGCGCCCTACCTGGCGCGGGCGCAGTGGGTGGCGCTGGAGCACGAGGAGGCGCTGCCGCCGGCGCAACTGCGGGAGCAGCTGCGCCGCGCCCACGCGCTGGTGCTGGCCAAGCTGCCGAAGAAGAAGCGCGCGGAGCTCGACCAACGCGTGTCTAAACGCTGACCGCGTTGGCCAGGCGGCCGTGGAGGAGGTAGTCGCGGATCTGCTCGGCGATGGCGACGCCGACGCGCTCCTGCGCCTCAACCGTGGCGGCGCCGAGGTGGGGGGTGGCGATCAGGTTGGGAAGTTGCAGCAGGGAGGAGGCGCCGGGCGGTTCCTGTTGAAACACGTCGAGCGCGGCGGCGGCGACGCGGCCGGAGCGCAAGGCGGCCTCGAGCGCGGTTTCGTCGATGACTTCGCCGCGGGCGCAGTTGATTAGGCGGATGCCCGGCTTCATGCGGGCGAAGGCGGCCGAGTCGAGCAAGTTATGGGCGGTGGCGCTGAGGGCGAGGTGCAGGCTGAGGTAATCGGACCGGGCGAGAACCTGGTCGAAGTCCACCAACTCGACCCCAGACTGGCGCGCCGCCTGCAGCGGCGTCGCCGGATCGTAAGCGATGACGGTCATGCCAAAGGCGCGGGCGCGGCGGGCGACCTCGATGGCGATGCGGCCGAAGCCCAGCAGCCCGAGCGTCTTGCCCAGCAGCTCGGTGCCCTCGAGCGCCTTCTTCTCCCACTGCCCGGCGCGCATGCCGGCGGCGGCGCGCGGCAGGTGCCGGGCGAGCGCCAGCATCATCCCCAGGGTGAGCTCGGCCACCGCGGCCGAGCTGCCGCCGGGCGTGTTCATCACCACCACGCCTCGCGCCTTGGCGGCGGCCAGATCGACGTTGTCCACGCCCACGCCGGCGCGGCCGACCACGCGCAATTGCGGCGCCGCCGCCAGCAGCCCGGCGTTCACCTTGACCGCCGAGCGGACGATCAGCGCCTGGGCGTCGGCCAGCGCGCCCGCCAGCTCGCCGCTGGCGGCGGCGGCCGGGGTCAGTTCCACCACGGTGAAGCCGGCCTCGCGCAGCAGCGCCAGCCCGGGCTCCGCGATCGGCTCCGGCACCACCACCTTAACCGTAAGCGCCGCCGCCATGGCTAGGCCTTGGCCGCCGCCGGCGCCGCCTGCTGCAACGCCAGATAATAGGTCTGCGCCGCGCGCACCCCGGCGCCGAGTTTGGCGCGGTCGAGCTTGCCGAGCTGCGCCAGCACGATCTCGAGCTGAGCGATCAGCGACAGCGTCTCGGCGAAATCGTAGTAGCCGATGTGGGCGACACGGATCATCTGCCCCTTCATCTCGCCCTGGCCGTTGGCCACCACGCTGCCGAACTGCTGGCGCAGCGCCTTGACCACCAGCCCGGCGTCCAGCCCCGCCGGCATCTCAATCGCGGTGAGCGCGCCCGAAGGGGCGCCGTTGCCGAAGCGCTGGAGCCCGAGGGCGTCGAGCGCGGCGCGGGTGGCGGCGCCCAGGGTCTCGGCGTTGGCGGTCAGACCGGCCCGACCGCCGATGGTCTCGATGTACTCCAGCGCGGCGTTGAGCGCGGCGATGAGGCCGATGGCGGGCGTAAACGCGCTCTCGCCCTGCTGCTGCGACTTGCGCTCGCGCCGCAGATCGAAGTAGAAACGCTGCGATTTGGCCGTCTCCATCGCCGTCCAGGCGCGCTCGCTGACGCTCAAGTAGGCCAGCCCGGGCGCCATCATCACCGCCTTCTGCGAGCCGCCGACGACGATGTCGAGGTCCCAGGCGTCGATGTCGAGCTGCTGGGTGCCGACGCCGGTGATGCCGTCAATGACGATCAGGATTCCCGGGTTCTCCGCCCGTGCGGCGCGCGCGATGGCGGCGACGTCGTGCTTGCATCCGGTGGAGGACTCGCTCGCCTGCAGCAGCAGCAGGCGGGGAGGGTTGGCGCCGCCGCAGCGTCCCTGCACGTGCTCGCCGCCGAAGCTCTCGCCGTAGGGCAACTGCACCAAATCCACCGAGGCGCCGAACGCCTGGGCCAGCTTTTGCCAGCGCTCGCCGAACTTGCCCGCCGACAGAATCAGCACGCGCTCGCCGGGCGAGAGCAGGTTGGCGACGGCGGCTTCCATGGCGCCGGTGCCGCTGGAGGCGAGCAGCAGCACCTCGTTCCTGGTGCCGAGAAAGGCGCGCAGGCGCTGCAGCGTCGAAGTAAAGACGGCGCGAAACTCGGGGGTGCGGTGATGCAGCCCCATGGCGGCCATGGCGGCCTGAGCCTGGGGCAGTAGCGCGGTGGGGCCGGGCGTGAACAGGCGCTCTTTCTTCAGCATATGGCCCCTAGCATACCGCAGCCCCGGGCGCCCCGCGCCGTGCCGGGGCCGCGGCGGCGGCCGAGCCGGCTCAGCTTTGCAGCAGGCGGGCGAGTTGCGCCGGGGGCGCGGGCGCCACAGCGGCGGCGCGCAGGTTCTGAGCGACGTGCGCGGCCTGCGCCATACCCACCAGCGCCGCCGTGACGCCGGCGGTGGAGCGGACGAACTGCAGCGCCAACTCGGCATCGCCGGCGGCCGGCGGCAGGAACTGCTGCACGTGGGTCCGCGCCTCTTCCGGCAGCATTTGCAGGCGGCCATTCATCAGGCTGGCGGAGGCGACCACGTTCAAGCCCAGGCGGAAGGCGGCATTCAAGGTCGACACGAACGGCGGCTTCTCCACCGTCTGGTTGAGCAGCGTATAGGCCTCCGGCATGGCCAGGTTGTAGGGCACCTGGACGAAGCGGAAATGATGCCCGTCGCCGGCCAGCTCGCGCGCCAGCGCCACCATGCGGTTGAGGTCGAGGTAGTCGTTGGCGTCCGGGGGCACGCGCAAGCCGCTCCAGGTGGCGATGCCGTAGGCGCCGATCCGCCCCTGCGCCACCTGCTTTTCCAACAGCTCGAAGGCCGCGCGCAGGCGGCGGTAAAACTCCTCCCGGCTGAGCTCGGCCTGCTGGGTCTCGGGATTGTGGACGTAATAGACGTCGAGCGCCGCCAGCCCCAGATTCTCCAGGCTGCGCTGCAACTGGTGGGCGAGATAGACCGGGGCCATGCAGTGCATGCCCGCCGCGAGTTCGCCCGGCCGGATCAGCCCGACGCGCAGGTAGTTCTCGAGCTCACCGCCGGGGACGTAGCCCGCCTTGCTGCAGACCACCACCTGCGCGCGCGGCACGGCGGCCGCGCGCAGGGCGCGGCCGATGACGCGCTCACTGCGCTGGTCGCGGTAGTTGATGGCCGTGTCCAGCAGGTTGATGCCGCCCGCCAGCGCGGCGGCGAGGGCCGCGGCGTAGCCGGCGTCGGTGGCGTCGTCGGCTTCGCCCAGGTAGGTGCCCAGGCCGAGGGAGGAGACGGTGAGCGGCGCGCCGAAGCGCAGCTTGCGAAAATGGCCGGCGGAGGCGAATTGGGGGAAGGCGGCGGCGTAAGCGGCGGTGCCCTCCGGCGTGGCCACAGCCGCGGACGCAGGTTGTTCCCTATCCACGCTCCATGCTAGCTTAGAATTTCCGGTTTTGGAGGACGTTTGAGCGACTCACCCACCGCCGCCCCCAGCGCCAATCGCCGCACTCCGCTCTATGAAGCGCACCGGCGGCTGGGCGGCAAGATGGTGCCCTTCGGCGGCTGGGAGATGCCGGTCGAATACTCCGGCGTCCTGCCCGAGCATCGCGCCGTGCGCGAGCGCGCCGGCCTGTTCGACGTCAGCCACATGGGCGAGATTTCGATCCAGGGACCGGAGGCGCTGGCGCTGGTGCAGCATGTCACCAGCAACGACGCCGGCCGGCTGCACCTTGACCAGGCGCAGTACAGCGGCCTCATGACCGCGCGCGGCACCTTCGTCGACGACCTGCTGGTACACAAGTTCAGCGACCGCCAGTACTGGCTGGTGGTCAACGCCGCCAACTGCGAGAAGGACTTCCACTATATCCGCGAGCAGAACCGCTTCGACGCCGAGGTGATCGACGTGAGCGAGCGGTACACGCAACTGGCGCTGCAGGGTCCGGCGACGGTGCGCATCCTGCAGCCGCTGACCTCGATCGCGCTGGCGCCGATCCGCTATTACTGGTTCACCACCGGCAAGGTGCTGGGCGTGGACTGCATCCTCAGCCGCACCGGCTATACCGGCGAAGACGGCTTCGAGCTTTACTTCGACCCCGAGCACTCCGAAACGGTGTGGAACGGGCTGCTCGAAGCCGGCCGCAGCGAAGGCCTGCTGCCCTGCGGCCTGGGCGCGCGCAACACGCTGCGCCTGGAAGCCGGCATGGCGCTCTATGGCCATGAGATTGACGACACCACCACGCCGCTCGAGGCCGGCCTGGGCTGGATCACCAAGCTGACGAAGCCCGAGTTTCTGGGCAAAGCGGTGATCGAGCGCCAGGCGCGGGAAGGCCTGCAACGCAAGCTCATCGGCTTGGAGATGATCGAGCCCGGCATCGCGCGCGACGGTTATACCGTGCTGCGCGAGGGCCAGCCGGTGGGCCGCGTCACCAGCGGCGGCCCCGCACCGGCGCTGGGCAAGAACATCGGCATGGCCTATGTGCCGGTGGCGCTGGCCGAGCCCGGCACCGTGCTCGAGATTCAAATCCGCGCCCGCACCGCCCAAGCGAAAGTCATCCCGCTGCCGTTTTACCGCCGCCCGCACTGATCAGGAGATCCCTCATGTCCTACCCCAGCGATTATCGCTATACCACGGAGCACGAATGGGTTGCGCCGAAAGGCAAGACCGCCCGCATCGGCATCACCGACTTCGCCCAGCACCAGTTGGGCGACATCGTGTTCGTCGAGCTGCCGCCGGTGGGCACGCCGCTGGTGGCGGGGCAGGCGTTCGGCACGGTGGAGTCGGTAAAGGCGGTGTCGGAGGTGTTCTCACCGGTGAGCGGCAAGATCGTCGCGATCAATGAAGCGCTGGTGAAGTCGCCCGAGCTGATCAACCAGGACCCGCACGGCACCGCCTGGATGGTGGAGGCGGAGCTGGATGGCGAGGTGCCCGCCAAGCTCATGGACACCAAGGCCTACGAACAGTTCGTGGCCGAGGCCGAGGCGGCCCACTAGCCGCCATGCGTTATCTCCCAACTTCTGACGCGATCCGGCGGCACATGCTGGACGATCTGGGCTTGGACTCGGTGGATGCGCTGTTCCGCCACATCCCGGAATACTGCCGGCTGACCCGGCCGCTCGACATCCCCAAGGGCAAGTCCGAGGCGGAAATTCTCGACTTCTTTCGTGCCGCCGCGCGCGACAACGCGCCCGGCTTCACCTCGTTTCTGGGCGCCGGCGCCTATCAGCATTACCGCCCGGTGCACATTGACACGCTGGTAAGCCGGGGCGAGTGGTTCACCGCCTACACCCCCTACCAGCCCGAAATCAGCCAAGGCACGCTGCAGTCCATCTTCGAGTTCCAGACCATGATCTGCCAGCTCACCGGCCAGGAGGTCGCCAACGCCGGTGTGTACGACGGCTCGACCGCGCTGCTGGAGGCCTGCATGATGGCGGCGCGGGTGACCGGGCGCGACGGCCTGGTGGTGGCGCGCAGCGTGCATCCGCAATACCGCGAGGTGCTGCGGACGCTGACCCGCAGCCGCGAGTTTCCCATCGCCGAAGTCGGCTACCTGCCCAGCGGGCGGCTGGACCTGGACGGGCTGCGGGCGGCGGTGAGCGCCTCCACCGCCGCGGTGGCGGTGCAGAGCCCGAACTTCTTCGGCACGATCGAGGACTGGGAGCAGGCGGCGGCCATCGCCCACGCCGCCGGGGCGCTGCTGGTGGCGGTGATTGCCGATCCCGTCTCGCTCGGCCTGCTGCCCGCACCGGCGGCGGCCGACATCGTGGCGATGGAGCTACAAGGCTTCGGCATTCCGGTGGGCTTCGGCGGACCCTACGCCGGCATCCTGGCCTGCCGCGAGACCTTCGTGCGCAGCCTGCCGGGGCGGCTGGTGGGGGAGGCGCGGGACGCGGAGGGGCGGCGCGGGTTCGTGCTGACGCTGGCGACGCGCGAGCAGCACATCCGGCGGGAGAAGGCGACCTCCAACATCTGCACCAACCAGGCGCTGTGCGCGCTCATGGCGAGCATCTTCATGGCCACCTACGGCAAGCAGGGGCTGCGCGAGCTGGCGCAACAGAACCTGGCCAAGGCGGCGTACGCGGCCGCGGCCTGCCGCGGCGCCGGCCTCGAGGTGCTCTTCCCCGCCCCGCGCTTTCACGAGTTCGTAGTGAAGCCGCGGCGCGCGCCGGCGGAGCTCGAAGCCGCCTGCGCCCGCGAACGGCTGATCCCCGGCCTACCGCTGGGCCGCTACTACCCCGAACTGGAAGGCGCGCTGCTGGTGTGCGCCACCGAGATCATTCCGCGCGCCGAGCTCGACCGCCTGGCCGCCGCCCTCGCCGCCTGAGATCCGCCATGCCCACCCGCGCCTCCCGCCACATCGTCCAGAACGAGCCGTTGCTGTTCGAAGTCTCCTCGCCCGGCAAGCAGGGCTGCCAGTTGCCGCCACTCGACGTGCCGGCGGTGGAGCTGGCGGGCGCGCGCGCCGAGGTTCCCGATTTTCCCGAAATCAGCGAGCTCGAAGTGATCCGCCACTTCACCCGGCTGAGCACCTGGAACTACGGCGTGGATACCGGCCTCTATCCGCTGGGGTCGTGCACGATGAAGTACAACCCGCGCATCAACGAGGCCGTGACCCGACTCGAGGGCCTGGGCGACGGCCACCCGCTGCAATCCGCGGCGCTCGCGCGCGGGGCGCTGCGGATCATGGACCTGCTGGCGCAGTACCTGCTGGAGATCACCGGCATGGAGGCGATCACGCTGCAGCCGGCGGCGGGGGCGCAGGGCGAGCTGACCGGCATCCTGCTGGTGCGGGAGGCGCTGGCGGCGCGCGGCGACGCGCGGCGCAAGGTGCTGATTCCCGACTCCGCCCACGGCACCAACCCCGCCACCGCCGCCATCGCGGGCTACCAGGTGGAGAACCTGAAGTCGAACGCCGCCGGCACGGTCGACATGGCCAGCCTGGAGAAGCAGATGACCGGCGAGGTGGCGGCACTGATGCTGACCAACCCGAACACGCTGGGCATCTTCGAGCAGGACATCCACCGCATCGCCGATCTGGTGCACGAGCGCGGCGGCATGCTGTACATGGACGGGGCGAACATGAACGCGCTGGTGGGACGGTCGCGGCCGGGCGACTTCGGCGTGGACGTGATGCACCTCAACCTGCATAAGACGTTCTCGACGCCGCACGGCGGCGGCGGGCCGGGCGCGGGGCCGGTGGCGGTGAAGCGCGAACTGGAGCCGTACCTGCCGATTCCGGCGCTGACGCGGCGGAACGGCGAGCCGGCGCTGGACTACGACCGCCCGCGCTCGATCGGGCGGGTGCGGGCCTTTTACGGTAACTTCGGCATGTTCACGCGCGCGCTCGCCTACATCATGGCCAACGGCTGCGACGGGCTGAAGCAGACCACCGAGGACGCGGTGCTGAACGCCAACTACCTGCGCAAGAAGCTGGAAGGCGCCTATGCCCTGCCCTACCCCACGCCCTCCATGCACGAGGTGGTGTTCAGCGACGCGGCGCAGGCGCCACACGGGGTGCGCACCGGCGACGTGGCGAAGCGGCTGATCGACTACGGATTCCATCCCTACACGGTGTCGTTTCCGCTGGTGGTGCGGGGGGCGATGATGATCGAGCCCACCGAGAGCGCGAGCCAGGCGGAGATGGACGAGTTTGTCGAGGCGATGCTGGCGATCGCGGAAGAGGCGAAGACGCAGCCCGAGCTGGTGACCGGCGCGCCGCACACCACCAAGATCGGGCGGCTGGACGAGGTGGCGGCGGCGCGGCAGCCGCGGCTGCGCTGGCAGCCGTCGCGCTGACGGGAGCCCGGCGGTGAGGCTGTTTCTCGCCCTTCCGGTGGCGGGGGAAACGCAGGCCCATCTGGCGGAGGCGATCGCGCGCTGGCGGCGAACGATGCCCGAGGTGAAATGGGAGGCGCCGGAGGCGCTGCACCTGACGCTGCAGTTCATCGGGGAGTGGGTGGAGGAACGCGAAGCGGAACTGGCGGCGGCCTTGGGCGACATTGCCTGGGAACCGGCGAGGCTTCGCGTCGCCGGCACCGGGGCGTTTCCCGACGCGCGCGAGCCGCGGCTGCTGTGGGCCGGCGCGAGCGCGCCCGGGCTCGAGCAAGCCGCCACCGCCATCGCGCGCCGGCTGCAACCGCTCGGCATCGTCCCCGAGGAACGCCCCTTCACCCCGCACATCACGCTGGGCCGGCTGCCGCGGCGCGAGCGGGCCGGGGATTGGAGGCGCACCTGGGAGTCGCCGGGGCCGTTGTGGGGTGAGATCGAGACTGGCGGGTTCGGGCTGTACGAAAGCCGGCCGGAGGCGCCGCCGGCGGAACGCTACCGGCTGCGCCATTGGTTCGGCTAAGAGGAAGTCACTAGCGTGGCGCTCAACCCCAGCTACGAGACCGAGATCCTGTTTGAGCTGAACGCGCTGCCTACCGGCGGTTCTCCGGAAGCGCTGGTGTTTACGGGCAACGGGCTGGGGGCGGGCGCGCTGCTGCTGGGCGGGCTGATATGTACTGGTCCGACCGGCGGCAATGCGTGCGGGCGTAGCGCCGGCGGCGTCAGGCCTCGGGCGAGCCGACCGTGTTTTCCTGCAGCCAGGCGAGGTAGGGGGCGCTGGCGGCGGCGATGGGGAGGGCGATGATTTCGGGCACTTCGTAGGAGTGCAGCTCGCGCACCGCGGCTTCGAGCTCGGCGAAGCGGGCGGCCACCGTCTTCAGCGTCAGCGGCACTTCGTCCGCTTCCTCCAACCCGCCTTTCCACCGATAGAGCGAGCGCACCGGCGCGCCGATGGAGCCGCAGGCGGCCAGACGGCGGCGCACCAGTTCGCGCGTGATCGCATCCGCCTGCGTGCGGTTGGCACAGTTGACGATCACCAG
>DAIDIF010000152.1 GCA_027451805.1 Acidobacteriota bacterium
TCCGACTCGCTGCCGGTGGAGATGAACGGCGTGGACCTGCGGCCGGCGGGCAGCGGCGCGTTGCTGCCGGAGAGCGATATCGCGCTCACGCGCACCATCTTTTGGGCCAACAACCTGGTCGCGCTGGCCCCCGAGCTCGATGCCCAGGCCACGCTGCGCGGCCGCAACATCACAGTCGCCGGCACCTACTTCGACCGCACCATCCCCGGCCCCAATGGCGGACCGAGTTTCCAGGCCGGTATGCGCAAGCTGGAAAGCTCCTGGAGCATCCAGGGACGCTGGCCGCGCGACCACAGCAACGAAGTGCTGGCGGGCGCGGTTCTCGCGCGCCAGTTCGGCCTCGCGCCCGGCAGCCGGCTGCGGCTGCGCGCCGGCACGCAGACGCTGGCGGCGACGGTGTCGGGGGTGGTCGCGAGCGGCGGCGCGGAAGACCACGAGATCGTCGCGCCGCTGGCGCTGGCGCAAACGCTGGCGGGCGAGCCGGGTAAGATCCGCCGCATCCTGGCCGCCGCCGTCACCAAGCCGGAGGACGCCTTCGCACGCCAGAACCCGGCCACCATGACGCCGGCGGAGGAAGATCGCTGGATGTGCTCGCCCTACGCGCTCACCATTGCCCACCAGTTGCAGCAGGCCATCCCCGGCTCCAGCGCAGCGGTGATCCGGCCGGTGGCGGCGAGCGAGGGCGCGATCCTGGCGCGCCTGCGGCTGCTGATCTGGTTCGTGACCCTGCTGGCGCTGTTGGCCAGCGCGCTGGCGATCGCCGGCGCCATGACCGCGGCGGTGCTGGAGCGACAGGGCGAGATTGCGCTGATGAAGGCGGTGGGCGCGCAGGACAGCGCCATCGGGGCGCTGTTTTTCAGCGAGGCGGCGTTGCTGGGAGTGGGCGGAGGCGCGCTCGGCTATCTGCTGGGCGAAGGGCTCGCCTCCGTCATCGCGCAGCACGTGCTCGGGCATGCGGTGGCATGGAAGCCGGCGCTGGCGCCGCTCATCCTGCTGCTGGGCATGGCGGTGGCCCTGGCCGGCAGCCTGCAGCCGCTGCGGCGCGCCATGCGCATCGAGCCGGCGGCGGCGCTACGGAGCGAAGGATGAGCGGGCTCCGGCGGCGCGGCGGCTTGGGCTGGTGGCGGCTGATCCTGGCGCCGCTGCGGCGGCGGCGCTCGCGCGCCCTGCTCTCGCTGGCGGCGCTGGCGCTGGGCGCCAGCCTGATCACCGCGCTGCTCGCGCTCTACGCCGGCGTGACGCGCAACTTGGGCCAGCAATTCCGCCGTTACGGCGCCAACCTGGTGTTGACGCCCGCCGGCGCCTCCCCCACTCTGCCGCGGTCCGCCGCCGAAGCCGCGCTGGCCCGCTTTCCCGACAGCGTGGGCGTGCTCTACGATGTCGCCCAGGTGCACCGGCACTCGGTAGTGGTGGCGGGCGCCGATCCGGCGCGCCTGCGCCGCCTCAACCCGGAGTGGAGCATCACCGGCCCTCCGCCCCAGGCGGGCCAGGCCTGGATCGGCGCCAACGCCGCGCGCCTGCTCGGCCTGCGCCCCGGCGCCGTCGCCACCGTGGCGATCAACGGCCGCAGCGCGCGCTGGCGCATCGTGGGCACGGTCAGCTCCGGCACCTCCGCCGACAACCAGCTCATGGCGCCGCGGGCGCAGGTGGCGGCGCTCAGCCGGCTCGACGGCTACACCACGCTGCAGTTTCACGTGGCCGGTGCGCACATGCAGCCTACCATCGCCCGATTGCGCGCCCTCGTGCCCGGCGCGCAGGCGGAGCCGGTGCGGCCCATCGCCGCCGGCGAAGCCGCCATCCTGCTCAGCACCCGCACCATGTTGGCCAGCGCCACGCTGCTGATCCTGTTCACCGTGCTGCTCTGCGTCGGAGCCGGACTGACCACGCTGGCGTTGGAGCGCCGCCGCGACTTCGGCCTGATGAAGGCGCTGGGCGCGGGCGAGGCCCGGGTCATGGGCGGGTTTATGGGCGAGGCGGCGCTGCTCGGCGCGGCGGCGGCACTGGTCGGCATGGCGGTCGGAACCGGGGTGGCGGGCGGCATGGGCCTGGCGCTCTTCGGGCTGTGGATCTGGCCCACCGCCACCGCGCTGGCCGCCGCGCTCGGCCTGACCGTCGCCGTCGCCGCGGCGGCGGCGCTGCTGCCCTGGCCAATCGTGCACACCGCCGCGCCGGCGGCCATCCTCCGAGGCGAATGAGCGCCATGCCCGAAGCCATCGCCCTCGACAACGTCGGTAAAACCTACGGCTCGGTCACCGCCTTGCAGAACGTCACTTTCAGGTTGGAAGCGGGCGAATGGCTGGCGCTGATGGGCCCTTCGGGCTCGGGCAAGACCACGCTGGTCAATTTGATCGGCTGCCTCGACCAGCCCACCCAGGGCTCCGTGCGGATTGATGGCGTCGAGGTCAGCACCTTCACCCGCCGCCAACTCACTCGTTTCCGCGCCGAGAAGATCGGCCTGATCTTCCAGCAGTTCCATCTTGTACCCTATCTCACCGCAGTGGAGAACGTGATGCTCGCGCAACACTTCCATAGTCTGGCGGACGAGCGCGAGGCGCGCGCCGCGCTGGAGCAGGTGGGCTTGGGCGACCGTGCCGAGCACCTCCCCGCTCAGCTCTCCGGCGGCGAGCAGCAGCGCGTCTGCATCGCCCGCGCGCTGATCAACGATCCCCGCATCATCCTGGCGGACGAGCCCACCGGCAACCTGGACGAAGCCAACGAGGCCATCGTCATGGACCTGCTGCGCGCTGCCCACCGTGCCGGCCGCACCATCGTCATGGTCACGCACGATCCCGATATCGCCCAGCTTGCCAACCGCACGCTGCGGCTGCGCCACGGCCGGCTGGAGGGTAGCAACACCGCCGAGTTGGCGACGCTGCGCTAGCCCGGAAGCCTCACTGCGTCACCGTGACCGTCAACGGCACCGAGGCAACCAGGCCGGCGGCGTTGGCGGTCACCACGAGCGCATAGACGGTGGGCGCGGGCGGAGGATCGGCGGGCGGAGGATCGGCCGCGCCCCCGCCGCACGCCGCCAGCGCCAACGCCAGCCCCGTCACCGTCCCCAGCCGCAGTGCCCGGCGCCAGCGCCTCGTTGCCATTCCCGCCAGCCCCAACGCCAGCCAGCCCAACCACGCCAGGCCGGCGCTACCCGCAGCCCCCGCCACCAGCGTCAATTGCACCGTGGCAGCGGTGCCGTTGGCCAGCGAGGCGCCCGCGGGCTGGAAGGCGGCTGCCAGCGCCGCCGGCAGCGGCGAACCGTCGCTCAGGGTGGCGCTGAGCGTAACCGGCCCGGCAAGGCCGTTCAGCGGCGTCAGGGTGAGGGTCAACGGGGGCGCGGCCGAGCCGGTGGCGACCGCCACCGCCTGCGCGCTCGCCGCCAGCGTGAACGCCTCCAGCGGCAGGGTGGCGGCCACCCTGTGCGTGCCCTGGCTCGAGACCTGCACCGCAACCGAGGACTCATCCTGATCCCAAGCGCCCACGTTGACGCTCACCACCGCCGACTGCCCCGGCGTGACGCTGTCCGGCGTCACCGTGCATGCCCCGGGGGGCGAGTCGCAACGCAGCGGGACCGCGGCGGAATACCCGCCGATCGCGGCCACCTGCAGGCTCAGGGTTGCCAGTTGGTTGGGCGCGGCGGCCGCGGCGGGCGGCGTCAGCACCAGGGCGAAATCGGGGGCGGGCAGCGCGGTCTCGCTCCAGTGCGCACTGGCCGCGCCGCTCACCGCCGACAGCGCGACCGCGCCCGCGACCACCGGCAGCGTGAAAACGGAACCGGCCGCGCCGTTGGCGTCCGCGATCGCCTGGGCGGGGGCGAAGCTGCCGGCGGCGGCGGCGAACGACACCGCCGCGCCCGGCACCGGGTTGCCGTAGGCATCGTGCACCGTCACCGTAACCGACAGGGTGTGGCCCTCCAGCGCCGATTGACCGGCGCCGCTGACCGCAATCGAAGCTGCGCCCAGCGGTGCGGGCGTGAACGATTGCGTCGCCGTGATTCCCCCGGCGCTGGCGGCGATCGCCGTTGGCTGCGCCTGGGTGGGCGTAAAGTTGGCATAGGCGAGTCCATCGGCGCCGGTCAGCGCCGTCGCGGACCAGCCGCTCTGGCCGTTGACGCTGGCGGCAAACGTTACCGCCGCACCCGCGACCGGCGCGCCCAGAGCGGTGAGTTGCGCCGCGAGGTTCAGCGCCGTGCCCACGGGCGGTGCCGCGGGCGCCGGCGCCAGCGTCAGCGCCGCCTCCGCCGCCGCCAGCGGAAGCGACCAGACACCCCGCCCCAGCGTCGCCGCCCATAGCGTCTCGTTCGCATCGAAGGCGAGCGCCGTCACCGGCGCCGCCGGCAGTCCTGCGCCCAGATTGATCCAACTGGCGCCGCCATCCAGGCTGGCGTGCACGCCAGCCGGGGTCGCCACCGCAATCAGGTCCGGCCGCACCGGGTCCGCCGCCAGCGCGGCCACCGGGCCGGGCGCCAGGCCGGACAGTTTCCAGCTCTGGCCGCCGTCGCTGCTGGCCAGCAGGCGCTCGCCTGCCGCCGCCCAGAGGTCCGCGCCCGCGCTCAGTGCCGCCACCGCCGACGGCAGCGCCGCCGTTTCCCCTCCCGGCCCCAACACCTCGCCGGCGCTGCTGCCCAGCCACAAGCCAGCGCTGGAGGCGGCGAGCGCCGTGGGCGTACCGGAGAGCGCCGGCGGAGGCGCCTGCGCCAGCCAAGTCATGCCGCCATCGCCGGACTGCCACACGCCGCCGGCGCTGTCCAGGCCATAGAGTGTGCCGCCTCCCGGAGCGGCAGCCAGCGCGGCCAGCCGGGGCGCGGCCCCATTCAGTGCCCAATCTGCGGACGCGCCCACCGCTCCCGCCGCCAACCCGGCGGCGTCCAGCGTGGCCACCGCACCGCCGCCGGTCAGGGCCATCGCCAGCGGCGCGGCATTGCTCAAGCCGGGCGCTTGCGCCAGCCAACTGCCCGCCGCCTGGTTCCAGACTCCATAATCGTTCGCCAGCCAAAGGCCGTGGCTGCTTGCCAGCAAGGCATGGGCGCCGCCCGCCTCGAGCGAGCCGGCGGTGGTGGCCGGGCTCCAGGTCGCGCCGCCGTTGCCGCTGGCCCAGACCCCGTTGCCGCCGCCCACCCAGAGCCCGCCGTCTCCGGCCGCCACCGCCAGCGAGCCGGCGGCAAAGCCCGCCGGCAGCCCCACCGGCGCGCCCGCGCCGGTGGCATCGAGCTGCCACAACACGGCGCCGGCGTTGACGGCCAGCAGAAGCTCGAACCCTCCGGCGGGCGCGGCGCAGGCAGCGGCGTCGCTGATCATCGGCGGCAGCGCGGCCGCCACCGGGGCGAACGTCTGCCCCCCATCCTGCGAGAGATCCACGCCGGTGGGCCCCGCCGCCAGCACGGCGCCGCCTTGCCAGGACAGCGTAGTGAAGGTGCCGGCCAGCGCCAACGCCCAGGTTGCGCCCCCATCGCTCGTGGCATAGACACCCGGCTGCACGCCGGCCGGCGAGTCCGCCGCCACCACGGCCGCTGCCAGCACGTGCCCCGGTTGGGCCGGGTCGGCCGCCAAGGCGGCAATCGCCAGCCCGCCCAAGGTGGCAGCGCCGTCCCGCGACCACATCCCGCCGCCGTCGCTGCTCGCCCAGACGCCGCCGCCGGCCCGTGTCGCCGCATCGAACCGGTCGCCGCCGCCGGCATAGATGGTGCTGCCGTCGCTGCTGATCGCCAGGGCGCTCACCGGCTGGCCGGGGCTCAGGGGCTGCCATGCACCCCCCTGCAGCCGCCAGACGCCACCCACGCCGCCAGCCAGCATCGTTCCCGCAGGCGCGTTCGGCGGCAGCGCCAGCGCCGCCATGGGTCCGGCGAAACTGGCGCTGATCGGCGGCGGAGTCGTCAGCGCGGCCGGGCCAACCCACGTCCAGGCCGGCGCCTGGCCCAACCCCGCGGAAGCCAATCCCACAACCAGCCCCCACCGCTGGAACTTCGCCGCTCGCATGCCCGCTCCGGTGAAGGCTATGGTAGAAACCTGCGGAGCCAGGCCGCATCCCCCCGAACGCGGGGTTGGGCGTTCTATTGTGGGCGGGCGTGAATCAGGTTGAGGAACTCCGCGCGGGTTTCCGCGCATTCGCGGAACTGGCCCAGCATGTGGCTGGTGACCGCCGAGGAGTGCTGTTTCTCCACCCCGCGCATCATCATGCACAGATGCCGCGCCTCGATCACCACGCCCACGCCGCTCGGCTGAATCCATTCCTGCAGGGTTTCGGCGATCTGCGTGGTGAGCCGCTCCTGCACCTGCAGCCGGCGCGAGAAAGCATCCACCAGGCGCGGAATCTTGCTCAACCCCAGCACTTTTCCCTTGGGCAAATACGCCACGTGACAGCGGCCGAAGAACGGCAGCAGGTGATGCTCACACAGACTGAAGACCTCGATGTCGCGTACGATCACCATCTCGTCATACTCGACCGTGAACAGCGCGCTGCGCAGGATGGCGTTGAGGTCGGCCTGGTAGCCGCTGGTGAGAAAGCTGAGGGCGCGCAGAAAGCGCTCCGGGGTGCGCGTCAGGCCTTCCCGCGCCGGGTCCTCCCCCAGCCGTTCCAGCAGAGTGCGGATCAGG
The DNA here is from genome assembly GCA_027451805.1 of Acidobacteriota bacterium. GTDB lineage: Bacteria > Acidobacteriota > Terriglobia > Terriglobales > SCQP01 > SCQP01. Next base: position 6,588 of record DAIDIF010000152.1, read on the forward strand.
TCCTGGCTGGCAGGCGCCGACAGTTCGGGTTTCATCTTGGTATTGTATTCTTAGGTTTGCGACGGGCGATCCTCATCCTGGTTCTGGCAGCCGGTGCCCTGGCGGCGGGCGCCTGCTCCGGTCGCGCCACGCCCGGGCGCCCGGTTCCCGACTTCCACGCGCGGCTGCTGAACGGCCGCGAGGTATCCCTGGCCAGCTTCCGCGGCCGCGTCCTGGTGCTGAACTTCTGGGCCAGCTGGTGCCCGCCGTGCGTCGAGGAGACGCCCGCGCTGAACGCGCTCGCCAAGGTGCTGCCGCCGGCGCGGGTGGCGATTCTGGGGATTTCCATTGACGAGGATCCGGTCGCCTACCGCACGTTCCTGAACCGGTACCACATCACCTTTCTCACCGCCCGCGATCCCAGCCAGGCGATCATGCACCGCTATGGCACGGTCCAGATTCCCGAAACCTACATCATCAGCCCCGACGGCCGCCTGGCGCGCAAGCTGGTGAGCGTGGCCAACTTCACTTCGCCCACGATGATCGCGTACCTGCGCCGGCTCAGCGGTAGCGCACCCGGCTCTCCGGCGTCTCTGGTGCCTTTGGCACCACGGTGATGCCGCTGCTGTCGCGGTGATAGCCGCGCGCCAAGTCGGCTTCGGGATCAACGCCCACGGTTGACCCGGGGGCGATGTGGGCGTTCTTGTCCACGATGGCACGGTAAAGGCGGGCGCCGCGGCCGACGACCACGTTGTCCATGATGATGCAATCGTCGACCTCGGCCCGCTCATCCACCACGACGTTGTGCCCCAGCACGGAATCCTTCACCCGCCCTCCGGCGATGATGCAGCCGCCCGAGACCAGAGACTGCAGCGCCACACCGCGGCGATCGTCCTCGTCAAAGACGAACTTCGCCGGCGGTTGGTTGAAGTTGGCGCTCATGATCGGCCACGACCAGTTGAACAGGTTCAGCTCCGGCGTAACGCTGCGCAGGTCCATATTGGCGGCGAAGTAGGCGGGGATGGTTCCAACGTCACGCCAGTAGGGCCGCTCGTGGCCGTAGCCGTGGTGCACCGGCAGCCGGTTGCTATGGAAGTCATAGGCGTACACGCGCCGCTCCCGGGCCATCGCCGGCAGGATGGAGCGGCCAAAGTCATGGTCGCCGGCGGCGCCGGCATCCTCGACCAGCACGTCCACCAGCGTATCGGTGTCGAAGATGTAATTGCCCATCGAGGCCAGCACGTAACCGGGGCGCCCGGACATTTGCGGCGCCGCCTCCGGCGGCGGTTTCTCCACGAATCCGTGGAGGCGGCCGTCGGGGCCCTCCTCCGCGATGCCCAACTCGGCCGACTGGTCCACCGGCAAGGGCATACAGGCAACGGTGGCGTCGGCGTTGTGCTCGAAGTGAAAGTCCACCATCTGGCGGATGTTCATCTTATAGATGTGGTCCGCCCCGAACACCGCGACCGCGTCGGCGCCGTACTGCTCGATCAGATTGAGGTTCTGATAGATGGCGTCGGCGGTGCCGCGGTACCAGGTGGTGCCCAGCTGCATCTGTGCCGGCACTATGGTGGCGAAGGAATCCTGAATCCCGCCCACGAACCACCACGCCCGCTGCACGTGACTGATGAGCGACTGCGCCTTGTACTGGGTGAGGATGTAGATGGCGGTGATGCCCGAGTTCACCAGGTTGCTGAGCACGAAATCGATGATGCGGTAGCGCCCGCCGAAGGGCACCGCCGGCTTGGAACGGTACTGGGTCAGCGGCTGCAGGCGCTCGCCGCGTCCGCCGGCGAGAACCAGAGCCAGCACACGCCTGTGGCCGGAGGGAAGCATGGCAGCGGTTACCTCCGCCAGTGTATCCCGCCGCGCGCCGCTTCGGACAGCGCAATCTGGTGTGCGCCGCGCGCGGGCGCTAGCCCGTCGCCCGCTGCAGGAACCAGCGGTGGACGGGCGAATCGGGGGAGAGCTCGGGATGAAAACTGGCGGCGAGCAGATTGCCCTGCCGCAGCAGCAGCGGCTCGCCGCCGGCGTGGGCGACGATTTCGACGCTTGGGCCCAGATCCTTAAAGCGCGGCGCGCGGATCAGCACCGCCTCCAGCTTCGGACCCAGCTCGGCGGCGAAGGCGGGGGTGACCGTGGCTTCGCATATCGAGCTTTCGAGCTGGCGCCCGTAGGCATTGCGTTCGACGGTAACGTCGAGCAGCCCCAGCGAGGCCTGCGGCGGTGCTTCCACCCGGCGCGCCAGCAGGATCGCGCCGGCGCAGGTGGCGAATACCGGGCGCCGGGCGGCAAATGCGCGCAGCTTCTCCCAGAACCCGCCCGCCTGCAGAAACTTCAGCATGGTGGTGCTTTCGCCGCCGGGCAGCACCAGCGCCGCCAGCCCCTCGAGCTGCTCCGGCCGCCGCACCTCAACCAGCGCGCGCGCGCCAGCGCGGCGCAGCGCCTCCGCGTGGGCGGAGAAGTCGCCTTGCAGGGCCAGGATACCGACCGCCACGAACCCTACCAGCCGCGGGTCTGCAACTGCGCTTCGAGCGGAATGGCGGCGGCGTTGATGCCGCGCATCGGTTCGCCCAGCTCTTCGCAAACCTCCAGCAGCACCTTGGGATCGCGGAAGTGGGTCGCGGCCTTGACGATCGCCGCCGCGCGCGCGGCCGGGTCTTCGGACTTGAAGATGCCGCTGCCCACGAACACCGCCTCGGCGCCGAGCTGCATCACCAGCGCGGCGTCGGCGGGGGTGGCGATGCCGCCGGCGGAGAAGTTGGGCACCGGCAGCTTGCCTTCGCGCGCCACCAGCCGCACCAGCTCCACCGGCGCGGCCATCTCCTTGGCGCGGCCGTAGAGCTCGGCCTCGTCCAGGGCCGCGAGCTGCTTCATCTCGCGCACGATGGTGCGCATGTGGCGCACCGCGTGGACCACATCGCCGGTGCCGGCCTCGCCCTTGGTGCGGATCATGGCCGCGCCTTCGGAGATGCGCCGCAACGCCTCGCCCAGGTTGCGCGCGCCGCAAACGAAGGGCACGCGGAAGGCGTGCTTGTCCACGTGGTGCTCCTCGTCCGCCGGGGTGAGCACCTCGCTCTCGTCGATGTAGTCCACCTCCAGCGCCTCGAGAATCTGCGCCTCGACGAAATGACCGATGCGGCACTTCGCCATCACCGGGATGGACACCGTCTGCATGATCTCGCGCACCTTGCGGATGCTGGCCATGCGCGCGACGCCGCCCTCCTTGCGGATATCCGAAGGCACCCGCTCCAGCGCCATCACCGCCACCGCGCCCGCGTCTTCCGCGATGCGCGCCTGCGCGGCGTCGGTGACGTCCATGATGACGCCGCCCTTGAGCATTTCGGCCAAACCGGTCTTCAAGCGCAGGCTGCTGAGTTCCATACCGTTTACTCCGTCAAAAAGAACACCAATGAGATTTCGGTCTGCATGCGCGCCGCCGCCGCCTGCGCCTCATCCAGGGTCTCGGCGTAGCGGCCTTCGCGCCGGGCGCGATTGCGCCCGGGGTGATCATCGTAGGCCGGTCCCACGATGGGCAACTGGTGCGGGTCCTTGGTCTTCCATTCGTACGCCTGCCGGCCGGCGGCGATGGCGGCGCGGGCCGCTCCGGGTTCGAGTTTTTCGATGAACATGGCGGATCAGTAGATCTCGAACTGCTCCTGATGGACCTGCGGATCGGGGCGCACCGAAACCGCCTTGCGCGAGACTTCCTCGATTTCGCGCAGGCGCGTTGCGCCCTGGCTCTTGAGCACCTTGGCGACTTCCGGGTTGACGCGCAGCACCATGTCGTCGCGCTCCAGGGTGGGTGCGACCTTGCGCACCTCGGCGTAGATCTCGTTGCACACCGTCACCGGCGACTTCACCAGCCCCACCCCCTCGCAGTAGGGGCAGGCGCTGCCCAGGGTGCGCTCCAGCGACTGCTTCACCCGCTTGCGGGTCAGCGCCACCAGGCCGAAATCGTTGAAGGCCAGCACCTTGCTGGGCGCGCGGTCGGCGCGCATCGCCTCCTCCAGCGCCTGCATGACGCGCTGGCGGTTGCGCCGCTCGTCCATGTCAATGAAGTCAATGACGATGATGCCGCCCAGATCGCGCAGCCGGATCTGGCGCACGATCTCCTGGATCGCCTCGACGTTGGTCTTGACGATGGTGTCTTCCAGGCGGTTGGACTTGCCCACGTACTTGCCGGTGTTGACGTCAATCGCCACCAGCGCCTCGGTCTGGTTGAGCACGATGTAGCCGCCGCTCTTCAGCCAGACCTTGCTGTGCAGCGCCTTGTTGATCTCCTCCTGGATGCCGAAGTGCTCGAACATGGGCTCGTCGCGGGTGTAGAGCCGCACGCGCGCGGCCAGCTGCGGCATGAAGTAGCTCACGAACTTGACCACGCGCTGGTACTGCTCGTCGGTGTCCACCCAGATGTGGGTGAAATCCTCGGAGAGTTGGTCGCGCAGGGTGCGCTCCACCAGGTTGAGATCATGGTGCAGCAGCGCTGGCGCCTTGGCCTGCTCGAACTGCTGCCGCAGGTCGGCGCCTTGGCTGGCGAGCAGGCGAATATCGGCCAGCAGCTCCTCATCGGTGGCGGCGGCGGCGGCGGTGCGGACGATAAAGCCGCCGGGCAGGTCCTTGGTGTTGTCCAAAATCAGCCGCTTCAGCCGCGCGCGGGCCTCGTCGTCGGCGATCTTGCGCGAGACGCCGATGTGGCTCACGGTCGGCATATAGACCAGGAAGCGGCCGGGCAGCGCCAAGTGGCTGGTGATGCGCGCGCCCTTCTTGCCCAGGGGCTCCTTGGCGATCTGCACCAGGATCTCCTGCCCGGCATGGAGCAGCTCGCCGATCATGCGCGCGGATTCGTTCTTGCCGCCCGAGCGCGGTTCATGGCGGGCCTCAGGCCGGCCTTCGCCACGGCCTTCGCCACGGACCTCAGCGCGCGCTGCGCCGCGCTCGCCCTCGCGCCCCTCTTCGGCGCCTTCACGGCCGCGGCCGCGGCCGCGGCGACGGCGATGCCGACGCCCGCCGCGCTCTTCGCCGTCGGCCGCCGGCGCCTGCATGCGCGCGCCC
>DAIDIF010000153.1 GCA_027451805.1 Acidobacteriota bacterium
TGCGGCTGGCGGGCGCCGGCGTGGGTGGCGACCAGCATCCGCAGCGCGGAGCTGATCAAACACGCCTCGAACTCGTTCCTGGCGATGAAGATCTCCTACGCCAACGCCATCGCCGACATTTGCGAACTGGCGGGGGCGGACGCGGAGGAGGTGCTGCGCGGCACCGGGCTGGACCACCGCATCGGGAGCGAGGTTCTGCGGCCGGGGCTGGGGTTCGGCGGCTTCTGCTTTCCCAAGGATCTGAGCGCGTTCATCGAGATGGCGGCGGAGATGGGCTACGATTTCCGGCTGCTGCGCGAGGTCCAGGCCATCAATGCGCGGCGGGTGGAGCAGTTCGTGCGGCGGGTGCGGGAAGAGCTGTGGGTGCTGGAGGGCAAGACGGTGGGGGCGCTGGGGCTGGCGTTCAAGGCGGCGACCGACGACACCCGGCTGTCGCCCGCCTATGCCGTGATCCGCGAGCTGCTGCGGCTGAACGTGCGAGTGCGGGCCTACGATCCGCAAGCGATGGCGCGGGCACGGGGCGAGTTGGGTGATGAGGTGACCTACTGCGCCCGCGGCGAGGAGGTGGCCGAGGGCGCGGACGCGATCCTGATCCTGACCGAGTGGCCGCAGTTCCGCGAGCTGGACTGGACGGCGATGGCGCGGAGCGCACGCCAGCCGGTGGTGCTGGACGGGCGCAACCTGTTCGCGCCGGGGGAGTTGGAAAAGCTGGGCTTCCGGCATCGCGGCATCGGGCGGGGCGGGGAACGCGGCGCGGCGGTGCCGACCCGAGCCAGCTCGTAGAGTCACGCGCCGGTCATTGACCGGGTAGCGGCGGGCGCATATAGTCAAGCTGGCCTGGCGGGGATGCGGCCGCCGGGCGTGCGCGCCATGCCGTCGCTGCTGACCACCACCTGCCTGGCCTTCGCGCTGGCGCTGCTCTTCACCGCCCTGTTGCGGCGGCTCTTGCGCCATGCGCCGCGGGAGCGGCCGAAGGAGGCGCGCGCGCTGGGCGACGCGGCCGCGGCCGGGACGATGCCGCGCATGGGCGGGGTCGCGGTGGTGGCGGCGGCGGGACTGGCGCTGGCGCTGCCGGGCTGGCTGGGCTGGCCGCTGAACAACTTCGGCGACGCCAGCCTGCTGCGCCAACTCGCAGCCCCGGTGCTGCTGGTGCTCGCCGCCGGCACCGCCGACGACGGCTGGAACCTGGCGCCGGCGTGGAAGTTCGCGGCGCAGGCCGCGGCCGGACTGTGGGTGGTGGCGCTGGGCCTGCGGGTGAAAGCGGTGCTGCATCACGCGCTCCCGCTGTGGGCTTCGGTGGTGGTGACGCTGGTGTGGCTGGTGGGCTGCAGCAACGCCTTCAACCTGATCGACGGCCTGGACGGGCTGGCGACCGGGCTGGCGCTGTTCGCCACGGGGACGGTGCTGGCGCACGCGGTGCTGATCGGCGAGCCGGCGCTGGCGCTGGTGATGGGCGCGCTGTTCGGGGCGCTGGCGGCGTTCCTGCTGTTCAACTTTCCGCCGGCGTCGATCTATCTGGGCGACGCCGGGAGTTTGTCCATCGGCTTTCTGCTGGGCTGCATGGCGCTGGTGTGGGCGAACAAGGCGACCACCACGATCGGCCTGATGGCGCCGCTGTTCGCGCTCACGGTGCCGATGCTGGACACGGGGGTGGCGATTGTACGCCGCGGGCTCACCGGCCAGCCGCTGTTTGCCGGCGACCAGAGACACATCCACCACCGGCTGCTGCGGCGCGGGTTGACGACGCGGCGGGCGGTGCTGCTGCTTTACGCGGTGGCGGGCGCCGGAGCGGTGGCGTCACTGGTGCTGGCGGACGTGCGGCAGCGGGAGACGTACGAACTGGTGATCCTGCTGTTTGTGGGGCTGGCGGCGATCGGGGTGCAGCAGTTGGGCTACGCCGAGTTCAGCGAGGTGGGGCGGCTGTTGCGGCGCGGGCGGCTGGACCCGCGCAAGACGCTGCACGGGCAGGTGGCGCTGCGCCACTGGGCGCAGGAGATTGGCCGGGCGCAGGATTTTGACCAACTCTGGGAGTGCCTGCGGCAGGCGGGCGTGGCGCTCGACTTTCACGGCCTCGAGTTCCGCGCCGGTCCGGCGGCGGCGCCGCGCTGGCGGCGGCGGCAGACGCTGAGCGGGGAGGCGCCGGCGGCGGGAGCTGAGTTTTGCGGCTGGCGCTGCCAGATTCCCCTGGGCGCGCAGGGTAGCTTGGGCGCGGTGGAGTATTGGCGCGGGCTGAATGCGGAGCAGCCGGGGTTCGTGGACGACGTGGCGGGCATTCTGGGGGCAGCGCTGAGCGAACGACTGCCGGCGCTGAGCGGCGCGGCGGCGCAGGCCGCGGGCGCGCCCTAATGGTGGCTCGGCCACCTTTTGCTCATGCCGCCCTCCCGCTGGTCGGGCTGTGGCCGTGCTTCGATCCCCGGCAACGGACACCCGCTGGCGCTCAGGGCGTCTCCCAGTTGCCGCGTCAAGTAAAATAAGCCTGCATGCCGAAGACGGTGCGGGTGGCGATCGGAGCGCTGTTGGCGGCGGCGCTGTTCTATCTGGTTTACGCCAGCCTGCACACCGCCAAGTTCCGGGTGCAGGTCTGCCTGACCTACCAGGGCGCGACCGCCTGCCGCATCGCCGAGGGGCGGACGCTGGCGCTGGCGACGCGAGCGGCGCACGACAACGCCTGCTCGCAAGTCACCTCGGGCGTCACCGGCACCATCGGCTGCCAGGACACGCCCGCCACCAGCGTGACGCAGTTGCCGGTGAATTGATTGAACGGGGGCGGGGGCTGCGCGGGGCCAATATGCTCCCGCGCACTGGGCGATGGCCACCGGAACATCTGTCAGTCAATCTGAAGAAGTCGCATGCCCGCCTCGACGAAATGACT
>DAIDIF010000154.1 GCA_027451805.1 Acidobacteriota bacterium
TGGCAGGGCCCGCCGCGCGACAGCGCCGACTACTATGCGCTCACCATGCTGGGCCAACTGCTGTTCAACGGCGAGAGCTCGCGCCTGTATCAATCCCTGGTCAAGAAGAACCAGGTGGCGTTGCAGATTGGCGGTGGCCTGGGCTTCCCCGGCGCCGATTTCACCGACTACCGCGCCCCCGGCCTCTTCGCCGGCTACGTGATCTACAAACCCAACGGCACGCCCGCCATCATCCGCAAGCTCGTCTTCCAGCAGATCGAGCAGGTCGAGGCCAGCGGCGTCAGCCCCGCCGAGCTCAACCGCCTGCGCACCGCCTTCGCCTCGTCCTGGATCCACTCCGAGCAAACCACGCTCAATCGCAATCAGCTGCTCGCCCTGGCGACGCTGTTCAGCGGCACGCCCGCCGCCGCCAACACCGAGCTGACGCACTTCATGGCCGTGACCTCGTCGCAGCTGGAGCACGTTGCCCGCACCTATCTCACCCCCGAGCGCCTCGCCATGGTGATCGATCTGCCCGCGCCCGCGCCCCGGCCGCCGGGCAAGGCGTCCGGCTCCGGAGGTGCCCAATGAACCGCCGCCTGGGCCGCCTCGCGTTCGTGGTTCTCACCGCCGCCGGCGCCGCCGCCGCCCAGGCCGCGCCGCCCGTCCATGCGCTGCCGCCCGAGCCGGCGTTCATGCAGAAGCCGCCGGTCCCCGGCCCCTTCAAGCCGTACCGCCGTCCGGTCAGCCAAACCGATCAGCTTCCCAACGGCCTCAAGATCGTCGTCGCCGTGGACCATCGCTTCCCGCTGGTGTCGGTGCGCATGGCGTTTCGCGCCGGCGACTCGCGCCTGACGCCCGCGCAAGCCGGCCTGGCCGACGCCGAGGCCGACCTGCTCACCGAAGGCACCCCCACCCGCACCGCACTCCAGATCGCGGAGGCGCAGGACGCCATGGGCGGCGGCATCTCCGCCGGCGTGGACCCGGACTTCCTCACCATCAGCGCCAGCGCCCTCGCGGATCGGGTCAACGCGCTCTTCGAGCTGCTCTCCGACGTCGTCCTGCATCCCTCCTTCCCGGCGAACGAGGTCGCGCTGGAAAAGGCCAACATGCTGCAGGGACTGCGCGCCAACCGCGCCTCCGCCGGCTTTCTGGCCTCGGTGCAGTTCAACAAGCTGCTGTTCGGCCGCAACCCCTACGCCATCACCGCGCCCACCGCCGCCTCCATCGCCGCCATCACCCGCGCCAAGCTGGTGCAGTTCCACCAGGACTACTTTTTGCCCAACAACCAGGCCGAGATCGTGGTCACCGGCGACATCTCCGCCGCCCGCGCCCACAACCTGGCGCAACAGTACTTCGGCGATTGGAAGCTCGGCGAGCCCGCGCCGCCGCCGGCGCCGCCGGTGCAGGAGCCGCCCACCCGCCGCATCTACCTGATTTCGCGTCCGGGTTCGGCGCACTCCACCATCCTGCTCGGCAACCTCGGGCTGACCCGCGACGCGCCCGGCTATTTCTCCTTCCGCGTCGCCAACGAGGTGCTGGGCGGCAGCTTCAACTCCCGCCTCACCTCCGTCGTGCGCGAACGCATGGGCTACGCCTACGACATCGGCAGTCAGAACGTGCCCTATCGCGAGCTCGGGGCCTGGATCGTCTCCACCCAGGTCCGGACCGCGGTCACGGCGCCGGCGCTGGCGGCCATTCTCGCCCAGCTCGACACCATCCGGGCCACGCCGGTGACGCCGCAGGAACTGGTGCAGGCCAAGAACTATCTCACCGGCAACTACATCCTCAGCCTCGAGACCCAGGCCGATGTCGCCGACTGGTTCCTCACCACCGGCATCTACGGCCTCTCGCCCGCGTGGATGACCGACTACGTGCCCAACATCCAGGCGGTCACCGCCGGCCAGGCGCTCGACGCCGCTCGGGACGTCATCCATCCCAGGCACCTCATCGTGGTCGTGGTGGGCGACGTCCAGCAGATCGAAGCCGGCCTGGCCAAGCTCGCTCCCGGCACCATGCTGACCATCTACAACGACCGCGGCGACGTCATCGGCTCCTACCCGCCCGAGGGTCCGGCCAAGGGCCACGGCGGCGTCATTCACTGAGGCGCTTTAGCCCCGCAGGCGCCCGACGACCGCGCGCGTGAACTCGTCCGTGGTCGCGAACGCCGCCTCCGGCGGCGCCAGGTCGCGCGTCAGCACACCCGCCGCCAGCGTGTCCGTAACCGCGGTTTCGACCGCCGTTGCGGCCGCCTCGAGCGGGAAGGAGTGGCGCAGCATCATCGCCGCCGACAGGATCGCCCCCGCCGGGTTCGCCCAGCCCTTGCCCGCCAGATCGGGCGCCGAGCCGTGCACCGGCTCGTAGATCCCCACCTGACCGCCCAGCGAGGCCGACGGCAGCAGCCCCAGCGAGCCCGCCAGCACGCCCGCCTCGTCGCTCAGAATGTCGCCGAACAGATTCTCCGTCGCCAGCACGTCGAACTGCCGCGGGTTCAGGATGAGCTGCATGGCGCAATTGTCCACGTACATGTGCTCCAGGGCCACGTCAGGATACTCCGCGCCCACCCGCTGGAACACCTGCCGCCAGAGCTGGCTGGTCTCCAGCACGTTGGCTTTGTCCACGCTGGTCAGCTTGCGCCGTCGCCGACGCGCCAGTGCGAACCCGAACCGCGCCAGGCGCTCGATCTCCTCCACCGAGTAGCGCAGCGTGTTGAACGCCGCCTGCCCGTTGTCCGCGAAGCCGCGGGGCTCGCCGAAGTAGAGGCCGCCGATCAGCTCGCGCAGGACGATCAGATCCGCGCCGGCCGCCACCTCGTCGCGCAGCGGCGTACGTCCCGCCAGCCGCCGCACCGGGCGCAGATTCGCCCAGCAACCCAGCAGCTGGCGCAGCTCGAGCAGTCCGGTCTCGGGCTTGCGCGCCTTGGGTTCGCCATCGAATTCGGGCGCGCCGACCGCGCCCAGCAGCACCGCCTGGGCGCCGAGCGCCGCCTGGCGCGTCGCCGCGGGCAGCGGTTCGCCCGCGCTGCGCAGCGCCGCTCCGCCGATCGCCGCAGTCTGCGCCGCGATCCGGAAGCTAAACCGCTCGCCGGCGGCCGTCAGCGCCGCCATCGCCGCCGCCACCACCTCCGGCCCGATGCCATCGCCCGGCAGCAGGCACAGCCGCAGCTCCCGGCCGCCGCCGCTGCTCACACGCCCCACAATTCCGGCTGCGCCGGCGTCCGGTCGGCGTAGAGGAAGACTTCGCTTTCCTGCATCGCTTCCATGGTATACACCGTGCGCGCCGGAATCGCCATCGCGTCGCTGGCGCGCAGCCAGGCTGCGGTGGCGCCTGGCGCCGCCGGCGCGCCGGCTTCCATCCGTACGCGCAGCCGCCCGCGCACCACCGCCAAAATCCGGTCGTCGGCGTGTTCGCTGGTGGCGCTGGCGCCGCCCGCCATCTTGCGCACCCCCGCCATCATGAGGCTGCCGCCTCCAGCGTGGGCGGCGCAGGGGACGCCTCCGGCCGAGTCGCGGCCTGGCGCGCGATCCGGTGCAGGTCGCTGTCCACGACCGCCTTGCGCCGCTCCGCCGTCGCCAGAAAGGCCGCGTACGCCCGCTCCGCCTGCTCGCCCTCCAGCGCGTATCCCAGCCGCTGCAGCCGCTGCCGCAGCGCGTGCCGCCCGCTGTGCTTGCCCAGCACCAGCTCGTGGCCGCTCCGCCCCACCGTGCCCGGCGTGAGTATCTCGTAGGTCAGCGGCGATTTCAGCATCCCGTCCTGGTGGATCCCGGCCTCGTGCGCGAACGCGTTGGCTCCCACGATCGCCTTGTTGGGCTGAACTTCCACGCCGGTAAGCTCGCTCAGCAACTGGCTCGCCGGGTGCAGTTGTTCCAGCGTCAGGCCGGTGGTGTAGGGCAGCGCATCCCGCCGCACGTGCAGCGCCGTCGCCACCTCCTCCAGCGCCGCGTTGCCGGCGCGCTCGCCGATGCCGTTGACGGTGCACTCCACCTGCCGCGCCCCCGCCGCCAGCGAGTTCGCCACCGCCATGCCCAGGTCGTCGTGGCAGTGCGCGCTGAAGACCACGTTCTCCGCGCCGCGAACACTGCGCCGCAGCCAGCCGATGAGCGCGCCATACTCCTCCGGCACGGTGTACCCCACCGTGTCGGGAATGTTCACCGTCGTGGCCCCGGCCGCAATCGCCGCCTCGAGTACCGCCGCCAGGTAGCGGCGGTCGCTGCGCGTGGCGTCCTCCGCCGAGAACTCCACGTCATCGGTGAAGGTCCGCGCCAGCGCCACCGCCTGCGCCGCCTCGCGCAGCGCCTGGTCCCGCGTTTTGCGCAGCTTGTGCTCCAGATGGATGTCGCTGGTCGCCACGAAGACGTGCAGCCGCGGCCGCGCCGCACCCTCCAGCGCCGCTGCCGCGCGCCGCACGTCGCCCTCCAGGGCGCGCGCCAGCGCCGCCACCCGCGTCTGGCGGCAGTGGTGGGCGACCGCCGCCACGCCGGCAAAGTCGCTTGCCGAGGCCACCGGAAAGCCGGCCTCGATTACATCCACCCCCAACGCCTCCAACTGCCGTGCCATCCGCAGCTTCTCCTCCGCCGTCAGGCTGAAGCCGGGCGCCTGCTCGCCGTCGCGCAACGTCGTGTCGAAAATCAGCACCGAATCGGCCATGAAGGCAGCGTAAGGGCGCCCGTTGCCGGTTGTCCAATTTATAATTCTTGAGAAGCTATTAACGATTATCATCATGACGTGAACCTGGCCGACCTGGAAACCCTGCTGGCGGTGGCGCGCGAACGCAGCTTTTCCCGCGCCGCCGAGCAACTGCGCCGCACCCAGCCCGCGGTCTCGCTCGCCATCCGCCGTCTCGAGACCGCCTGCGGCGAGCGCCTGCTCGACCGCGGCCAGCCGCCGCGGCTGACCCCGGCGGGCGAGGTGGTCGCCCGGCGCACCGAGCGCATGCTTTTGCACCACGGGCGCATCAGCCAGGAACTGGCCGAGCTGCGCGGCCTGCAGCGCGGCCTAGTCGCCGTCGGCGCCAACGAGAGCACCGCCTTGTGGCTGCTGCCCGTGGTCGAGGCCTTCCACGCCCGCCATCCCCGCATCAAGCTGGAAGTCCGCCGCAGCCTCTCGCGCAACATTCCCGCCGAGGTGCTGGCCGGCGACCTCGACCTCGGGGTCGTCGCTTACGACCCAGGCGAGCCCGGGCTTGACGCCACCGTCGTCTATCACGACCGCCTCGCCTTCGTCGTGCCGGCTCAACACCCGCTCGCCGCCGTCCGCGGCCCGGTTCCACTCCGCCGCCTGGCGCGCGAGAGCTTCATCGCCCACAATGTCGAGTCGCCCTATCGCGATCTCACCGTCGGCGCCTTCCGCCGCCTGCGCGTCCCGCTCAACATCACCCTCGAAATGCCCACCATCGAGAGCATCAAGCAGCTCGTCGCCAGCGGCCTTGGCGTCGCCTTCGTGCCCCGCGTCTCCGCCCGCCGCGAGCTGGAATCGGGGGCGCTGCGCGAGGTCGCCATCCGCGACTTCAAGGTTCAGCGCCCGCTGCGCCTGCTCGCGCCCCGACGTGGCGGCCTGTCGCACGCCGCCGCCGCCTTTCGCGATCTGGTGCTCGCCGCCCGGATATAATGAATGCAGCCGCTTCCGCGGACCCAACTGCCAAGTCCATGATTCAATTAGCCGATGCCGCCAAGCATTTCGGCGGTCGCACCCTCTTTCAGCACGCCGATCTGCTCATCCCCGACCGCGCCCGCGTCGGCCTGGTGGGCAAGAATGGCAGCGGCAAGACCACATTGCTGCGCATCCTCGCCGGCGCCGAGCCGCTCGATGGGGGCAAAGTGGTGCAGTCCAAAGACCTCACCGTCGGCTACCTGCCGCAGGAGGGCCTCCATTTCGCCGGCCGCACGCTGCTGGAGGAGTGCCGCTCGGTGTTTGCCGGCCTCATGGCGGTGGAGAAGGAGATGCTCGAGATCGAGGGCCAGCTGGAGCACACCGACGACCTCAGCCAATTCGAACGCTACGCCGATCTGCAGCACCAGTTCCAGGTCGGCGGCGGACCCTCGCTCGAGGCCCGCATCGGCACCATTCTCGCCGGTCTCGCCTTTTCCGCCGAGGACCAGCAGCGCCCGTGCGAGGACTTCAGCGGCGGCTGGCAGATGCGCATCGCCCTCGCCAAGCTGCTGCTGATGGAGCCGCAGGTCCTGCTGCTCGACGAGCCCACCAACCACCTCGACCTCGAGACCCGCAATTGGCTGGAGGATTATCTCGCCCGCTATCCCCACGCTTGCCTGCTGGTCTCCCACGATCGCTACTTCCTCGATGCCGTAGTGGACCGCATCGTGGACGTGGCCCAGGGCAAGGTCACCGTCTATACCGGCAACTACACCAGTTTTCTGCGCCAGAAGGAGGAGCGGCTGGCGCAGATCCGCGCCGCCTACAACAATCAGAAGGAACGGCGCGAGCAGCTTGAGATCTTCATCAACCGCTTCCGTTACACCGCGACCAAGGCGGCGCAGGTGCAGAGCCGCATCAAGGAACTCGAGCGCATGCCCGCGATCGAGGTGCCGCCCAACGAGGAGACCATCCACTTTTCCTTCCCCCAGCCCAAGCCCAGCGGCCGCCGCGTGCTCGAGCTGCGCAAGGTGAGCAAAAGCTACGGCCCCAAACACATCTTCGAAAACCTCGATCTGGTGCTGGAGCGCGGCGATCGCATCGGGCTCATCGGCCAAAACGGCGCCGGCAAAAGCACCCTCCTCCGCCTGCTCGCCGGGGTGGAGCCCTTCGACGGCGGCGAGCGCGTCGTCGGCCATCAGGCCACGATCGACTTCTTCGCCCAGGACCAGTACAAGGTCCTCAACCCGGAACGCCGCATCCTCGACGATCTCACCGAGGTCAGCCCCGCCCTCATGGTGCCGCAGCTGCGCACCCTGCTGGGCAGCTTCCTCTTCCACGGAGACGACGTCTACAAGCGCATCGGCGTGCTCAGCGGCGGCGAGCGCAACCGCTACGCTCTCGCCCGCATGCTGCTGCAGCCCTCCAACTGCCTGCTGCTGGACGAGCCCACCAATCACCTCGACCTGCAGGCGAAGGAGGTGCTGCTCGAGGCGCTGCAAAAATACTCCGGCACCGTCATCTTCGTCTCCCACGACCGCGCCTTCATTGACGGCTTGGCGACCAGGATCGTCCACGTCACGCCACGCGAAGCCGGCGGCGGCGTCGAGGTCTACCCCGGCAATTACGAGGAGTACCGCTACCACCTTGAACAGGCGGAGCGCGCCGCCACCCGCCCCGCCGCGGAAGCCGGCGCGGATGCGGGCGCCGCGCCCGCTCTTTCCCGGCTGCCCGATGGCACCCAAAAAAAGAAGCGAGTCAACCCGCAGCGCGAGCAGGCGCTCAAGAACCAGATCTCCGCGCTCGAGGCATCCATCGCCGAAGTCGAGGCCGCGATTCGCGACAGCGAGGCCGCACTCGGCGCCCAGGACACCTTTCGCGACGGCGCCAGCGCCCAGGCCGCGATGGCCCGCTATCAGCAGCAGCTCGAACGCCGCGCCGAGCTAATGGCGGAGTGGGAAAAGAAGCAGCTCGCGGTCAGCAATTAGAGCAAATCCAGCGGATGCAGCATTGGCTCTAGGCTGCCCGACGGGAGGGGGACGGCCGCTGCGAGGCGGCTTTCTTGGTGGTTTTGCCCGCAGGCTTGCCGCCTTTGGAACTACGCGAAGTGGTGCGTCCGGACTCGCTGCCGCCCGCTTGGCGGGCTGCCACGGTGCGCCGGCGCGGTGCCGTCGGCAGCGGCTGCAGCTTCGCCCGTGCCTGGACTCGAGGCGGGCGCACCGCCGGAACCGCCGGTTTGCCCTCGGGATAGACCAATTTGTGGAAGCGGCTGGCCGGCGTGTCGTCATAGACCAGCGCCAGCCCGCGCTCGTCAAAGACACGGAAAAATTCGTCCCAACTGACGTTGGCGAGCTCGGCGGGCTGATCGAATTCGAAGCGCAGCACTCCAGCGGTGCGGCTCACCAGCGCCGGCGCAGCGCCGTGTTCGCCGGCCCAGCGCCGGATGGCGGCGTGATCGCGCGTGCTGACGGAGGCCATGACCTCCGTTGAGATGCCCTAGGCGGAGGGTTCGTTGCCGGCACGTTTGCGGCTGACGTGCTCTTCAATTGTGGCGCCGGCGGTGGCGGGCGAATGCCGGTACGAGTCCAGCAGCTCGCGATCCTGATCGTGCAGCGCGGCCCGCAGGCTGAGGCCGATCTTCTTGTCCCCCGGGCTGAGCTTGATGATCTTGAACTCGTACTCATGCCCCACCTGCAGCGCCCCGCCGCCGGTGACCTCGGGATTGATCTCGGAGTTGTGGCAAAGCGCCTCGACGCCACCCTCCAGTTCCACGAACGCGCCGAAGGCGGCCAGCCGCAGCACCTTGCCCGGCAGGACCTCGCCCAGTTGGCGGGTGGCGAAGAAGTTTTCCCAGGCGTCGGGCTCGAGCTGGCGGATGCCCAGCGACAGCCGCCGATTTTCCACGTCAATGCTCAGGATCTTGGCCCGCACCTTGTCGCCCTTTTTCACCACTTCCGACGGGTGCTGGATGCGCTTGGTCCAGGAGAAGTCGCTGATGTGCACCAGCCCGTCAATGCCGTCCTCGATCTCGACGAAGGCGCCGAATTCGGTCAGGTTGCGCACCCGGCCCTCGACGATGCTGCCGGGCGCGAACCGCTCCGGCAGCGTCTCCCAAGGGTTGGGCAACGCCCGCCGCAGCGACAGCGACATGCGCCGCTCGCCCGGGTTGACGTCCAGCACCACGGCTTCGAGCTGCTGCTCCAGGCTCACGATTTTGCCGGGGTGTTTGGTGCGCTTCGACCAGGACATCTCCGAGATGTGGATCAACCCCTCGATGCCCTGCTCCAACTCCACGAAGCAGCCGTAGTCGGTGATGCTCACCACCTTGCCGTGCACGTGCGCACCGAGCGGGTAGCGCTCGCGCGCGTCCGCCCACGGGTCGGGCAGCAGTTGCTTGAACCCGAGCGAGACCCGGAGCTTGGCCTTGTCGAACTTCAACACCTTGACCGTAATCTCGTCGTTGGGCTGCACCATCTCGTTGGGGTGCGCCACCCGCCCCCAGGAGAGATCGCTCACGTGCAGCAGCCCGTCCAGACCGCCCACGTCGACGAACACGCCATAGTCGGTGACGTTTTTCACCACCCCGGTCACCACCTGGCCCTCGGCCAGCGTCTCCAGCGTCTGCGACCGGCGCGAGTCCAGATCCTCCTGCAGCACCGCCTTGCGCGAAACCACGATGTTGCCGCGCTTCTTGTTCAGCTTGATGATGCGCACCCGCACTTCCTGGCCCAAAAACGCGTCCAGGTTGCGCACCGGGCGCACGTCCAGCTGCGAGCCCGGCAAAAATGCCTTCACGCCGATGTCGCACGCCAGCCCGCCCTTAATCCGCTCCACAATCCGGCCCTGCATGATCGTGGCTTGCTCGTGGGCGTGCTCCAACTCATCCCACAGCCGCAGCCGGGCGGCTTTCTCGTGCGAGAGGCGCAAGCCGCGCTCGCCGCCTTCACGCTCGATGACCACGTCAATGATGTCGCCGGGGTGGACCTGGGCTACGCCCTGGGCGTCGAGAAATTCGCGCAGGCGAACCACGCCTTCGGACTTCTGTCCCACGTCCACGACGACGTCTTCGCCGTCGATTTTGAGGACCGTGCCCTTGAGGACTTCGCCTTCGCTGGCTTGGTTCTGCTGCTGTTCAAACGATTCGAGAAGTTGTTCAAAATCTTCCATTGAGATGACGGTTCAAGGGCGGAAGCCGCCGCGGACGCATTGCCCGCGCGCCGCCGCCCACAGCGCCTTGGATTTTCATCCGGATGTGCTTCCGAGCGCAGTTTTTATGATACCTGTCGCTGCCAATCTCTGTCAATCCAGCCGGCGCGAAGGGGCGCGGCGGAAATCGGGGCCTTCGACCGCGACAAAGCGGCACATTTCATGCAGCCGGGAGCGCAGCCGCTCGCCCACCGCCTGCGCCAAGGAGGCCGCCCCGCGTGGCTCTTTGCTCTCCTGGCGGCGGTCACGCCCATCCGCGTCTTCCAGATTGGTGGTCACCAGGGTCGCCCGGCGCTGGCTATAGCGGTGGTTGAGGATGTAGTGCAACGTCTCCAGCGCCCACTCCGTGGCCCGGCCCACGCCCAGATCGTCCAGCACCAAGACCTCGACGTCGAGCAGCGGCCGCACCACCCCGGCCTCGGTGGCCGGAGTGGTGGGATCGTAAGTCGCCTGAATCTCCTTCAGCAGCTCGCGGTAATCCGCAAACCGGCAGCCGATGCCGCGCTCCAGCAGTTTCTGCGCAATCGCGACCGAGAGGTGGGTTTTGCCGGTGCCTACCGGCCCGTATAACAGCAGCCCATTGCGGTCGCGGTCCACCAAGCCGGGGTAGTCACGGCTGTAGGCCACGGTCAGGCCATGCGCCAGCCGCAGCCCGCGCGCCCCCTCGGGCAGATCGAAGTTCTCCAGCGTGCAGTGCTGGTAGCGGGGCGGGATGCGCGCCGCCTCCTGCAGCACCGACAGCCGCCGGGCAAAGTGGCAGTCGCACCGGACCGCGCCTTCGGGCGTCATCTTCCATCCCGAACCGCCGCATTGCTCGCAGTTGGGGGCCGTGCGCGCTGTCGCCATGGCCGTTAGGATAACTCACCCGTCCGCCGCCCGACCCTACAATGAAGCATGTCCGAACCGGCCGCGCGCGCGATCGTCGAACGTCTGCAAGCCCATGGCTTTCAGGCCCTCTACGCCGGCGGCGCGGTGCGCGACCGCCTGCTCGGCGTTCCCGCCCAGGACTTCGACGTGGTCACCAACGCCCGGCCGGGGCAGGTGATGGAGCTTTTCCCCCAGCACACGGCGGTGGGCGCCAAGTTCGGGGTGGTGCTGGTGCATCGGGACGGGAGCTCCATCGAGGTGGCCACCTTCCGCACCGAGGCCAGCTACCGCGACGGACGCCATCCCGGCGAAGTGGCTTATGCCGATACGCCGCAAGACGACGTCGCCCGCCGCGACTTCACCATCAACGGTCTGCTCATGGACCCGCGCACCGGCGACATCCTCGACTTCGTCGGCGGCCGCGCCGACCTCCAGGCCCGGCTGGTGCGGGCCATCGGCGAGCCCGAGCGCCGCTTCGCCGAAGACCACCTCCGCATGCTGCGCGCGGTGCGTTTCGCCGCCCGGCTCGGCTTTGCGATCGAGCCTCGGACCTTGGCCGCCATGCAGCGCTCCGCCGCCGCCATTGCCGGCATCAGCGCGGAACGCGTGCACGACGAGCTGACCAAGATGCTCACCGAAGGCCGCGCCCGCCGCGCCTTCGAGCTGCTCGACGCCGCTGGCCTCCTGGAGGTGATCCTGCCCGAGGTCGCCCGCATGCATGGCGTCGAGCAGCCGCCCCAATACCACCCCGAAGGCGACGTCTGGACGCACACGCTCATGATGCTCTCCGGCTTGCCCGCCGGCTGTCCGTCCGCGCTCGCCTGGGGCGTGCTGCTGCACGACGTCGGCAAGCCGCCCACCTTTCGCCGCGCCCCCGACCGTATCCGCTTCGACCGTCACGCCGGCGTCGGCGCCGCCATCGCCGCTGACATCGCCCACCGGCTGCGCTTCTCCGGCCACGAAGCCGACGCCGTCGCCGCCCTGGTCGCCGAGCACATGAAGTGGCCCGAGCTGCCGCGCATGCGCGCCAGCACCCGCCTGCGCTTCCTGCGCCGCCCCGACATCGAGCTGCAGCTCGAGCTGCTGCGCCTCGACTGCGCCAACAGCCACGGCGACATGAGCCTGCATCAGTACGCCCGCGCGCAGCTCGACGGCCTCGCGCCCGAGCAGCTCCGGCCGCCGCGCCTGCTCACCGGCGAGGACCTGCTGACCATGGGCTATGCGCCCGGCCCGCAGTTTCGCGAAATCCTATCCGCGGTGGAGGACGCCCAGCTGGAGGGCGAGCTGGCCGACGCCGACGCCGCGCGGGCGTTTGTCAGCCGCCACTTCCCAATGCCACACTGAAGCAGCCATGTTCCCCGTCCACCGCCCGCGCCGCCTCCGCCAAAATCCGCAGCTCCGCGACATGGTGCGCGAGCACCGCCTGACCCGCTCCGCGCTGGTCCAGCCGCTGTTTGTCGTCCCCGGCCGGGGCGTGCGGCGGGAGATCCCCTCCCTGGCCGGCCAGTACCACCTCTCGGTGGACACGCTGGTCGAGGATGCGCGCGCCATCGCCGGCGCGGGCATCCCGGCCGTCCTGCTGTTCGGCATTCCCGAGCACAAGGACGAGGAAGGCTCGGGCGCCTGGGATGCGCAGGGCATCGTGCAGCAGGCCACGCGCGCCCTCAAGCGCGCCCTGCCCCAGCTGCAGGTGATCGCCGACCTCTGCCTGTGCGAGTACACCTCGCACGGCCACTGCGGGATCGTGGTACGCCACGGCGACAGCGCTGAAGTGGACAACGATGCCACGCTCGATCTGCTCGCCCGCGCCGCAGTCTCCCAGGCCGAAGCCGGCGCCGACGTCATTGCCCCAAGCGACATGATGGACGGCCGCGTCGCCGCCATCCGCCGCGCGCTCGACGCCGCCGGCTACCATGCGCTGCCCATCCTCAGCTACGCGGCCAAGTTCGCCTCCGCCTTCTACGGCCCGTTCCGCGACGCCGCCGGCTCGGCGCCGTCGTTCGGCGATCGCGCCGGCTACCAGATGGATCCGGCCAACGCGCGCGAGGCGCTGCGCGAGATGGAACTCGATTTTGAGGAAGGCGCGGATATGCTCATGGTCAAGCCCGCGCTGCCCTATCTCGACATCCTGCGCGCGGCGCGCGACCGCTTCGACATTCCGCTGGCCGCCTACCAGGTCTCGGGCGAGTACGCCCAGCTCATCGCCGCCGCGCGAGCCGGCTGGCTGGACCTCGACCGCGCCATGCTCGAGACGCTGACCTCGATCCGCCGCGCCGGCGCGGACGTCGTCATCACCTACTTCGCCCGCCCCGCCGCCAAGCTGCTACCATAGGCGGCCATGCGGACGTTGGCGTTGCTGGCGACGGGGCTCAGCCTGGCGCTGATGCACGCCGCTCCGGCGCAGACGCCGGAGCGGCACTGGGTCGGAACTTGGGCCGCCGCTCCGCAGCCGTCCGACGGTGCGCGGACGGCGCTGGATCATCAGACCGTGCGCATGTTCCTGCGCGTCTCGATCGGCGGGAGCGCACTGCGGCTGCGATTTTCCAATCGTTTTGGCCGGCAGGCGGTCACGCTCGGCGACGTGCACGTGGCGCTGGCCGGCGCAGGCTCGTCCGTCGTCGCCGGCTCCGACCGCCCGGTCACCTTCAGCGGACAGACCTCGTTTACCATGCCGCCCGAATCGGAAGCGCTGAGCGATTCGGTGGCGATGCCGGTGCCGGCGCTGACGCGGCTGGCGGTGAGCATCTACGTGCCCGTCTCCACCGGTGCGGCCACCTGGCACGCTCTGGCCGGCGAGCATGGCTATATCACCGGGCATGGGGACTTTGCCGCTGCGCCCGCATTCCCGGCTCCCTCGGAAGTGATGACCCGGTGGTTCTGGCTCGACGGCATCGACGTGGCGGCGCCGCCGTCCGCTTACGCCGTGGCCGCCTTCGGCGATTCCATCACTGACGGCTACCAGTCCACGGTCGACGCCGACCGCCGCTGGCCTGACGCCATGGCGCAGGCGCTGGACGCCGCCGGCCGCGGCGGCGATGCAGTGGGCGTGCTCAATGAAGGCATTTCCGGCAACCGTATCCTGCACGACGAGGCCGGCCCCAATGCCCTCGCCCGCTTCGGCCGCGACGTGCTGACCCAGGACGGGGTGAGGTCGGTCATCATCCTCGAGGGGATCAACGACATCGGCTGGCCCGACGAGAAGAACGGGCGTTATGCGGCGCAGGCCGTCACCGCGGCCGACGTCATCGCCGGGCTGCGACAGATGGTCGCGCGGGCACACGCGCGCGGGTTGCGGGTTTTCGGTTGCACCCTGACGCCCTACTACGGCGCCGACTATTACTCCCCGGCGGGCGAGGCCAAACGCGAAGCGGTGAACCGATGGGTACGCAGCAGCGGCGCGTTCGATGGCGTCATCGACTTTGCCCGCCTGACGCGCGATCCGCGCGATCCGAAGCGGTTCCTGCCCGCCTACGACTCCGGAGATCATCTGCACCCGAATGACGCCGGTTACGCCGCGATGGGCAAGGCCGCCGCGCGAGCGCTGCTGGCGGCCCCAAACGGATCCTAGGCAGCCTCACCGGTTCAGCTTGAGGTTGAAGAAGCGCACCGCCATCGCGGCCACGCGGTCGTGCACCTGCACGCGGTTCACCCCGGGGCGATCGCCGCAGAAGAGCGGAGGCAGTTCGCGCTTTCCGGTGGCGGTGCAGGGATCAAGAAACGTGTAGTGCATGACGTTCGGCAGCATGACCAGCTTTGCGCCGCGAATGTGGCGGGCGAAGTATCGGGCGTTGGCCGGGGGCGGCGCCACCGAATCGGCTGCGCCGGCGACGATCTCGACGGGAATGGCGATCTTGGCCAGGGAAGCGGGCGAAAACGCCATGCCCAGTGCCGGGGCGATGGCGAAAACGGCGCGGATGCGCGGGTCGCGGTAGGAACGGCCGCCGCGCGCAAAGGCGGCGGCAAACGCCGGATTGGACTTGAGCAGCGCGTTGACCTTGCCGACCAGGCCGGGAAACTCCGGGGTGTCGCAGGCGTGGCGGGTGCGCGGCGCATTGCAAACATCGAGCACCGCTTGCGGGTCGTTGACGCCGCCGGCGAGCTCCAGCATGGTGTAGCCGCCGAGGGAGAAGCCGGCCGCGCCGATGCGGCGGCGGTCAATGCGCGGGCCGAACTCCGGGTCGGCGAGCAGGTGGTCGAGCACCACGCTCAAGTCGCGGGCGCGCAGCCACCAGAGCGCGAAGCCCGGCACGGTGTAGGGCGCGAGCGCGTCGTTGCCAGGGTGGTTCACCGCGGC
The DNA here is from genome assembly GCA_027451805.1 of Acidobacteriota bacterium. Lineage (GTDB taxonomy): Bacteria > Acidobacteriota > Terriglobia > Terriglobales > SCQP01 > SCQP01. The sequence goes on from DAIDIF010000154.1 coordinate 14,936, forward strand.
CGCGATGTAGCCGCGCGCCGCCAGGAATTCACCCAGCCAAGCCAACTGCATGGCCGTGCCGCCGGTGCCGTGCGAGAGCAGCACCAGCGGGAAGTGCCGCGGCGCGGCGACGAGCTTCGCGCCCGGCGCGGCGCTGCCGGCGTCGAACTGCGGATCGTGCGGCCGCCCGATCATGAGCCGCCGCTCTTTCGCCGTTGCCGCTGCCGGATACCAGACGGTGGTCAACAGCGCGTGCGTGCGCGAACCGCGCCAGTTGTAGGGCGGCTTGGGCACGAAGGCGCGGCTCGCCATGCCGACCTTGTAGAGGCGGGCGGGCGGCGCGGCCAGCGCCGGCAGGGCGGCAAGCAACGCCGCCAGCGCCACGGCAAGCGCCGGGGTCGCACGGTTACAGCAGGGGCGCATTCCAGCCTTCCAGGCGCGAGCGCAAGTAGGCCAACGCCTGGTCGGCCGTGGCGCCGTCGATGACGCGGTGATCGAAGCTCAGGGTGAGGTGCACGATCGAGCGGATGGCGATCGCGTCCTCGATCACCGTCGGCGTCTTGTGAATACCGCCGATGCCGAGAATCGCCACCTGGGGCTGATTGATGACCGGCATGCCGAACAGGCCGCCATAGATGCCGTAATTGCTGATCGAAAACGTCCCGTCCTGCACCTCGTCGGGCGAGAGCTTTTTGCTTCGCGCCCGGTCGGCGAGGTCGTTAATCGAGCGCTGCAATCCGAGGAAGTTCTTCTCCTCGGCATGCTTGATCACGGGCACGATCAAGCCCCACTCGAGCGAGACCGCGATGCCCAGGTTGATGTCGTTCTTGTAAACGATCGAATCCTCCTGCATCGAGGAGTTCAGGATCGGAAACTGGCGCACCATCTCCACCACGCCCTGGCAGAAGAAGGGCATGAACGTGAGCCGCTGACCGGTGGTGGATTCGAACCGCTCCTTCTCCTTGGCGCGCAGCCGGTCGATCGCGGTGACATCCACGGCGAACACGCTGTAGACGTGAGGCGAGGTGCGCTTGCTCATCACCATGTGCTCGGCGATGCGCTTGCGCATGGTGCTCAGCGGCTCGATCCGCACCGAGCCGGGCGCGTAGACCGGCCGCGGC
>DAIDIF010000155.1 GCA_027451805.1 Acidobacteriota bacterium
GGTCGGCGCGGACGCGATGGCGGCCGCCGCCGCGGCGCCGTTGGCGCCGGCGCCGCGGCCGATGCCTTCAAAGATCGCCCGCCATTCCGGCGGCACCGCCTGGGTATTGGCCTGATACAGCCGCCACAACTCTTCGCCGTAGCCCTCGTTCGCCCCCAAGGTTTCCAGGTATTGCGCGATCTTGGGTTCGATTTCGCTGATTGGCACTGTCGCTCCGTTGTACTCTTTTAAAATTATAAGATGGGTCTCGCGCTCGACTCGCAGCAACGGCTCCTGTTGTGGCAGCGTTTGGCCACCGAACTCGAGCGCTACCTGCGCCAGGTCGGCAGCGCGCGTGTCGCTCCCGAGCTCGACCCCGCGCGCCTGCGCGCCGCGCTCGCGCCCTTCGATTTCGCCCAGCCGCGGCCGCCGCTGGATGCGCTCGCCTTCGCCGTGGACGGCCTCTGGCGCGATCAGGTCCACACCCCCCATCCGCGCTACTTCGGCCTGTTTAACCCTGCGCCCACCGCCCTGGGGATCGCCGCCGACGCGCTGGTCGCGGCCTTCAACCCGCAGCTCGCGGCCTGGAGCCATAACCCCTTCGCCATCGAAGTCGAGCGCCATCTCGTGCGCGTGCTGGGGTCGAAGTTCGGCTATTCGCCGGCGGAGTGCGATGGCGTCTTCGCCACCGGGGGCGCGGAAGCCAACCATACGGCGCTGCTGTGCGCCCTCGCCCACGCCAGCCCCGACTTCGCCCGCGGCGGCGTGCGCGCCCTGGCCGCGCCGCCGGTGCTCTACGTGTCCGCCTTGGCGCACGATTCCTTCGCCAAGGCCGCCCGCCTTTGCGGCCTGGGCGCCGAGAGCGTCCGCGCGCTGCCGCTCGATGCCGGTCTGCAACTGCCCGCCGCTGCTGTCGCCCAGGCCATTGCCGCCGACCGCGCCCGCGGCCTCGCGCCGCTGCTCGTCGTCGCCACCGCCGGCTCGACCGCTGCCGGGGTGGTGGACCCCATCGCCGGCCTCGCCGAGGTGGCCGCCGCCGCCGGCTGCTGGCTGCACGTGGATGCCGCTTGGGGCGGCTTCGCCGCCTTCCTGCCCGAACTCCGCGAGCTGCTGGCGGGCATCGAACGCGCCGACTCGATCACCTTCGACGCGCACAAATCGCTCTCCGTCCCCATGGGCGCCGGCATCTTCCTCACCCGCCATCCCGATATCCTCACGCGCACCTTCGGCCTGGCGGCCGATTACATGCCGCGCGACGCCGCCGGCGTTGCCGCCCCCCCGCCCGATCCCTTCGCGCACTCCATGCAGTGGTCGCGCCGCTTCATCGGCCTGAAGCTGTTCCTCTCGCTCGCCGCCGCGGGCTGGCCGGGGTATGAGGCCACGCTGCGCCACCAGGTCGCCATGGGTGAGCTGCTGCGCCAAGGGGCCGCCGCCGCGGGTTGGCGCATCGCCAACGCCACGCCGCTGCCGCTGGTGCTGCTCGCCGATCCCGGCTGCGACCTCCCGGCCACCGCGCAGGCCGTGGTCGCTTCCGGCGAAGCCTGGATTTCCAGCGTCACCCTGCCCGGCGGCGGGTCCGCGATCCGCGCCTGCATCACCAACTACGCCACCCAGCCCGCCGACGTGGCCGCCCTGCTCGACGCCCTGCGCCGCCATCGGGTGCGGCGCGGCGGAACTTAGACGCCAACCGCCGCCAGCGCTTCCTGCTCGGCCGGCCGCGCTGGCGCGCCGGTGAAGCGCGCGCCCGCCGGCACGGCATCGTGCTTCATCAGGACCGCGTGCGGCTCCAGCCGTGCGCCTGCGCCGACCCTCGTTCCGTACAGCACCACGGTATCGTCGCCCACGGTCGCACCGCGTCCGATCCGGATCAGGTCCATCTTCAGCAGCCGGTCCTCGAACGTGTGCGACTGCATGTGGCCGCACACCGTGGCGCCCTCCTCGAACACCAGCATGTCCGGGTCTACCACCTGCGCGAACCCCGGCCCCAGCGCCACCCGCCGTCCGATCCGCACTCCCATCAGCCGCAGGAACTGATTTAGCAGCAGGGTGCCTTCCAGCGGCCCCAGCACCGGCTGGCCCCAATACTCCCAGGCCATGTACAGGATGTCCCAGCGCCCGCACCAGCACGACCAGAAGTGGCGCTCGCCGGGTTGCACTCTGCCCAACAGCGTCCACTTGGCCGCCGCCACCGCCAGCAGCGCCGCCAGCATGGCCGCCGCCGTCAGCGCCGGCGCCACCAGCCACGCCAGCCGCCAGCCGCTGCCGCTCGCGCCATACAGCGCCGCCGCCCATGCGCCCGCCAGCTGCAGCGGCAGTGCTGGCAGCCCCAGCCGCGCCAGCTCCCAGAACAGGCGCGTCGCGAAGCGCAGCGGCCCGGGCGCGTGGCTCAGCCTCCGGTCCACCGCCGCCGCCTGCCGCGGCAGCGCCATCGGCGGCTGCCCGAACCAGGCCGTTCCCGCCCGCACTTGCCGGGGGTCGGGCACCGTGGCCACGCCGACGAACATCTCCTCCGGCCAGGCATGACCCGCCGGAAGGACCGCGTGGTTGCCGAGGAACGTCCGCGCCCCGAACCGCGTCGGTTCGACCGTGAGCGTGCCGCGATGCCGCCGCGGCCCGGCCAGGTAGATGCCATCGGCGAAGAAGCACTCGCCGCCGATCGCGACCGCCGCCGGGGCCACGTCGAGGATGGTGCTGATTTCGCATCCCGGGCCCACGCGCATCCCCGCCGCCCGCAGCCACGCCGGCCAGAACATCGTCCCCGCCAGCCAGCGTCCCGACTCCTCCAGCAGGCGTCCGGCGGCGTGGATCCGGATGGCCGTCCAGCTCCACAGGCTCACCGGCGCGGGAGGCAGGCGGCCGAGCCAGCGCGCCGCCAGCGCTCGCGCCGCCAGCGTCAGCAGCAGCGCCAGCGCCGCCAGCGCCGCCGCCGCCGCGATCGCCGCGGCGTCGAAGCCCGGCGCATAGATCCAGTCCGGCAGCCGCGTGGCCAAGGCCGGCGGCAGCCACGCCGCCGCGATCACCAGCGGCAGTGCGCCCGCGAACGCCCCTGCCGCGCGTCCGGCCAGAGTGAGCGCCGCGTGCGCCGCCGGCCCCAGTGCGTCACCCCCGGCGCCGGCCCAGAGATCCGGCGTCTGCGGCGCCGAACCCGCCGGCTGCGCCGGCGTACCCTCCCACCGTTCGCCGGCCGGCACCCCGCTGCCCGCCGGCAGCCAGCTCAGCGGCCCCAAGTAGGCGCCTTCGCCCAAGCTGGTGCCTGGGTCCATCCCCGCCCGCGTATCCAGGGTCGCGTCCGCGCCCACGCTGACGGCGCCGATCTCCAGCTCGCCGGCATCCAGCTCGCTCAACCGCAGCGCGGCTTCCTGCCCGACGGTCGCGCCCTCGCCCAGGCTGAGCAGGTCCCAGCCGCCGCGCGCCACATCCACGCCCCGGTGGAGGTACACCCGGCGTCCCACGCGCGCCCCCAGCCGCCGCAGCGCCCATCCCTGCGCTGCCGTGCCCTGCAGCAGGTCCCAGGGAATGTTGCGCGCGGCCTGGGTCACGACCCAATGCCGCAGGTAAAACCCGCTCCACACCGGCGTGCGCAGCGGCTGGTATTTGCCGATCAGCAGGCGTTTCAGTCCGGCCGCCGCCAGCACGCTCAGCGGCGCGTAAAGCAGGAACCCCGCCGTGCCTGCCGCCGCCGCCAGTAGCAGTCCCTGCCACAGCGGCCAGCGCTGCAGCAGCCAGGGAAACGCCACGAACATCGCCCAGTACCCCGACGCGCCGGCCACCACCACCTCTGCCGCCAGCCACGCCGCCTGCACCGCCGTGCACAGCCCCGGTCGGGCGCGGCCCGGCGCCGCTGCGGCCGGCGCGGGTTGTTCCGCGCCCGGCGCGACCGCCGCCTCCGTCAGCAGGCGCGCCAGCCCGGCCGCGCTCCGCGCTGCGTACAACTCCCGTACGGTCGCGTTCCAGCCCTCCGCCCGCAGGCGCACAATGCAATCCACCGCGGTCAGCGAGTCGCCGCCCAGATCCAGGAAGAAATCCTCCTGCAGGCCAATGTCGTCCGCCCGCTCCAACACCGCCGCGAACGCGGCCAGGACGGCGCGTTGGCGCGCATCAAGCGGCTGCGCCGCCGGCGCGGTTGCGCCGCGCGCTGCCGGCAGGGCCGCGAGATCGGCGGCCGGCAGCCGCGCACGGTCCAGCTTGCCGCCCACCGTCGTCGGCAGCTCGGCGATGTAGGCGAAGCGGCTGGGCGCCATGTACGCCGGCAGGTGCGCCAGCACTGCCTGCCGCAGCGCCCCCGGCGCGGGCGGGTGCTGTCCGTCTTCGGCCACGATGATCGCCGCCAGTGCGTCGCCTTGCAGCCGGCACGCCGCCGCCCGCACGCCCGCGCACCGGGCCAGCACCGCCTCGATCGCTTCCAGCTCGATCCGGTACCCGCGCAGCTTGACCTGCGCATCCATGCGCCCCAGGCATTCGAGTTGCCCGTCGGCGCGCCGCCGCGCCTGGTCGCCGGTGCGGTACAGCCGGCCGAACCGGGGATGCTCGATAAACTTCGCCGCCGTCAGCTGCGGCAGATTCCGGTATCCCCGCGCCAGGCAGGCGCCGCCCAGGCAGAGCTCGCCGGTGTCGCCGCCGGCGGCCTCGGCGCCGTCGTCTCCCAGCACCAGCGCCGTGCAATTCGCCACCGGCTGCCCGATCGTCACCGCCGTGCCCGGACGGATCCGCGCGCGCACCGAGGTCACGGTGCACTCCGTCGGCCCGTAGCCGTTCTCCAGCCAACGTCCGCGCGCCCAGCGGTCGGCCAGCTCCTGCGGCAGCGCTTCGCCGCCCACATAGAGCAGCTGCAGCTCCGGCAACTCCTCCGCCGGCCGCTGGCATCCCATGGCGCGCAGCAGCGTTGGCGGCGGGCACAGTACATTGATCCGCTCCCGCCGCAGCCACGGCGCCAGGTCCGGCCCCAGCCGGATCGTCGCCTCGTCCAGCAGCACCAGCGTCGCGCCCGCCGCCAGCGCCAGCCACGTCTCCTCGATGGAGGAGTCGTACGCCGGCGACGAGCACTGCGCCACGCGCGCCGTCTTCTCCAACCGGAAATACTCCCGGTCGGCGAGCACCAGGTTCACGATGGCGCGATGCTCCACCATCACGCCTTTGGGCTTGCCGGTGGTGCCGGAGGTGTAGATCACATAGGCCAGGTCGCGCTCGCTGACCGTTGCTTCGGGCGCCGTCGCCGCCCCCGCCCCCGCGCTGCCCTCCGCTGCCACGACCGGCGGCAGGGCTATGCCCAGCCGCAGCAGCCGCTCCCGCCCGGCGGCATCGGTCACCACGGCCGCCGCGTCGCCGATGACCTCGGCTATGTGGGCATCGGGAAACGCCGGGTCCAAGCACGTGAACGCCGCCCCGGCCTGCAGAATCCCCAGTTGCGCCGTGTAGAGCCGCGTGTCCTGCCGGCCCAAGAACACCGCCACGACCGTGTCTGCCGCCGCGTGCTCCGCCAGCCGCGCCGCCAGTTCCGCCGCCTGCGCGCGCAACCCGCGATAGCTGACCTGAAGACACCCGCCCCCGGGCGCCGGCGCAGGCGCCTCCAGCGCGATGCGGTCGGGATACCGGTCCGCCGCCGCCAGAAAGATGTCGTGCAGAAGCCTTGGTTGTTCAGGCATGCACTGCCAGAGCAGCCGGTGTTGCTTCGTTCTGCTCTTGGCGCACGTGCGCGGCAACGTACGGCCCCAGGCGCTCGCGGTCCGCCGCGTTCAGGTAGCGGAAGCCGCGTACCAGAACCCCGTCGCAGTGGCCGCAACGGCAGCGGAAAGGCGAGTCCATGTCGTACTCGTTGCAGTTGTAGTTGAAGGTGACCTCGTCGCCGGCTGCGATCTCGCGAATCGCCACCAGGCGGCGCCCCATAACCGCCGCGTTCGGCTGGCACGAGTGGTTCAGAAATTGCCAGACGCAGCTCTCGCCGTCCGGCATCAGATGCTTGCCCCGCCCCACTTGTACCGAATACCGATTGGGCCGGGCTGCCAGCTTGCCGTTCAGCTGCAGCAGCACCGTGCCCCGCTGAAAAGATTTCTCCGCATCCACGCGCGCCCTGCCTCCGGCCCGCGCTACCCGCAGGAATGTTACCGTTTTCATAATGCCTCGCATACGCAAAACGCCGCGCACGGACGTGCGCGGCGCAGCGCAAGCAGTTGTATTCAGTGTAGCCGGAATTGGGCTAGAAGGTAAGGATCAGCCCCACCGAGGGCTGGGCGATGTGGGTCCAGTGATTGATCGCCAGCGCCGGGTTGTTGAAATCAGGGATCTTGAAGATCAGGCCCTGGTACTCTGCCCGGGCGCCGATATGTCCAAGGTGAAAGTCCACTCCGGCGCCATAGTTGAAGGCGCCCTTGGTTTGCGTGGTGGCGAGGATACCGGAGGTATTGAGATGGGGGCTGAAGATCAGCACCCCGCCGCCGCCCAGGAAGAAGGGCTGGAAGAACCCAAACAGCCGCGGCGTGGTGATGACCTCGTTCGCCACGGCTTCCTGCATGGTGGTGGAAATCAGGTTGTTGACCGCCGGCGCGCCCGGCGCGGTGCCGGGAGTGATGTAGGTCTGGCCATTCCGGGTGTATCCGTACTCGAACTCGATCGCCTCCCAACGCGTAAGGTGGATGCGGTAGCCGAGCAGCAGACCGGCCGAGTTCTTGGCCAGCCGGTTCGTCGGCCCGCTGTGGGATTCGCGCGTGAAGACCCCGGTCACTTGGGCCGAGAGTTCGGAATGCTGCAGGCTCGTATCCGACTGGGCCCACAGGCCGACCGTAAGCGCGGCGAACATTAGGGCAAAAGAGGCACTACGAAGCATGGAAAGGGAACCTCCGTGCTTGGGTCCGATGCCGTCGCCCAAGCCGGAGACGGTTGCGGAGCAACTACGCTTGCGGCGCCGTCGGGCTGAACGCCAAGTCCGCTGTGCTCTATGTGCCGGGAATAGGTCTGCTCCGGCGCGTTCCGCCGTCTGGTGCCGCCGGCGGAACCATGGCAAAATTGATGGGCACGCCCGTCGCCGCAACGCAGTTTGCTTGCGTTCCTCGTGGCCAGGTAGCTCAGTTGGTAGAGCAGCGGACTGAAAATCGCTCCTAGCGTGATCTGCACCGTTCCGCACCACGCCGCATAATCCCGCAAATCGCCAGTGTTTGCAAGGCTATTCTTCGGTAGCCTCTCCGCACCGCTCCGCACCGAACCGTATCACTTACGGATGCAAACCGGCACCAGAACCGGCACCAAGTCTGTCTACGTTTGCGGGCCGCCGCGCGGGCCAGGATGCCCTAGGTTCGCTCGCCGCGCCGCCGGGTAGCTTGGGGGTCGGCAACAGCGTCAGCGAACGCGCCAGCGGCAACGGCTCGCGAGGAATGGCCGCTTTAAAAAGTGGGACCCCTTCGGCGATGGCCGCGGGAACCAGACTATGCCCCCCAAAAATCCCAGGCGGACCATCGCCAAAAACGGGGTGCGCGCGCGGCCTTTTGGTCCGGCTACGCAACCGGCGGTTCGGCTGGAGGATCGGCTTCCGGCTCGGCGGCCGCCGGCAGTGCGCGTTCGCGCAAGCGGGCTTCGGCCACGATGTCGCCGAGTTGCTTTGCGCTCATGCTCGAAGCGAGCGCCCAAGCGCGCTCGAAGCCGGAATCGCGCGATGCGGACGCCGCCCGCTGGCGCTCATGCTCCGCGTAAACCTTGAATAGTCCCATCAGCTGCGCGGCGTGAGCCGCGCAGGCAGCCACGGCACCGCGAAGATCGCCGCTGCGCTCGGCCTTGCGCCCGAGCCGCCGAAGCTGGGTGCAGACGGCCTCCAGGCGCGTGAGCAGCTCGGCGGGCGCAACGCCGCCGGCGCCGTCAATGACCGTGGCGTCGCCGCCGCCCCCGGCTACTGGCGCCGCGGCCGCGGGGGCGCCCATGTGCCGTGTCCTGTGACGGAGGATCGACGTTTTGCTCAAGCCGTAAGCCTTCGCCAACTCGCGCAAGGGCGGGTAGCCAGCCAGAATGGCGGCCTCGGCCGTCGCACGGTCGCGATGGGCGCAAACAGAGCAGGTTCGGGAACCGCCACCTTGTCTTGGCATATATTTGCCTCCAGGAGCAGAGAAAAACGGCAGCCCGGCGGGGAGCGGACGCCCGCCGGGCCACGCCCGCGCCGGCGGTTCGGAGTGCCGCCGGCGCGGAACTTGAATTATTGGCCCAGCGCCCGCTCGCTCAGCGTGACCTTCTGCGAAGCTTCGCTTTGTCCGCCCAGGATTAGGGCCGCGGTTCGAATTGCCCAATCGGCCGGCGGGGCCGGCCGCGGCTGCTCGACCTTGCTCAATTTTTCCGCCACCGCGGCCAGGCGCGCTTGGAGTTCTCGCACTTCAACGGAATTCATCATGTTTTGCTCCTTCTCGCCCGGTTGACGATTTCGCCGGCGTCATTTTGCCGGCGCGACGGCACAAACCTCGACGGTTTGGCTCAGGTTCAATTTGCGGCCCGCCGCGAACAGTCGCCCGCGAACCCGTTGGATTTTCTCTCGATTGGCCGCGACTATCGCGCCGCCTTTTTGCGGCGTGAACCGCTCGGCCGCCAGGGCCGCGCTAAGCTCCGCGACCTCCCACAGATAACGCGCCAACACTTCCCAGCTGCCCAGGGCGGCCGCGCTCGCGTCCTCAAGCCGGCGACACAAATCAGCGAATTCGTCCAAGTGCTGCTGGCGCGCGCCTTCGGTTGCGGCCTCGCGGCGGGCGCCAACCATTTGCGCCAACTTGGCCTTGGCCTCCGCGTGGGCGGCCGCCAGGCCATCGCGCTCGATTTGGAGCGGCGCGATGGCGGCAAGCGCAACCTCGGGCGCCGACTCCGGGCGCTGGCCGGTCGCAACGGCGCGGGCGCTGGCCAAATA
>DAIDIF010000156.1 GCA_027451805.1 Acidobacteriota bacterium
TGCAGGCTCCGGGCGTGTTCGGCGTGGTCGCCAAAGAGCGGCACTGGGTACCAGAGTTCCAAGCGCTGGCCGCGCGCGGCCAGGGGCACGGCGGCCGCGCGGTCGAGCGTGAGAAGGGCCGCCCCCGTAACCTCGGGTGCCTCGAGCAGCGCCAAATTCAGGTGCACCTCGAGCCGCTCGCCGCTGAGCGTAGCGATGTTGACCTCCGCGCCCGTGATGCCCAGCTTGACGTCCAGGTCCAGCCCGTCCATTTCGCGCGGCCCCTGCGAGCGGTACACCCTGCGGTACCAGGGCTCCGCCTCGAAGCCGCCCGCGGTGGCGGCCGTCGCCGCCACCGTCGCCGCCGTCCCAGCGCGCGCCACGAATTGGAAACCGAGCGGCGGAACGCCGCGCGTCGGTATTTGCCCGCGCGGTTGGTGAATGGAGAGCCGCACCGAGCGCACCGGCAATCCGCCGCCCTGCTGCCTGGCGATTCGGCCGTCTTCGTGCCCGTCGAGCCAGAACTTGGTGCATGGCGCCGTGAACGCGGCCGAGTAGCGGTCGCGCCTCGCGCCCGGCCAAGACAGCCACGACGAGCACCGGATGCGCGCCCGCATGGGGAGCATGTGCAGCTCCGCGAAAACCTCATCCAGCACCACGTTGGGACCGCCGGCGGGGAGCGCACCCTCCGCCACGGGCTGGTCCGTGCGTCGAGCGTAGACGGCGTCGGTGCCGTCCGCCGGCGTGGCGGTCTCGTCAAACTCGTAGACGTGGAAGCTCGGGCTCGACAGCGTGCCAATTACGCGCAGCAGGCGGAGACGGCGCAGTTTGGCCCCGTCCGGCTGCTGCGCGAGGTTGTCGCCGGGCATCAGTTCTTGCCACGCACCCCAGAGGCTGCTGCGCTCATCAACGAACGCCGCTGCGTTGTGCAGCGTGATGCGCGCCTCGGCGATCTCCGCGCGAAAGGTCGTCACGTAGTTGGGCGTGTTGTCGTAGAGCGCGGCGCTGGCGCGCGACTGGAGCGGCACGAGGGCCGACTGCTCCAGGCCAGTGGGTGTGCGCCGGTAGATGAGGTAGTCGTACAGGCGCATGACGGCCAGCAGCGCGGAGCGCGCGTCGGTGCTGGGCGGTCGCGGTGCGAGACCAAAGTGCGCCGCAAAGTCGCCGTACAGCTTCTCCCAGAGCAGCGCGGCGCCGGGCGTGCGCATCACCGCCAGAGGAGTGCGGACCGCCTCGAGCACGGTCAGTGCCCTGCCGAGCACGAGGAGGCGCAGGTCGGCGGGCAGTTCGCCCCACTGGCCAAAGAGCGCCCCGCCCAGCGCCGCTGCGTCCCGCTCGGGCGTGTCCCCGGCGACGCGCGCCGCCTTGGCCTCCTGCGGCGCGTCCTCGTCCTCCCGGGCGCCGCGCTTGCCCTGCACCAGGCGCGCCGCGAGCGACGCGCACACCGTGGAGCACAGCGGTACGTCCGCCAGCTCTGGATGGACGGGGCCGGGCCGGGCCTCGCCGGCGCAGATCACGCACGCGGCCATGCGCGGCTCGACACGGGACCGGGGGGTGGCGAAGAGGGTGTGGCGGTTATGTACTGCAGTCGTGCTCAGAAGCAAAAAAACCGCCGTCTGCGGGGCGATACGTGAAAAAAAACAACCCCCTTGTCGGTGTGATTGTTTTTTACGGATACAGAGTGGGGGCAGCGGGCGGGACGGCCGAGGCGATCGGCGTCTCGCCCCGCACCACCTTGGCCACCCACTGGCCCGACCACGCCGCCGCAGGGTCTATCACCGGCACCCACCAGAGCGTGTCGGCGCCGAGAAAAGCAAACCCGAGGCAAGCCTCCCCAGAAGAATTCTTGGGCGCCAGCGAGATGCGAGTGACTCCGTCTGTGCCGTTGATGGAGTCGATACACAAGGGCATCGCTCGCGTCCCGTATGCCAGTGGCACCTCGCTGGGGCGAAGCGGGTCGGCCACCGGTATATCAGGACCGAGCCTTCCGTCGAGGGACACGAGCCGAGCGCGATCGATGCGCGGCGCCTCGAGGTGCGCCGCCTCCATCCCAAACACCGGGTCGCTCCGCACCACGCCCACCTTGAGCACCAAGTCCAGCGCGCAGCGCTGCTGCACGCGACCCGCGGGTGCGGCCGGGGACGGAGGACCGTGTGTGACGGTTTCGTGGCACCAAGCCTCCTCGCGGAAGCCCCCGTGGCGCAGGCTGATCACGGCGGCGGCCGCCGCCGGGTTAGCGACCGCTGGTTCCGTCGGCGGAATCCCGCCGACCGGAAGGTGAACGCTCAGCTGTACCGAATTGACAAAGTAGGCGACCACTGGGCGGTTGTTGTTGTCGTCGTCGTCGTTCCAATAAATTGGCCCGATCGGTGGCGTGTAGATGTCCCGCCCAGGACCAGTTTCCCACACCGCGGTGCGTTGCAATGCGGTCCATTTGTCGCCCCAGGTGAGCTGACCATTGAAAAATCTGATGATCAAACGCTTCGCGAGCCGCCCCGAGGCGCTGCTGATCGTGGGCGTGGCCACGCGCACGTATTGGGCGTCCCTCGCGTCCCACGCATCCGTTTCGTCCAAGTGGAACGCGTCCCACTGCGTCTGGTTGTTCACCAGTCGGCGGACGAGCAGCTCGATGTTTGCCAGAACGGAGCGGTTGGCGGCCGGCTCGTTCGGCGCCTGCACCACCTCGGGCCAGCTGCGCACCAGGTCCCACAGCTCACCGCGGCGGTCCAACAGGCCGGCGGTGTTGTAGACGGTGACGCGCTCTTCGGTGACGTAGGCGCGGAACACGGTCACGAAACCGTGCGCCCTGGTCTGCGATCGGAGCGGCACGACCCCCGACGACTGCAGGCGGGGCGCGCCCCAAGGTCCCGCGCCGCCCGGGGGGCGCCGGTAGATGAGGTAGTCGTACAGGCGCACGACGGCCAGCAGCGCGGAGCGCGCGTCCCTGGTGGGCGGCCGCGGGGCGAGGCCAAAGTGGTTCGCGAAGCGCTCGTAGAGCTGCGCCCAGATTGGTTCGGATCGCAGCCGGCGCATCATATCCGGGGGCATGCGGACCGCGTCGAGCACGGGCAGCGCCCTGCCCAGGATGAGGAGGCGCAGGTCGGTGGGCAGACCGGTCCAGCGTTCAAAGAGCGTGGTCCCGACCGCCGCCGCATCCCCTTCGTCGATGTCGCCCACGCGCGCCGCCTTGGCCACCTGGGCCTCATCCGCAGCGTCGGGCGAGGGCCGTTTGTCGCGTGGCTGCTCGGCCATGTGCGAAAGATTTTGGGGGGGGGGGGGGAG
>DAIDIF010000157.1 GCA_027451805.1 Acidobacteriota bacterium
CCGCCGGTGGGGTGAAAGCCGCGGTAGGCACGCGCCAGCGGCGCTTCGTAGGCCGCGGCGGGCGAGCGGAAGGGGGCGATCGCCCTCAGCTGATCCCCGAAAGCGTCGAGGCCGACGGCAATGCCGGCGGGCGCTGTGGCGAGCAGCGCCGCGGCGATGTTCTCGCTTCTGCTCCACAGCGTCTTTGCAGCCAAACTGCCGCTGCCGTCGATCAGCAGCTCGACGCGGCGGGGCGACGCCGGCGCCAGCGCCACGACGGCGGCCCCGCGCGGCTGCTTCGCCTGCAGGTCGGCGGGCGTCAGCGGGAGGAAGGGATTGCCCGAGCGATTCAGGAGCGTGACCGGCAGCGAGACGCGGCAGGACTGCGCCGCCGCGAACGCGGGCAGGGCCAGCAGCGCCAGCAGTGCCGCCCGCGTCATGGCAGCGGCTTCTGCAGGGCCCGGTGGGCGACCCAGCTACGCAGGGCGAGGGTGCTGCCAAAATAGTCGTTGGGCGCCAGCGGGACTTGGAGGAACGCGTCGGTGGGATAGGCCTTGCGCGCGGCGGCGCAAAGCTGGGCGCGAGGCGGAGGCGCGGCGGGCGCCGTCGATCCCAGAACGCGGGCGTAAAAAGAGAGCTGTTCCTGGACGAAGGGCGGGGAGAGCAGCAGCGCCGTGGCGTCGAGCCAGCGCCAGCGCAGGTAGCTCTTCCAGTCGGCGAGCGGGGTGACCAGCACGTTTCCGTTCAGCGTCCGCAGGCGCGCGGGGTCGGCGACGTTGAGGCCGCCGGCGGCGGGTTCGCCCAGCGCGGCAAAGTAGGTCACCCAATCAAAGGCCGGGGCCAGCTTCTGCAGCTGCGCCAAACTGAGATGCTGCGGCGCCGCGCGGCGCGGCGGCAACGCGGTCTCCATGCCGATCGCGGCGATCGCCTGGCTGGCGGCGGCGGCGGGAGGGTAGCCGAGTTGTTCGAACAGGCGGGTCACATGCTCGCGGAAAGCGTAGCTTTGCACGTAGGGCCGCGGCGGCACCGCCTCCCCCACCAGCTCGAAGGCGGCGTAGATGCCGGCGCTGTGCAGCCGGCCGAGGGCGCCGGCGAGCTGGTGCGGATTCCGCAGGGAGGCGATCTGCTGCAGCATGGGCCCCAGCGGGCGCGAGCCCAGTTGCGTGATGCGGGCGGTGTCCATGCAGGCGCGGTAGTAGGCGGCGGCGGGCGACTGCGCTGCGCCCGCCGTGCCCAGCGCCAGGGCTGCTAGCATCAGGACATGCAGACCACGAGCTGCCTGCGCTGGGCGCTGGCGTTGGCCTTCGCCGGCGCTTCCGCGGCGGCGCCCACGCTCACCGCCCGGCAGGTGATCGCCCGCAGCCTGGCGGCGCGCGGCGGCGCGGCGCGCTTCGCGGCGGTGCATGCCTTCCATTTCCGCGGCCGGCTGGAGTTGCCGCGCGGGCCGGCCGGGTTGGAGGTGTGGGGCGGCGTCCGCCCGGCGCGCATCCGCATCGAACTGACGCTGCCGCAGGGCAAGCTGGTCGAGGCCTGGGACGGCAAGCAAGCCTGGCAGCTCGCGCCCGGCGCGGCGGCGCCGGTGGTGCTGAGCGGCGCGGCGGCCCGGCAGTTGCAGGATCAGGCGCTGAACGGCGTGGATCTGATCGCCGCCCCCGGCGTCGCGGTGGCGCTCGCCGGCGCGGGACGGCAGCAGGGGCATGCGTACGTCGCGGTGCGCTTCACCCTGCCCACCGGCGACCGCTTCACCCAGTTTTTCGATACGCGCACCTGGCTGGCGTTTCATGAGTCGTATCCCGGCGGCGTGGAGTCCATTTCCGATTATCGCCGCGTCGGCGGCCTGTTGCTGCCGTTCCGCTATGTGAGCGGGCCGCCGGGCCGGCCGGGGGCGCCGCTGGTGCGGATGGCGATGAGGTTGGATCCCGCGATTGCGCCCGCCCTGTTCGCCTTGCCCGGCAGCTAGCCCCGGCGCGGCAGTTGCCCGGCCAATGCCTGGGCCTGGCGGCGCAGCGGCAAGCCGGGGTCGGCGCCGGCCAGCAGGTGGAGCAAGTCGCCGAGGGCGGCGTGGGCGCGGCCCGGGTGGTGCAGCGCCAGCTCGTCGCGCGCCAGCCAGTAGTAGGCGCTCTGGGCGCGGGGCTGCGGTTCCCAGCCCAGCAACTCCTGCGGCGCGCCGACGGCTTTGCGGTACCAGCGCGCCGCCTGGCGCAGATCGCCCGCCTGCTGCTCGGCGTGCGCGAGCGTGATCACGTTGAGGGCATAGACCGAGGTGCCATCCTGGGGGTCCGGCAAGCCCAGAATGGCGATGCCGTCGCGCGTCCGGCCCTGCGCCACCGCCAGGCTGCCGCGCAGCAGGCGCAGGTAGCCGGCATCCTCCAGATCGTGCGGGTCGGCCAGCGGCGCGATGCGGTTGAGGATGGCTTGCGCCTGGCTGACGCCGCCGAGGCGCAGCCATTCCAGCCCCACCAGCGCGCCCCACACCACCCTGGGGCCAAAGCTGGAGAAGTGCACCATGGCGAGGTTGAGCTGGCGCACGGCGGTGATGCGGTCGCCGGCGGCTTCGGCGATCTGGGCGAGCAGCAGGTGTTTGCGCGCCAGGGTGAGCGGCGGCGGGTTGATTGCCGCCAGAATCGCCTGCTGCTCGGTGGCGCGCGCCGCGGCCAGGCGGCCTTCCCACAGATCCAGGCGCGCTTCCGAGTCCAGCGCCGTCGAGCGCAGCTCCGGATTGGACTGCAGTTGGCGGAAGGCCGCCAGCGCCTGGCGCGGATGGCCGGCGCGCAGCAGCGTGAAGCCGTACTCCCGGTTGGTGTCGCCGGCGAGCTCCCAGTGCGGGTCGAGCCGGAAAGCCCGGCGATAGGCCGCCAGCGCGGCGCCGTAGTTGCCCATGTCGGTTTCGGCGGTGGCCAGCTCGACCTGGTTGCGGGCGTCATCCGGCGCCACCTGCCGGAGCTGCCGGTAGACCGGAATCGCCTGCGCGTAGGCGCCATGCATTCGGAGCAGGTGGGCGTAATCGTTGAGCGCGGTCCAGTCATCGGGGAATTGGCGCAGGTAGTTGCGATAGAGGATTCGCGCCTGTGCGAACTGGCCGGTGTCGTCGGCTTGGTTCGCCGCGATGATCTCCCGTTCCCGCGCGGTCAGGCGGGCGGGGTTGGCCAGCGCCAGGGCGTACTGGGCGCGGCAGGCGGCTTCGGCGTAGAAGATGTAGCTGCAGTCGGCGCCGGCGAGGGCGGCATGCGCCATGGCGAAGCCGGGGTCGTCGTGCAGCGCGTCGCGGTAGAGCGCCACCGCCGCCTGGAAGCGGCCGCGCGCCCATTGCCGTTGGCCGTCGGCGTAATCCTGCAGCGCCGCCAGCGAGGGCGTGGTCACCTCCGGCAGCGGGCGGGAGTTGGTCTGCACCTGCAGCAGGGATTCGCCCAGGTCGCGGCGGAGGTCGTTGGCGAGCAGGCCCAGGGCGCTGAGGATGTGGTCGGAGTTCGCCGCCGGTACGCTGTAGGAGCGCACCACGGCGCCGGTGGAGGGATCGATCAACTCGGCGGTGAGCTCGTATTGGCGGCCGGCACGGGTGATGCCGGGCGCGATCAAGGCGCGGATGTCCTCCCGCTCGCAGAGCTCGCGGCCCACCGCCGGCGTGACCCGGGCACCGGCGGGCAGGTTCATAAGCCGGAGTA
>DAIDIF010000158.1 GCA_027451805.1 Acidobacteriota bacterium
GGACGGACCCGAACGCCAACGCAGCCAGTCGCCATGCACGCACGCCACATTTCGAGCACGGCACGCGAGCCCCGGCCGTCGCCAGCCACACCCCACGCCGTTCATCGCCGGCAGCGGCTTTACCACGGTCCAGCCAGCAGAATCAACGCCTTACCCGGACAATTGAACACTAAGTGCACGGGCGGAACGCGCAACACCACGCCCGAAGCTAGAATTCCAACCATGCCAGTACCGGTGACGGTGCAGGAGGCGGAGGCGGCGCGGGCGCGGATCGCCGGGCTGGCGGTGCGCACGCCGCTGGTGAAACTGCAGGCGGAGGCGCCCGAGACGGCGGCCGAGGTGTGGCTCAAGCTGGAGACGCTGCAGCCGATCGGCTCGTTCAAGATCCGGGGCGCGGCCAGCGCGCTGGGGCTGCTGCCGCGGGAGCGGCTGGCGGCGGGGGTGCTCACCGCCTCCGCCGGCAACATCGCGCAGGGGGCGGCCTACTGCGCCCGGCGGCTGGGCGTCGCGGCCACGGTGATCGCGCCCGACACCGCGCCGGAGGCGAAGCTGGCGGCGATCCGGCGGCTGGGGGCGCGGGTGATCCTGGCGCCGTTCGCGGAATGGTGGCGCTGCTTTGAGACGCGCGCGTACCCGGGCGTGGAGGGCTACTTTCTGCACGCCTTCGACGACCCGGCGGTGATGGCGGGCAACGCGACCATCGGGCTGGAGTTGCTGGAGGACGCGCCCGACCTCGAGGCGGTGGTGATTCCCTGGGGCGGGGGCGGGCTGGCGTGCGGCATCGCGGCGGTGCTGCGCGCGTTGGCGCCGCGGGTGAAGATCTACGCCGCCGAGATCGAGACGGCGGCGCCGCTGGCGGCGGCGCGGGCGGCGGGCGCGCCGGTGGCGGTGGCGTACCAGCCGTCCTTCGTGGACGGGATCGGCAGCCGGACGGTGTTCGCGGCGATGTTCGAGCGCGCGCGCGGCCTGCTGGACGGCGCGCTGGTGGTGACGCTGGAGGAAGCGGCGGCGGCGATGAAGCTGGCGGCGGAGCGCAACCACGTGATTCTGGAGGGGGCGGCGGCGTGCGCGCTGGCGGCGGCGCTATCGGGCCGGGCCGGCCGCGGGCGCGTGGCGGCGATCGCCTCCGGCGGAAACATCGACCTCAGCAAATTTTGCCGAGCTGTGCTGCGCCGGCTAACTAAGGCTACAGGCGGCGGTATTCGCGGCGCGTACCGGGGGAGGCCGGCGCCGAGGCCCCTTGCCGGCGCACCACGATGTGGCGGTCGCGGCCCTCGCCCTCGCTGTCGCTGGTGAGGCCGGGCTCATCGTGCAGCGCCAAGTGGATGGTGCGGCGGTCGCGCGAGTTCATGGGGGCGAAGGCGTAGGGCACGCCGTTCTGGCGCACGCGCTCGGCGGCCATGGCGGCGAGGGTGCGCAGTTCCTGGACGCGGAGCTGGCGGCGGCCCTGGCAGTCGAAGACCAGGCGATGATGCTCGTCGGGGCCCAGGCGCAGGGTCTCGAAGGCGAGGTACTCGATGCCGCGCAGCAGCTCGCCGTCGTTGTCGAGCAGCAAGTCGGCGTCGGCGCCGGCGAAGTCCACCACCAACTCGGGGCCTTCGCCCTCGGGGTCGGGCGGCGGGGTGAGCAGGCGGTAGCTCAGGCGGAAACGGCCTTCCCGCACCACCGCATCCAGAAATTCGCGCAGGCGCGCGCCCCAGCGCTCTTCCAACGTCTCCGCCATTGCCGTCATCCCCCCGCCCCGCGCGTCAGCGCTTGGGGCCGACCACCTTGCCTTCGATCACCTTGCCCTTGCCCGGCTTGGTTTCCTTGGCGTCCTTGGCCGCCACCGCGGCCACCGCGGCGGCGTTGTAGGTGCGGTTGGCCACCCACTGCTGCCCGGCGCCGATGATGTTCGATCCCAAATAGTATAGGTTGACGCCCGCGGGCAGGTAGAAAAAGAACCAGCCCATCATAATCGGCATCATCCACTTCATCAGCTTCTGCTGGCGCGGATCCTGGCCGGGCATGGTGGGCATCATGCCCATGACGAAGAACTGGGTGAGCACGACCAGCAGCGGTAGCGCGAAAAAGGGATCGCGGGCGGAAAGGTCGTGGTAGTAGAAGATCCAGGGAGCATGGCGCAGCTCGATGGCGTAATCCAGCACCCGCCAGAAGGCGTAGATCACCGGGAGCTGGATGAACATCGGCAGACAGCCGCCGAGGAAGTTCACGCCGTGGTCGCTATAGACCTTCATGATCTCCTGCTGCACCTCCTGGCGGCGGGGATCACGCAGGCCGTACTTCTTCATCTTGGCATTGAGGGCGTTGACCTTGGGCTGCACCGCCATCATCTTGGCCGAGTTCTTCTGCGCCTTCATCTTCAGCGGGAAGGTGGCCATGGTGATGATGAAGGTGAGGAAGAGGATCGCCCAGCCGTAGTTGTGGATCCAGTGGGTGTAGGTCCACTTCATCCAGAGGAAGAGCGGCTCGGCGATGAAGGTGAACCAGCCGAAGTCGACCAGGCCGCGCAGGGCGGGATCGATGCTGCTGAGCAGGCCGATGCGTTTGGGGCCGACGAAGAGGCGGGTGTGGAAGTCGCCGCCGGCGGCGAGGGCGAGGCCGACGGTGGTGACCTGCTGGTTGGTGATGATGTTGCCGCTGGCGTCGGTGAGGCGGGGCTGGTACTTGGCGCTGAGGTCGGTGATGGTGAGCGCGGGAGCGCCGACCGGCAGGAAGATGAGGGCGAAGTACTTGTCTTCGATGCCGGTGAACTGATAAAGGCCCTCGCTGGCGTTGCCGCTCTTGACGTCCTTGCCGGCCACCGTCTTCACGCCGGAACCATTCTGATAGAAGAGCTGCTCGGTATCGAAATCGCCGGGCACGGCGCGATCGCCAAAGGCGCCCTGCCAGGCGAGCGCCACCGGCACCGCCTGCCCGTTATGGGTGACGCGGGAACGGATATCGACCAGGTAGGAGGAATCGAAGGTGATGGTCTTGGTCGCGGTCCAGCCGTTCCTGGCCCAGGAAAAGGTGAGCGTGCGCGTACCGTTGGCGCCGGTGGTCTGCGCCACCTGGAAGAGGGCCTGGGAGAGCTCCTGGCGCAGGGCGGCGTCGGAGGACCAGTAGGCGAGGGGATAGCCGAACTCAGCGGAGAAGGTGGGATCAATGACGTTGAGCGGATGGCCGGCATCGTCGCGATAGTGGGCGAGGATCCAGGAGCGCGCCACCGCGCCGCGGTTGCTGAAGACGACGTGGTAGACGGGGGTGTTGATGGCGATCTGCTGTTCGGCGGCGGCCTGCACCACCGCCGGCGCGGGGGCGGGCTGGGGGGGCGCGGACTTGGCGGGCGCGGACGGGGCGGAGACGGAGGACGCCGGCGTGCCGGGCGCGGCGGCGGGCGGCGGCTGGGTCGCGGACTTGGTGGCGACCGGCAGCGGCGGCATTTGCGACTTTTTGCTCAGGAACGGCAGCACGATGAGAAACAGCAGCACCGTGAGCGCGATGGCCAGCATCAGGCGGCGCTCAAGATTGGGATCGTCGTTGTTGGTCTGGAAGTCCATGGAGGCTCAGGACCGCGGCGGCGGCACGGGATCAAATCCACCGGCGTGAAAGGGATGGCAGCGACCGAGGCGGCATAGCGCCATCCAGCCGCCGCGCAGGAGGCCGAAACGGGCAATGGCTTCGGCGGCGTACACGCTGCAGGTGGGGACGAAGCGGCAGGCGGAGGGCAGCACGGGAGAGACGACCGCCTTGTAGACGCGCAAGCCGGCGAGGGCGGAACGCTGGGGCCAGGAGCGCAGGGAGGCGGCGGCCGGCATCAGGAAAGCTCCGGCGCCGGGCGCGCTGCCGTGTGCAAGGCCTTGCGCAACTTGTCCAGCGTGGACGCGAGCTCCTCGCCCAGGCGCCGGAAATCGGCGCTGGCGACGGCGGGACGGGGATTGATGACGATGTTGCAGGCGGGACCGCCGGAGGCGGCGGGCAAGCGGCGCAGTAGCTCGCGGGTGCGGCGGCGCAAACGGTTGCGCATAACCGCGCCGCCGAGCTTGCGGGAGACGGTGATGCCAAAGCGGTCGCCCCCGCGCGGCGGCGGGCAGGTGACGCCGAACACGGTGAAGTGAGGCGAGGAACGGCGCATTCCCTGCTCGTAGGCGGCGCGAAACTCGGGGCGGTGAAGCAGCCGGCGCTGCTTCCCCCAGGTGCGGCGCGGCTTAGTCGCGGTATCCAGCGGTAACGGCAACCCGCTTGCGCCCTTTGGCGCGCCGCCGGGAGAGGACGGCGCGGCCGTTCTTGGTGGCCATGCGGGCGCGAAACCCGTGGGTTTTACTGCGGCGCCGCCGATTGGGTTGAAACGTTCGCTTGGGCATAATGAACCGATCTGCTGTGCGCGCCGGGGGCGCGCCAGTTTCCGAACGCAAGCTGGAGCGGGTGAGCCGCTGCGTCTCGCCGTCGGGGCTGCCGGCCGGCGCCACGACGGCGCCCGCGGGAGCGGAGCACGGGACAAGACCCATTATAGCCAGCCATGGCATCGCCGACAAGCGACCCCCGCGCTCCACTTTTTTTCGCGTTCGGATGTTGCCGCGAGCGGAGTTCGTGAGATGCTATGCAGCGTCGCAATTGCAGCTCTGCGACCGATCGCGCGCACGCAATGTCTTCCCGTTTGCCCAATCTGCAATCCACCTGGGACGAGATCCTGAGCGAGATCCGCAAGAGCGTGAACCCGCACCGGTTCAACACCTGGCTGCGCCCGACGCGGCAGGAAAAACTGGAGAGCGGGACGCTGGTGATTTCGGTGCCGGACCCGGAGCTGCAGCAGGTGGGGGAGAAGTTCCGGCCGCAAATCGAGCAGGCGATCCGGCGGCTGCACCTGGACGGCACGGTGGCGCGGGTGGAAGTGGTGCTGACCTCGCGGCCGGCGGCGGAGAGCGTGGAGGCGGCGCCGGCGGCGGCGCCCACGGCGGCGCCGGTGCAGAAGAAGCTGGAGTTCGACACCGGCTCGCTGAAGCCGGAGTACACCTTCGCCACCTTCGTGGTGGGGGGCTCGAACCAGTTCGCGCACGCGGCGGCGCGCGCGGTGGCGGAGAAGCCGGGCCGCACCTACAACCCGCTGTTCCTCTACGGCGGCGTGGGCATGGGCAAGACGCACCTGATGCACGCCATCGGGCACCAGACCAAGGCGCTGGGGCGGCCGCTGCGCATCGAGTACGTCACCGCCGAGGACTTCACCAACGAGATGATCTCGCACCTGCGGCACGACAGCATGATCGCGTTCCGCGACCGCTACCGCTCGGTGGACGTGCTGCTGATTGACGACATCCAGTTCATCGCCAACAAGGAGCGCATCCAGGAGGAGTTCTTCCACACCTTCAACGCGCTGCACGGCGCGGGCAAGCAGGTGGTGATCTCCAGCGACCGGCCGCCGCGCGAGCTGTCGCAACTGGAAGAGCGGATGCGCTCGCGCTTCGAGTGGGGGCTGACGGCCGATCTGCAGCCGCCGGACCTGGAGACGCGCACCGCGATCCTGATGGAAAAGTCGCAACTGGAGCGCACCAAGCACCCGCACACGCTGGAGCTGAGCCCGGCGGTGGCGGAGTTCCTGGCGTCGAAGATCAAAAGCAACGTGCGCGAGCTGGAAGGGGCGATGATCCGGCTGCTGGCGTACTGCGCGCTCAAGGGCCTGCCGGTGACCATCGCGACGGCGGAGGAAGCGCTGAAGAACCTGCTCAACCAGCAGCAGCGCAAGCTCGACATCGAGATCATCGCCAAGGCGGTGGCGGAGAGCTTCAACTTGCGCGTGGCCGACCTGAAGACGCGCAACAACTCGCAGCACATCGTGTTTCCGCGGCAGGTGGCGATGTATCTGACGCGGCAACTGCTGGACGCTTCCCTGCCCGAGATCGCGCGCTTTTTCGGCGGCAAGCACCACTCCACCGTGATCCACTCGATCCGCAAGATCGAGCAGGAGCGGCGGGTCAACCAGGCCCTGGCGCGCACGCTGGCGCACCTCAGCGAACAACTTCGATAGAACGCGGGGCCCGACCTTGCTTGAACGCGGGGCCGGTCGTGGCTGCGCCACGACACCCGCTGCTATCTACGGGCGAGGTTCCGCGGGGGCCCCCGAGTTGCCCCGCTCCACCTCGCCCTCGCGAGACTCCGTGGCGCGGGCGCGCGTTTGGAAGTTTCCACCTCCCTGGCGACGGGAGGTTTATGGGGCGGCTGGGGCCATGGCGGCGCGGAAGAATTCCAGCAGGCGGGGTTCGGCCCAGTAGACGCCTTCGCCGTTGCGGCGGGGACCGACGAAGCCGCAGTGGCCGCCGTGGGCGGTGGCGAGGAAATGGATGGCGGGGTTGGCGGCGAGCGCGGCGCGCGAGGCCGGGGTGATGCGGATAAACGGGTCGTCCTCGGCGTGCACGACCAGGGTGGGCAGGCGGATGGCGGCCAGCACGCGCGCGGCGCTGGCGCGCTGGTAGTAGTCGTCGGCGTCGCGGTAGCCGGTGAAGGGGGCGGTGAAGGCGTCGTCGAAGGCGCGCACCGAACGCAGGCCGCGCAGGCGCGCGACCGGATAGCGGCCGGGAAAGCGGGCGGCGTGGCGGGCGAGGCGGCGCGCGAGGTGGCGCAGGAAGCGGCGCTCGTAGAAGTAGTTCACCCTGCGGTGCAGGGCGTCGGCGCAGGCGGCGAGATCGAGACAGGGGGAGACCGCGGCGATGGCGCGCAAGGCGGGCGGCGTGGCGAGGTCGCCGCGGCCGGCTTCGCCGGCAAACTTGAGCGCCAGGTTGCCGCCCATGGAATAGCCGGCGAGCGCCAGCGAGGTCACCCCAGGCTGCGCGGCCAGCCAGGCGAGCGCGGCGGCGACGTCGGCGCTGAGGCCGGAGTTGTAGAGGGTGGCGCAGCGCATCTCGGAGTCGCCGCAGCCGCGGACGTTCATGCGGGCGACATGCCAGCCCTGGCGCAAAAACAACCCGGCGGCGGTGAGCATGTAGCCGGCCTCGCTGGAGCCTTCGAGTCCGTGGATGAGCAGCACCGCCGGCGCGGGGCGCGGCTGCCAGTGGCTGCGAATCAGCAGTGCGGCGTCGGCGGCGGGGGCGAGCGGAATCCAATCCTCCTGGGCCGGCGGCAGGCGCACCCCGCGCGGGCGCAGGAACGAGTAGACGGTGTTGGTGTGGCCGTTGCGCAGCCACCACGGCGGCCGCAGCGGCGGGGCGGGGAAATCCACGCGCTTATCTTAGCGTGCCAGGGTCGCGGCGAAGGCGGCGATGCGGGCGGCCTGATGGCGGACCTGGGCCGGGGCGGCGCCGCCGATGACATCGCGGCGGGCGGCGGAGGCGGCAGGAGAGAGCGCGCGGGCGGCGGCGGGATCGAGCTGGGGCGCGAGGGCGCCGAGCTCGGCATCGGTGAACTGGCGGAAGTCGCGGCCCTGCTGCTCGGCGGCGGAGATGAGGAAGCCCACCTGGCGGTGGGCATCGTGGAAGGCGACGCCGGCGGCGACCAGAAGATCGGCGAGATCGGTGGCGAGCAGGGCGGGATCGGCGACCGCGGCGGCGGCGCGGCGGCTGTCCACGCCGGCGGTCGCGACCACGCCGGCGGCGATCTCCAGGCAGGCCAGCGCGGCATCCAGCGCGGCGAAGACCGGTTCCTTGTCGTCCTGCAGGTCGCGATTGTACGCCAGCGGCAGGCCTTTGAGCAGCACCAGCAACTGCTGCAGGCGGCCGAGCTGGGCGGCGGACTTGCCGCGGAGCAGTTCGAGCGCGTCGGGGTTCTTCTTCTGCGGCATCAGGCTGCTGCCGGTGGCGAAGGCTTCGCCCAGCACCAGCCAGCCGAACTCGCTGCTGGAATAGAGGATCCAATCCTCGGCGAACCGCGAGAGGTGCACGCCGAGCAGCGCCAGCGCGAAGACGATCTCGCAGGCGAAGTCGCGGTCGCTGACCGCATCCAGGCTGTTCTGCGCGGGCACGGCGAAGCCCAGCTCGCGCGCCTCGGTTTCGCGATCCACCGGCCAGGGCGTGCCGGCCAGGGCGCCGCTGCCGAGCGGCGAGGCGGCGTCGAGGCGGGCGTAGGCGTCGCGCAAACGGCCGAGATCGCGCAGCAGCATCTCGGCATAGGCGAGGGCGTGATGGCCGAGCGAGATGGGCTGGGCGCGCTGCAGGTGGGTGTAGCCGGGGATCAGGACGCCGGCGTGGGCGTTGGCGAAGTGGGCGAGCGTGGCGAGCAGGCGTCCCACGCCGGCTTCGAGCGCGGGGCGTTGCGCGCGCAGGTAGAGGCGCAAATCGAGCGCCACCTGCTCGTTGCGGCTGCGGCCGGTCTGGAGCTTGCGCGCGGGGGCGCCGGCGAGGGACTCGAGGCGCTGGGCGACGAAGGTGTGCACGTCCTCGATGGCCGGATCGTCGGGCGGGGGCGTCTCCGCCCACTCCAGCGACAAGCGGCCCAGCGCCTGGTCGAGCGCCGCCAGCTCGCCGCTGCTGAGCACGCCGGCGCGGGCCAGACCGCGGGCGTGGGCGCGGGTGCCGGCGAGCTCGGCGAGCGCCAGGCGGCGATCCACGGCGAAGGAGCCGGAGAAGCGCTCGAAGGCGGAGTCGGGAGGCTGGCGGAAGCGGCCGCCCCAGAGTTTGTTGTCCATCGTTATTGGGCGGCGCGCCCGGCCTGCCCGAGCAGCGCCTGCATTTTGATCGGCAGGCCGATCAGGTTGATGAAGCCCTCGGCGTCCTTCTGGTCGTAGAGCTCGCCCATGGTGAAGGAGGCGAGCGCGGTGGAGTAGAGCGAGTACGGCGAGGTGCGGCCGGCGACCAGGGCGTGGCCCTTGTGCAGCTTGAGGCGCACGCTGCCGGTGGCGCGGGCGAGGGCGGCGCGCATGAACGCGTCCAGGGCTTCGCGCAGGGGGGTGAACCAGAGGCCGTTGTACACCAGGCGGGCATAGGTCAACCCGAGCTGCTGCTTGAGCTCGGCAGTGGAACGGTCCACGGTGAGCGCCTCGAGCTCGCGCAGGGCGGTGACCAGGAGCGTGCCGCCGGGGGTTTCGTAGGCGCCGCGCGATTTCATGCCGACGAAGCGGTTCTCCACCAGGTCAATCCGGCCGATGCCGTGCAGGCCGGCGAGCTCGTTCAGGCGGGTGAGCAGCGGCACCGGGCTCAGGGTTTGGCCGTCCAGCGCCACCGGGACGCCGGCCTCGAAGCCGATCTCGACATAGGCGGGTTCGTCGGGAGTGTCGCGCAGCGCGCGGGTGAGCAGCCACATATCCTCGGGGGGCTCGTTGGCGGGATCCTCGAGTGCGCCGCCCTCGTGGCTGATGTGCCAGAGGTTCTGGTCGCGGCTGTAGATTTTCTCCACGCTCTGCTCCACCGGAACGTGGTGGGTGCGGGCGTAGGCGAGGGCATCCTCGCGCGAGGCGATGTCCCACTCGCGCCAGGGGGCGATGACGCGCAGGTGCGGCGCCAGCGCCTTGTAGGCGAGCTCGAAGCGCACCTGGTCGTTGCCCTTGCCGGTACAGCCGTGGGCGAGGGCGTCGCAACCGTGGGCGAGGGCGGCCTCGACCTGCACCTTGGCGATGAGCGGGCGGGCCATCGAGGTGCCGAGCAGGTACTTGTAGTCGTAGACGCAGCCGGCCTGCAGCGTGGGCCAGACGTAGCCGGTGAGGAACTCCTCCGTCACGTGCGCCACCACCGCCTCGTCGGCGCCGGTGCGCAACGCCTTGCGCTTGAGCTGTTCGTAATCGTCGCCCTGGCCGACGTCGGCGATGACGGCCAAGATGGCGGCGCCGCCGTAATGCTGCTTGAGCCAGGGAATGATGATGGAGGTGTCGAGCCCGCCGGAGTAGGCGAGGGCGATCTTATGCACGTTGGTGTTTGGCATGCGGGTGTTCAGGCGCGGGCGGAGTGCGCGGCGTGGGGCGGGTGGCCGCCCTTGGCGTGGCCGAGGATGAGGGCGGCGAGCACCGCCTTTTGCGCGTACAGGCGATTTTCCGCCTGCTGGTAGACCAGCGAAACGGGCGAGTCGATCACGCCCACGCTGACCTCCTGGCCGCGATGCGCGGGCAGGCAGTGAAGAAAACGGGCGCCGGGGCGGGCGCGGGCCATCAGCGCCTCGTTCACCTGGTAGGCGGCGAAGTCACGGGCGCGCTGGGTCTGCTCCGCCTCCTGGCCCATGCTGGACCAGGTATCGGTGTAGACGGCGTGGGCGCCGCGCAGCGCGGCGCCGAGCGCATGGCCGAGGCTGAGGCGGGCGCCGGAGCGCTGGGCCAGCGCCTGGGCGCGCGCCACCACAGCGGCGTCGGGCTCGTAGCCGGGCGGGGTGGCGACGCTCATCGTGATGCCGGCGAGGGCGGCGGCCTCGAGCAGCGAATGGAGCGTGTTGTTGCCGTCGCCGACGTAGGCGAGCTTGATGCGGGGGAACTCGTCGAAGGCCTCGCGCAGGGTGAGGAAATCGGCCATCGCCTGGCAGGGATGGCTGGCGTCGCTGAGGCCGTTGATCACCGGCACGCTGCAGGAGCGCGCCAGCAGCTCGATGGATTCATGGCCGAAGGTGCGGGCGACGATGGCGTCCATCCAGCGCTCCAGGTTGCGGGCCACGTCCATGATGTCCTCGCGCTCGCCCAGCGGCGATTCGGTGAAATCGAGGAAGACGGCGTGGCCGCCCATCTCCTGCATGGCGACGTCGAAGGTGACGCGGGTGCGGAGCGAGGGCTTCTCGAAGATCATCGCCAGACCGCAGCCGCTGAGCAGGTCGCGGTAGCGGCCGGGATGGACTTTGATGTCGGCGGCGAGATCGAGCAGCGCCAGGAACTCCTTGCGGCTGAGATCGGCGAGGTTGACGAAGTCGCCGGTGGCGAGGCGCGGCAGCCGCGGGGCGGCGCCGTTGCCGGCGGGAGGGGCGAGACGGAGAGGGGTGGTCGGCATCAGGACTTGCTCCGAAGCGGAGGGCCGGCGAGCAGCTCGCGCAAGCGGTGCTCGGCCAGCAGGCGGAGGCGGGGATTGGCGCACACCAGCAGGACGGTATCGTCGCCGGCAAGGGTGCCGGCGACCTCGGGCCAGCCGGCGCGGTCGATGGCGGCGGCAACGGTGGGAGCGGCGCCGGGCGCGGTTTTCACCACCAGCAGATTCTGGGCGGGGCGCAGGTCGCGCGCGAACTCGCCCACCACGTGGGCGGGCGCTTCCGGCGGCGGCGGGGCGCCGGCCTCGTCGCGGCCGGCGTAGCCGGCCGAGGTCTTCACCAGGCCGAGCTCCTTGAGGTCGCGCGAGAGGGTGACCTGGGTGGCGGAGACGCCGGCGCGGCGCAGCGCCGCCGCCAGCTCGGCCTGGCTGCGCAGCGGGCGCGACTGCACCAGCTTGAGAATCTGCTCCTGGCGGTAGGTTTTACTCACGCGGACCCGGGCTCCGGACGAATAATTATTCGTTCTATGAATAATTAAACACGGGCGGGCGGCGCTTGTCAAGCGCGGCCTAGAGCAGCACGCGGCGCTGGGCGTCGAGGCGGCGGGTGAGGCGGCGGCGGTCGAGGTACTCGAGCAGCGGGATGGCGGCCTTGCGGCTGAGGCCGGTCCACTGCTTGAAGTCGCCGACGCCGAACTCGGGCTGCGCGCGCTTGCGTTCGGCCAGGCGGGCGAGCAGGGCGTCCAGGGCGTCGGCGTGCAGGAACCAGCCCGGGGCGCACTCCACCAGGCAGCCGGCGCGCGCCAGGGCGGCCAGCAAGGCGCGGGTTTCGGGCTGGGGGAAGGCGGCGAGCGCGGCGGGCAGCGGCGGAGCGGCCAGGCCGGCCTGGCGGAAGTGCGCCTCGAGGCGGTCCTGCAGATCGCGCTGGGCGGGGCTGAGGGCAGGAGCGCGGCCGGCGAGGCGCAGCAGGCGCGTGCCGTCCACCCGCTCGAGCTGGCGCTGGGTGCGCAAGCGGGCGGCGGCGGCGGC
>DAIDIF010000159.1 GCA_027451805.1 Acidobacteriota bacterium
TCCAATCCGCCGCGCCGCGCCGGATGTCGGGCCCGAAGGAGACCGTGCCCAGATCGCCCACCAGCACCGGCGTGCCGTTGACCGTCGCCACCGGGATCTCGCGCAGGTCGTTGAGCGAGCGGAAGTATCCCAGGCCGCGCACCATGTACTCCGCCCCGCCGAACTCCAGCAGCCGCCCGCCGACTTCATTGGTGCTGGCCCGCACTTTGCGGATCACCGTCGCCAGCGGGATGTGATACGCCAGCAGCTTGTTGGGGTCGAGGTTGACCTGGTACTGGCGCACGAAGCCGCCGATGGTCGCCACCTCGGCCACGCCCGGCACCGTCTCCAGCCAGTAGCGCAGATCCCAGTCCTGGAAGGAGCGCAGCTCGGCCAGATTGTAGCGGTGGGTGGGATCGAGCAGTACGTACTCATACACCCACCCGGCGCCGGTGGCGTCGGGCCCCAGCACCGGATGCACGCCGGCGGGTAGCTGCCCCTCGATCTGTTGCAAATACTCGAGCACACGCGAGCGCGCCCAGTACAGATCGGTGCCATCCTGGAACACCGCGTACACGTAGGAATCGCCGAACATCGTCTCCGCGCGCACGTCCTTGACGCGCGGCGCCGCCAGCAGCGTGGTCACGATCGGATAGGTCACCTGGTCTTCGATGACGCTGGGCGGCTGGCCCGCCCAGCGCGTGTGCACGATCACCTGCACGTCTGAGATGTCGGGCAGCGCGTCCAGCGGCAGGTGGCGCATGGAATAGACTCCGCCGGCGACCAGCAATCCCACCAGCGCCAGCACCAAAAAGCGGTTGCGGTCGCACGCGTCAATCAGGCGCGCGATCATCGCGCCCCTCCGCCGACGCTCAGTTGCAGTTGGCGGCTGGCGATGACCGCGCCGTTCCGCCGCGCCACCACCGTCACCCGCCACGTGCCGGCGCCCGGTATCTGGCCTTGGGCGGCGTAGACGCCGCCGCCCCGGTCGGTGAGCGCATACGTCGCCTGCATCGCGGCCATCCCCATCGCCGGCATGGCCGGCTGATAGAGCCGCACCTCGACTTCGGCGCCGGCCACGCCCGCGCCCCGCGCATCGCGCAACCGCACCTGGAACCGGTTCGCGCCCGTGCGCGGCGGCGATGGCTGGGTGCTCAGCTCCACGCGGTCGCCCGCCGCGGCCGCGGCGGTCGCTCCCGCTGGCGGCGCCGCCGGGGGGCCGAAGCCGCCCAGCGCCGCCTGGAGCTGGCTTTCCGAATCGATCAGGAAGTTGGCCGAGGTCACGATCCGCTCGCCCGGGCGCAGCCCGCGCAGCACCACGTATTGATCGCCCACCGCCGGGCCCAGCGTCACCGGGCGCGGCGTCAGCACGCCGTCGCCCCGGGCGAGAAACGCCACCTGGCTCGTGCCCGACTGCAGCACCGCCCCCGCCGGTATCGCGATCTGCTCGCCCATCGGGAGCTTCAGGTCCACGTTCACGAACATGCCCGGCTGGAGCAGCAAGCCCGGGTTGGCGAACACGATCCGGGCCCGCGCCGTGCGCGTGCTCGCGTCCACCTCGGGATAGAGAAAATCCACCCGCCCGCGGAAGCTGCGGCCGGGGTAGGCGTCCACCGTCAGCGTGGCGCGGTCGCCCACGGCGAGACGGCCGATATCGTCCTGGAAGACCTGGGCGTAGACCCAAACCCGGGAAAAATCCGCGATGGTGTACAGCCGGGTCGAAGGCTGCACGTACAGATTGGGCAGCGCTTTGCGCTCGGTGACAAAGCCCGTCGCGGGTGAGTCCACCTCCAGGTATTGCTGCGCCTGCCCGGTTTTCTCCAGCCGCGAAATCTCGCGCGCCGGCAGCGACCATTGCCGCAGCCGCTCGAGCGTGGCGGCGAGCAGCGAACGCGCGCCCGCGGCGACGCCGGGCACCGGGCTCGAGGCCAGCAGCTCCGCGTTTTGGCGCGCCAGCAGATACTCGCGTTCGGTGGTGACCAGGTCGGGGCTGTAAATGCTGAACAGCGGCTGGCCCTGGCGCACCCGCTGGTAGGTGCTGTTGACGAAGACGTCGCGAATCCAGCCGGCGAAGCGCGTCTGCACATATGCTTCGCGGCGCTCGTCCACGGCGACGTTGCCCACCAGCCGGAGGTCGTCGGTGAGCGGCCGGCGCTCGACCACCGCCGTGGTCACGCCGATGCTTTGCAGGCGCTGCGGCGACAGCTCCACCGGGGCCAGCGCCGGCCCCGCCGCGGGCGCGGGCGCCGCTTGCGGCGGCCTCGCCGCCGCCGGCAAGGCGGCCGGGGGGCGGGGAAAGGGCGGCGCCGCGTGCGTGCGCCAAGCCCAGATGGCGAGCAGCAGCAGGCCGGCGAGCACAGCGTTGCCGGTCAGCGCCACCACCAGCGCGGCGCGATGGCGCGGCGGCGGCGGGGCGGGCGGAACCCCCGCGGCCGGGTTTGGAGTTGGGTTCATTGGGTGAGCCCCTTTCCCACCAGCGGCTCCAGCTTCGCCAACGCCGTGTTGTAGGCTGCCACCTGCCGGTAATAGTTGACCTGGTAATCGAGAACGGTGCTGAAATCGTCCAGCAGCGTGAGGAAGTCGGCCGTGCCCGCCTGATACGCCAGCTCGGCCGACTGCAGCGTTTGCGACGCCTGCGGCACGATCGCCCGGGCGTAGAGCACCGCCAGTTGGTTCGCCTGCCGCGCCGCCAGATACTGTTCGCGCACCCGGTAGTCCACCGTCGCCCGGCGGTCGTCGCGCGCCGCCTGCTGCGCGCCCAGTGCCGCCGCCGCCGCGCGCAGTTGGGGCCGTTGCTTGGAGCGGTAGAACAGGGGGATATTCACGCTCACGCTCGCTGCCGCCATGGTCATGGCCGGGGCGGCCATGCGCTCCACCCCGTAGCTCACGCTGAAGTCGGGGTCGTAAGCCTTGCGCGCCAGTTGCAGCCGGTTCCGGTCGAGTGCGAGCAGCGCGTCCGCGGCGCCCAGCCCGCTGTCCCGCCGCGCCGCCAGCGCCTGCAACTGCGGCAGCGTATACGCCAGCTTCGCCTGTCGCAGCGGCGCGGGCGGCGCCAGCGCCGCGGCGGCGTCGCGGTCCAGCAGCGTATTGATGCGCGCGGCGGCGGTGTTCTCCTGCTCGGACAGGATCTCGATCCGCCCGAGCAGTTGCGAGAGCTCCACCTGTCCCTTGAGCACGTCCGGTTGCAGCCCCTTGCCGCTGGCGTAGCGCGCTTCGGCGATGCGGGTAAGCTGCGCCAGCAGCGTCCGGTCGGAGCGGGTGATCTGCAACGCCTGGTGATCGTAGGCATAGGCGTAATAGGCGGCCTTGACCTCGGCGGTGACCCGCCGCACCGCGGCCTGGTAGCGCCACTCCGCCGCGTTCGCCCCGGCCTCGGCTGCCGCGCGCTGCAGTCGCAGCTTGCCGGGGAACGGGAAGCGCTCGCTGACCCCCAGGCTGCGGTTGCTGGTCGCGCCGTCGTTGACCGCAAACGGAACAAACCCGCCCATCCAGCCGGCGGAAACCTCCGGGTCGGGCAGCGTTCCCGCCGCCGGCGCCGCCGCCCGCAGCGCCGCCGCCGCCTCCGCGGCGGCGCGGATGCCGGGATTGGCGCGTAGCGCCTCCCGCACCAGGGCGTGCAGCGAAAGAGGGGAACCGGCGGCGCGCGCGGCCGGCGCTGCGGTTTGCGCCGCCGCGGTGGCGAGCGCGAAGAACGCGGCGGTCGCCGCGAAGCGGATGAATCTTCCTGTTGGCAACATCACTCCCTCCTGCGCTGGCAGGATCGCTACCCAAGGGGCAAGGAAGCGCGGCCTTGCGGCCGCACCCCAAGCAAGACGCGGCAACGGGGAGACGCCTGGAGCGCCAGCGGGCGTCCGTTGCCGGGGACCGAAGCACGGCCACAGCCCGACCAGCGGGAGGGCGGCTCCGGAGAGCGGTGGCCGAGCCACCGTTCAGGCGGGAGTCAGATCAGGAAGGTGCAGAGCCGGGCTTGGCTCGCGGTTGGGGTGAGGCTGCGCTCCGCGACGCCCCGCCTCGGGGTCGCCATGCCGCCGGTGGCGGCCGGCCGCGCTGCGGCTAGGGTCACTGGCGTCGGAACGGTAACGGCCGTTGGCAGCAGCGTGGCTTGCGGCGCCGGGTCCAGAATGCAGTGGCAGGAAATGCCGGCCGTCTCCGCCGGGCACGCCAAGCGCGTCATGGTCATGCGCGTCATGGTCATGCGCGCCGGGCCTTGGCTCCCGCAGGGCTTGCCGCCCTGCATCGCGCAGGCGTAGGTCGGCAGGGGAATGGCGACCGCCACGCACGCGATAAGCAGCACAATGAAGGCCCGACGCAGCATGCCTGTCTACGTCCATTGCACATCGGATGCCAAACGAAATGCAAGCATTTCTTGAAAAGAATGGCGCGTGCGCGGGGCATTTACCCCAACTCCTGGGTTAATTCGCGCATGGCATCAGCATGGCCACGCCACCCTGCGCTGGCGGTCACTGACGCGCCCGGCCTCGGAGCGCGAGAATGAATCATGCCCGAAGTCCGCATCGCCTACTTTTCCATGGAGATCGCGCTGCAGTCGGCGATGCCGACCTACAGCGGCGGCTTGGGCGTGCTGGCGGGCGATATGTTGCGATCCGCGGCCGACTTGGGCCTGCCCATGGTGGCGGTGACGCTGGTGCATCGCAAGGGCTACTTCCGCCAGCGGCTCGATGCCGCCGGCAACCAGAGCGAGGAAGACGCCGCCTGGCAGCCGGAAGCCCTGCTCGAGGCCGTCGAACCGCAGGTCGGCGTCGCGATCGAGGGCCGGGCGGTGCGAATCCGCGCCTGGCGCTACACGGTGAAGGGCATCGCGGGCCGCGAGGTTCCGGTCTACCTGCTCGACACCGCCGTGGCCGGCAATAGCGTCTGGGATCAGGCCCTCACCGACCATCTCTACGGCGGCGACGACCACTACCGTCTCTGCCAGGAGGCGATCCTGGGAATCGGCGGCGTGCGCTTGCTCCAGGCGCTCGGCATGAACGCCATCCGCAGTTATCACATGAACGAGGGCCACTCCGCCCTGCTGGCGCTGGGCCTGCTGGAGCAGCGGATGCAGGGACGCGAGCTCACAATTGCCGCCGCCGCCGACGTCGAGGCCGTCCGCGAGCGCTGCATCTTCACCACGCATACTCCCGTGCCTGCCGGCCACGATCAGTTCCCCTCCGCCCTGGCGCGCCAGGTGCTCGGCGATGCCGCCGCGGACGCGCTGGAGGCGACGCATTGCTGCGCCAACAACGTCCTCAACATGACCTATCTGGCGCTGCGCTTCTCCCGCTACGTCAACGGCGTGGCCATGCACCACGGCGAGCTCTCGCAGGACATGTACCCCAACTACCCGGTGCGGGCGATCACCAACGGCGTGCACGCCGTCACCTGGGTTGCACCCGCCCTCGCCGCCCTCTACGACCGTCACATCCCGGAATGGCGCCGCGATAACCAGTACCTGCGCTACGCCATCGGCATTCCGCTGGCCGAGATCGCCGAAGCCCATCGCCTGGCCAAAGCCGAACTGCTCGAGCCAGTCCGGCAAGCCACCGGCGCGCCGCTCGACCCGCGCGTGCTGACGCTGGGCTTCGCCCGCCGCGCCGCCGGCTACAAGCGCGCCGACCTGGTGTTCTCCAACCTCGAGCGCCTGCAATGGATCGCCCGCCGTGCCGGCCCGCTGCAGATGATCTTCGCCGGCAAGGCGCATCCCCAGGACGAGCCCGGCAAGGACATGATCCGCCGCGTCTTCGCGGCGGCGGAGAAGCTGCGCGGAACCATCGCCGTCGCCTACGTGCCCGATTACGACCTGCGCTGGGGCGGCCTGATCACCGGCGGCGTCGACCTCTGGCTCAACACGCCGCACCGCCCCTATGAGGCCTCCGGCACTAGCGGCATGAAGGCCGCGCTTAACGGCGTGCCCAGCCTGAGCGTGCCCGACGGCTGGTGGTATGAAGGCCACTTCGAGGGCGTCACCGGCTGGGACATCGGCCACGAGGAGCTGAGCGAGGATCCTGAGGCCGAAGCCGACTCCCTTTACGACAAGCTCGAGCTGCTGGTGCTGCCCATGTTCTACACCCGCCACGACGCCTACGTCGAGCTGATGCGCTCCACCATCGCCCTTAACGCCTCGTTCTTCAACACCCAGCGCATGCTGCTGCAGTACGCCCTCAACGCCTACTTCCCCGACGTCCCGCGCGGCCAATTCATCCCCGCCGCGCCGGCAGCCCCCTGAAGCGCCGCCCATGGCGGCAAGAAGAAAAGGAGCCTGGTTATGTCAAGTCGTCGCATGCTGACCGCGGTGCTGATCGGACTGGTGGTTCCGGCCCTGGCGTCCGACCTCCAGGACGATGCGGCCCGCGTACAACGCGCCCGGGAGGTCTTCCAGGAAGTGATGCGGACCCCCGACAAAGCCATTCCGCAGGAGATCCTCGAAGGCGCCCAGTGCATCGCGATCGTGCCCGGGCAAAAGACCTTTGCCCTTGGGTTCGGCGGAACGTACGGCAAGGGCATCGCCACCTGCCGCAATCATCGCCAATGGAGCGCGCCGATCTTTGTGCAAGTCGGCGGCGGGAGCTGGGGGTTGCAGCTCGGCGGGCAGTCCACCGACGTGATCATGATCTTCCGCAACCGCGATGGTCTGGAAAGCCTGCTGAGCAACAAGGTCAAGCTCGGCGGTTCGGTCAGTGCAGCCGCGGGACCGGTGGGGCGGCACGCCTCGGCCGCGACCGATGCGGCGATGCACGCGGAGATCCTGACCTACGCCCGCAGCCGCGGCGCGTTCGCGGGCATCAGCCTCAATGGCGACATTGTGCAGCCGGACGAAAGCGGCAACGCCGCCATGTATCGGGACCATCCCTGGAAAGAGATCCTGGCCGGGCGGGTGGCCGTGCCGGCGGCGGCCCAGCCACTGCTGAACACGCTCAACCGCTACTCGTCGGTTCCGCGCTAACCACGCGGCAATCGGAAGATGCCCGGAGCGCCCCTCCGCGTATGCTGAAACCAGGGCAAACGGGAGGTTCCGTGGACATGCACGAGCAGGCGGCGCTCGACTATCACCGCCAGGGGCGGAAGGGCAAAATCGAGGTGGTGGCCACCAAGCCCTGCCGCACGCAGTGGGACTTGAGCCTGGCCTATACGCCGGGGGTGGCCGCGCCCTGCCGCGAGATTGAGCGCTCCCCCGACTTGAACTTCGAGTACACGGCGCGCGCCAATCTGGTGGCGGTGGTGACCAACGGCTCGGCGGTGCTGGGCCTGGGCAACATCGGCGCCGCCGCCGGCAAGCCGGTAATGGAGGGCAAGGCGGTGCTCTTCAAGCGCTTCGCCGATATCGACGTCTTCGACCTCGAGGTGAACTCGCAGGATCCGGCTGAGATCATTCGCTTCTGCCAGATGATCGAGCCCACCTTCGGCGGTATCAACCTGGAGGACATCAAGGCGCCGGAGTGCTTTCAGATCGAAGAGGCGCTGCGCGCGAGCCTGTCCATTCCCGTCATGCACGACGACCAGCACGGCACCGCCATCATCTGCGGCGCCGGGCTGCTCAACGCGCTGGAGATCGCCGGCAAGCGCATCGCCGACATCCGCCTGGTGGTCAACGGCGCCGGCGCCGCCGGCATCGCCTGCGCCGAGCATTTCATCCGGCTGGGCGCATGCCGCGGCAACATCGTGCTCTGCGACACCAAGGGCGTGGTGTACGAAGGCCGCGGCGAGGGCATGAACCCCTACAAGGCGCGGCTGGCGGCGCCCACCCGGCTGCGCACGCTGGCCGGGGCGCTGCGCGGCGCGGATGTGTTCGTCGGTCTCTCGGCGGCGGGCGCGGTCACCCCCGCCATGGTGCGCAGCATGGCGCCCCGGCCCATCGTCTTCGCGCTCGCCAACCCCGATCCCGAAATCGGTTACGAGGAAGCGAAGGCCGCCTCCCCCGGCGCCATCATCGCCACCGGGCGCAGCGACTTCCCCAACCAGATCAACAACGTGCTCGGCTTCCCCTACATCTTCCGCGGCGCGCTCGACGTGCGCGCTCGCGCCATCAACAGCGAGATGGAGGTGGCCGCCACCCGGGCGCTGGCGGCGCTGGCCCGGCAGGACGTGCCCGATGCGGTGCTGCGCGCCTATGGCCTGCGCCGGCTGGAGTTCGGGCCGGAGTACATCATTCCCAAGCCGTTCGATCCGCGCGCCCTGGTGGAGGAGTCGGCGGCCGTGGCCGAGGCCGCCATGCGCTCCGGCCTGGCGCGCGTGCCGGTGGATCTGGCGGCCTACCGCGAGCAACTGGCGCGGCGGCTGAACCGCACCTACGGCGTGATGCAATCGGTGCGGCAGAGCGCCAAGCTGGCGCCCAAGCGCCTGGTGTTTCCGGAAGGCGAGCACGAGAAGATTCTGCGCGCGGCCTACCAGCTCAACCTCGAGAAGATGGCGCAGCCGGTCTTGCTCGGCCGCGCCGGCCTGATCGCCGCCCGGCTGGCGGAGATCGGCCTGCCGCAGTTCACGCCCGAGATCGTCGAGCCCGAAGCCTCGCCCCGGTTCGAGGCCTACGTGCGGGAGTTCGCCCACCTGCGCCGGCGCCACGGCGTCACCCTCACCGAGGCGCGCGACCTGATGCGGGACCCGAATTACTTCGGCGCCATGATGGTGCGCCAGGGCGACGCCGACGGCCTGCTGGGCGGCATCTCCCACCACTATCCCGAGACCCTGCGCCCGGCGCTGCAGATCGTGCCGCTGCGCCCTGGCGTGCGGCGCGTGGCCGGCGTGTATGGGATCCTCACCCGCCGGCAGGTGTTGTTCTTCGCCGACACCTCGGTCAACATCGACCCCTCGAGCGAGGATCTGGCTGAGATTGCGGTGCTGGCCGCCGACGTGGCCCGCGACTTCGACCTCGAGCCGCGGGTGGCCATGCTTTCATTTTCCAACTTCGGCAGCAACCGCCATCCGCTGGCGCAGAAGATGAGCCGCGCCGCCGCGCTGGTGCGCGCCGCCCACCCCGAGCTCATGGTGGACGGCGAGCTGATGGCCGACACCGCCGTGACCCCCGCGCTCCTGGAGCGCGACTATCCCTTCTCCCACCTGAAAGGCGGCGCCAACGTGCTGGTCTTCCCCGGCCTCGAGTCCGCCAACATCGCCTACAAGCTGATGGCGCGCCTCGGCGGCGCCGAGACGCTGGGGCCGATTCTCACCGGCTTCTCCAAGCCGGTCCACGTGCTGCAGCGCGGCGACGCCATGGAAGACATCGTCAACCTCGCCGCCATCGCCGTGCGCCAGGCCGACGCCGCCCGCGCCGCCACTCCCAGCGCCGCGTCAGCGGTTGAGCCGCCAGATGGCGAAGTTCAGCGCTCCCGCATAGGCGACCCATAGCAGGTAAGGCGCCATCAGGCCGGCAGCGAGGGCGGAGGTTTTGGCGAAACTGATCGCGGCGACCAGAATGGCCACCCACAGCACGGCAATCTCCATCACCGCCCACCCCGGCGCGCGGAACCCGAAGAACACCGCCGTCCAGGCGAAGTTCAGGAGCAGCTGCAGCAGAAAGAGCCGCATCGGAACCGACGCCAGCGGCTGGCGCCGCCAAACCAGCCAGGCGGCCACCGCCATCGTCAAGTAGAGGCTGGTCCATACCGGGGCAAACACCCAGCTCGGCGGCGTCCACGCCGGCTTCGACA
The DNA here is from genome assembly GCA_027451805.1 of Acidobacteriota bacterium. Classification (GTDB taxonomy): domain Bacteria; phylum Acidobacteriota; class Terriglobia; order Terriglobales; family SCQP01; genus SCQP01. The sequence continues at coordinate 9,624 of DAIDIF010000159.1, forward strand.
AGGCTGCGTACCAGTCCCGCAGGGCGGGCCGCGTCACCAGCGAGCCCAGCCACCCGACCACCAGACAGACGCCGATGGATATTGCCAGCCGCACTCGCTCCCCTGATGCCCTGGTGCGCCTGGCAGGAATCGAACCTGCGGCACGCGGTTTAGGAAACCGCTGCTCTATCCTTCTGAGCTACAGGCGCACGGCCCTGCCCTCTATTGTAGTTGCCGCATCCTCACGCCGCCGCGGAGACGCCGCGAACGGCCAAAGCCGCTACCGTGCCTGGACGGGGACGCTTTGCTTCTGCGTACGGCCCTTGGCGGCGAAGGTTACCTCGCAGCGCCAGGGGCCGGACATCAGGAACGCGCCCCGGCCCCGGTAGGTCCCATCGGCCTGCGGCGCCAGCACGACGTGGTTGGGGCCCATATCCATGGTGGCCATGACGAGGTCGAGGCTCGCCATGCCGCCGCGGACCGGCCGGCCGGCGGCGTCGGTGACGCGCAGGGTGAAGGTGGTGTCGCCGGTGCTGGAGGGCGGGCTCGGCGCCATGGCCAGCTTCATCTTCCACGCACCGGCGGCAGGCTGAGCGCGGCAACTGGCGAAAGCCAGCGCGGCCACGAACAAGGCGAGTACCAAAGACCAGCGGCGGGGCAGGCTCTCTATCCTCATCGTTCCCCCACAATAGATTACGGCGCTACACCAGCCCCTGGCGCCAAGCCGCTCAAGATCCCTAGCGCGGTGCCGATAGTACGGCGAGCGGCAGACGGTCGCGAGGAACGCAGGTTCATGCCAGGCAGCAACGCAGCAACAGCGAGCCGGCTCGATTTTCGCAAGCTCTTTGAGTCGTCGCCCGGGCTGTATCTGGTGCTCGACCCCGAGCTCACCATCGTCGGCGCCAGCGATGCCTACCTGCGCGCCACCATGACCGAGCGCGAGGCGATCGTCGGCCACAACCTCTACGAGATCTTCCCCGACAACCCCGATTCCAGCGAGCACGTGCGCGGCAGCGGCAACCTGAGCGCCTCGTTGCAGCATGTGCTTAGGGACCACGTGCCCGACGTCCGCCCGGTGCAGCGCTACGACATCCGCTTGCCCGCGGACCAGGGCGGCGCCTTCGTCACCCGCTACTGGAGCCCGGCCAACCTGCCCATCCTCGGCCCGGAGGGCGAGCTGCTCTGGATCCTGCACTGCGTCGAGGACGTCACCGGTTTTGTCCGGGTCATGCGCGAGCAGGGCTGCGGCGACGCCCTGGTCGGCGAAGGCGGCGCGCACGATCCGGCCGAGCTGCAACGCGATGCCGAACGCGCCAACACGACGCTCGCCCGGCTGGCGCGCGGTTTGGAGCAGTGCGTGGCCGAGCGCACCGCCGAGCTGGCCGCCGCCAACCAGAAGCTCGAGATCGAGCTGGCCGACCGCGCAATGCTCGAGCAGCAGTTCCGTCAGGCGCAGAAGATGGAGGCGGTGGGCCGGCTGGCCGGTGGCGTGGCGCACGACTTCAACAACCTGCTCACCGTGATTCAGGGCTACGGCGATCTGCTGCTCGCCGCCGAAGCCGACCCGCGCAAGCGCGCCCGCCTGGAGCAGATGGCCAAGGCCGCCGGGCGCGCCGTCGCCCTCACCCGCCAACTGCTCGCTTTCAGCCGCCAGCAGGTGCTCGACCTGCGCGTGCTCGATCTCAACGCCGGCATCGCCGACGTCAGCTCCATGCTGCGCCGTTTGATCGGCGAGGACATCGAGCTGGCGACCGTGCTCGCGCCCGACCTCGGCCACGTGAAGGCCGACGCCGGCCAGATCGAGCAGGTGCTGATGAACCTGGCGGTGAACGCGCGCGACGCCATGCCCGACGGCGGCCAACTCACCATCGAAACCGCCAACGTCGTGCTCGACCAGGGCTACGCCGGCCGCCACGGCGCCGCAGTGCGCCCCGGGCCCTACGTCATGCTGGCGGTCAGCGACACCGGCATCGGCATGGACGCGGCCACGAAGGAAAAGATCTTCGAGCCCTTCTTCACCACCAAGGAGAAAGGCAAAGGCACGGGCCTCGGCCTGGCCATGGTCTACGGCTTCATCAAGCAGTGCGGCGGCAACATTTGGCTCTACAGCGAGCCCGGCAGCGGCACCTGCTTCAAGATCTACCTGCCGCGGGTGGATGCGGCGGTGGCCGAGACCGCCGCCGCTTCCCCGGCGGAGCGCGTCAGCGGGACCGAAACCGTTCTGCTGGTCGAGGACGAGGAGAACGTGCGCGAGTTTGCGCGCGAGGCGCTCAGCGAGAGCGGATACCGCCTGCTGGAGGCCGGTGACGGCGCGCAGGCGCTCGCCCTGCTCGCCGCCGCGCCCGGCCCCATCCATCTGGTCATCACCGACCTGGTGCTGCCCGGCATGAGCGGGCGCGAGCTGGCCGAGCGCGCGCGCGCGGCGCACCCCGCGATGAGGCTGATGTTCATCTCCGGCTATACCGACGATGCTGCCCTCCGCCGCGGCATCGCCGGCGGCGGCGCGCTCTTCCTGCAGAAACCCTTCCGCGCCCCAGACCTGCTGGCCAAAATCCGCCAGGCCCTCGACGCGCCCGTCTAGTCTCGCGGCCGCGGGTGGGCGCGCGTCGGCGCGGGCCGGCCGGCGAAGACGTGGTACGTCACCGTGTCCCAGGCGTTGTGGATGCCG
>DAIDIF010000160.1 GCA_027451805.1 Acidobacteriota bacterium
GCGGCGGGGGCGGCGGGCGGGCTGCTGCGCCAGGCGGCGCCGAACCGGGAAGAGATCTGGGACTTTTCGCCGTTCATCGACCTGGAGCTGTGGCGCTGGCTGCGCAACCGGCTGGACCGGCCCTTCCGCGACTGGCAGGCGTTGGTGTTCGCGGTGGTGATCGCCTTCACCGTGCTGCAGCTCGAGTTGGAGCGGCTGGCGCCGCGGTGGCTGTACGCGCCCCACCCCCACACCTGGTGGGCGGTGGCGGCGGTGGCGGCGACCAACATTCTGCTGTTGGCGATTCCGATCAAGATCTGGAACAACATCCGCAACGAGCGCAAGCTGGAGGCGCAGCGGCGGCTGCTGGTGCAGGCGCGGCTGGACGCGCTCACCCGCCAGATCAACCCGCACTTTTTGTTCAACACGCTGAACTCGGTGGCCTCGCTGGTGCGGTTCGACCCGGACACGGCGCGCCTGCTGATCGTGAAGCTCTCGAACATCCTGCGGCGGATGCTGCGCCAGCACGAAAGCTTTCTGCCGCTGCGGGACGAGGTGGGGTTCATTGACGACTACCTGGACATCGAGGTGGTGCGGTTCGGGCGGGAGAAGCTGCGGGTGGAAAAGGAGATCGCGCCGGAAGCGCTCGATCTCTATGTGCCGAGCATGCTGCTGCAACCGGTGGTGGAGAACTCGATCCAGCACGGGCTGGCGCCCAAGGTGGAAGGCGGATGGGTGGCGCTGCGCGCGCGGGTGGAGGGGGGGGCGATGGTGCTGGAGGTGGAAGACGACGGCGTGGGGATGGCGGCGCCGGCAGGCGAGGCCGGGCCGGCGGGGCACGGCATCGGGCTCAGGAACGTGCGCGAGCGGCTGGCGGTGCTGTTCGGCGACGCGGCGGTGCTGGAGATCGCCAGCCGGCCGGGCGCTGGCACGCGGGTGCGGATCCGGCTGCCGCGAGTGGAGGCGGCGCAGGCGGCGGCCACCGCCGCCTCGCTCGCAGGCGATTAAGCCGAGCAGCTAGCCGCGCGGCCCGGCGGCCTTGATTTCGGCGGAAGCGTCGGTGAAGCGCTCGAAGTTCTTCTGGAACAGGCCGGCCAGCTCGCGCGCCTTGGCCTCATAGGCGGCGGTATCCTTCCAGGCGGTGCGCGGATGCAGCGCCTCGGCGGGCACGCCGGGAACGGCGGTAGGCACCGAGAGGTTGAAGATCGGATCCGTGGTGTAAGTGACGGAATCGAGTTCTCCCGCGAGCGCGGCGCGGACCATGGCGCGGGTGTGGGCAAGCGCCATGCGCTTGCCGACGCCATAAGCGCCGCCGGTCCAGCCGGTGTTGACCAGCCAGCAGCGCACGTTGTGGCGGGTGACGCGCTCCCCCAGCATACGGGCGTAGGTCATGGGCGAGAGCGGCAGGAAGGGCTCGCCGAAGCAGGTACTGAAGGTAGCCTTGGGCTCGCGCACGCCCGCCTCGGTGCCGGCCAGCTTGGCGGTGTAACCGGAGAGGAAGTGATACATCGCCTGGGGCACCTGGAGGCGGGAGATGGGCGGCAGCACGCCGAAGGCGTCGGCGGTGAGCAGGACGACATTTTGGGGATGCGGGCCGCGCCCCTCGGGAATGGCGTTGTCAATGAATTCGACCGGGTACGCGGCGCGGGTGTTTTCGGTTTTGGACTCGTCGTCGAAGTTGGGGATGCGGGTGGCGTCGTCGAGAGTGACGTTCTCGAGCACGGTGCCGAAGCGGATGGCGTTCCAGATTTGGGGCTCGCCCGCCTCGGACAGGCGGATGCACTTGGCGTAGCAGCCGCCCTCGAAGTTGAAGACGCCGTGGGCGCCCCAGCCGTGCTCGTCGTCGCCGATGAGGCGGCGATGGGAATCGGCGGAGAGGGTGGTCTTGCCGGTGCCGGAGAGGCCGAAGAAGAGCGCGGTGTCGCCCTCGGGGCCGACGTTGGCGGAGCAGTGCATGGGGAAGACGTCGCGCGCCGGCAGCAGGAAGTTGAGGATGCCGAAGACGGACTTCTTGATTTCGCCGGCGTAGTAGGTGCCGCCAATGAGGACGAGGCGGCGCTCGAAATCCACCAGGATATACGTCCCGGTGGCGGTGCCGTCCTCGGCGGGCACGGCGCGGCAGCCGGGCATGGCGACGATGGTGAAGTCGGGGGCGAAGTCGGCCAGCTCCGCGGCGAGGGGACGCAGGAACAACTGATGGGCGAAGAGGGAGTGCCAGGCGAGCTCGGTCACCACGCGCACCCGCAGGCGGTAGGCGGGATCGGCGCCGCCGAAGCAGTCCTGCACGAAGACCTCGCGGCCCTTGACGTAGGCGGCGACGCGGCGGCGGACCTTCTCGAAGACCTCGGGGCTGATCGGCTGGTTGATCTTGCCCCAGGCGACGGTGGCGGCGGTGGGGGCGTTCTTGACGATGAACTTGTTGGTCGGGGTGCGGCCCGTGAACTCGCCGGTGGAGGCGGTGACGGCGCCGCGCGCGCTGAGCCGCGCCTCGCCGCGCGCCAGGATGCGCTCGACCAGCGGCGCGGTGGACAGATTGGAAATTGGGGTTGCGGCCGCTAGCTCGGGAAACGAAGCCGGGGCGAAGGTTTCAGCAGGTGCGGTGGCCATCAGACGGTTGCTCCCTCTCTCTCTTCTCTCTGGATATTTTATAGCTACTTCACCCGCTCCAGATACGTGCCTTCAGCGGTGTTGACGCGGATTTTCTCGCCGGTTCCGATAAACGGCGGCACCTGAACGACTAAGCCGGTTTCAAGCGTGGCGGCTTTTGTGACGTTGCTCACAGTGGCGCCCTTGAGACCGGGCTCGGTATCGGTCACCTCAAGGTCCACGACCTGGGGGAGCTCGACCGAGACCGGCTTGCCCTCGTAGAACTCGATGTTGATGCGCAGGTTGGGGATGAGGTAGTTGACGGCGTCGCCGAGGGTGTCGCGGTTGAGGTGGGTCTGCTCGTAGTTTTCGGTGTTCATGAAGTAGAAGGCGTCGCCGTCGTTGTAGAGGTACTCCATCTCGACTTCGTCGAGGGTGGCGCGCTCGATGCGGTCGTCGGAACGGAAGCGATGCTCGATCAGGGTGCCGGTGCGCAGATTGCGGATCTTGGCCTGGACGAAGGCGCGCAGGTTGCCGGGGGTGCGGTGGGTGATGCCGAAGACGCTGTACAACTCGTTGTCGTGGATGATGACCATCCCCGGGCGCATCTGATTGGCGGAAAAAGCCATGGCTGACGGACTCCTCGCTATCGGAAAAAGAGCGGCGGTCCGGCAGCGGTGCAAGGCAAGCGGCGCGGACGCGGTCGCGCGGATGAACCTCAATTATGCCACGCGGGCTGGTACGGCGTCAGGCGAACGGATCTTCGATCCGGGGCTCGGCGTACAGCTCGGCGTACACCTTACGCCGGCTGCGGACGCTCGGGGGCGCGGGCGGGCGCGGGCGCGGGGGTGGGCGCCGGGCGGAGGATCTCCTGGGTGCCGCTGTCGCCGGGGCCGGAGGCGGCCTGGAGCGGAGGAAGTTCCCTGCCCTCGAGGATCGCGCGAATCTCGTCGGCGTCGAGGCTCTCGCGGTCGAGCAGAGTCTCGGCGAGCTTATGCAACACGTCGGCGTTGCCGGTGAGGATCTGGCGCGCCTTTTCGTAGCCTTCCATGACCAGGCGGCGGACCTCCTGGTCAATGCGGATGGCGGTGTCCTCGCTGAAGTCGCGGTGCTGGGAGATTTCGCGGCCGAGGAAGATCTGCTCTTCCTTCTTGCCGAAGGTGAGCGGGCCGAGTTCGCTCATGCCCCACTCGCAGACCATCTTGCGGGCCAGGTCGGTGGCCTGCTCGATGTCGTTGCCGGCGCCGGTGGTCATGTGCTGCATGAAGAGCTCTTCGGCGATGCGGCCGCCCATCATCACCGCCAGGCGGGACTGCAGGTACTCGCGCGAGTAGGTGTGCTTGTCGTCGGTGGGCAACTGCATGGTGACGCCCAGCGCCATGCCGCGGGGGATGATGGTGACCTTGTGCAGCGGGTCGGACTGCGGCATTTTGGCGGCGACCAGGGCGTGGCCGGCCTCGTGGTAGGCGGTGTTGCGCTTCTCCTCGTCGGTGATGATCATGGAGCGGCGCTCGGCGCCCATCAGGACCTTGTCCTTGGCGCCCTCGAGGTCGTCCATGATGACGGTCTTGCGATTGTTGCGCGCGGCCATGAGCGCGGCCTCGTTGATCAGGTTGGCGAGGTCGGCGCCGGTAAAGCCGGGGGTGCCGCGGGCGAGAACCGCCAGATCCACGCCCTCGGCCAGGGGGACGCGACGGGCGTGAACGCGCAGGATCTCCTCGCGCCCGCGCAGATCGGGACGGGGGACGACGACGCGGCGGTCGAAGCGGCCGGGGCGAAGCAGGGCGGGGTCGAGCACGTCGGGGCGGTTGGTGGAGGCGACGAGAATCACGCCCTCGTTGCTCTCAAAACCATCCATCTCGACCAGAAGCTGATTCAGCGTCTGCTCGCGCTCGTCGTGGCCGCCGCCCAGGCCGGCGCCGCGATGGCGGCCGACCGCGTCAATCTCATCAATGAAGATGATGCAGGGGGCGTTTTTCTTGCCCTGCTCAAACAGATCGCGGACGCGGCTGGCGCCGACGCCGACGAACATCTCGACGAAGTCGGAGCCGGAGATGGAGAAAAACGGCACGTTGGCTTCGCCGGCGATGGCGCGGGCGAGCAGCGTCTTGCCCGTGCCGGGGGGCCCGACCAGCAGGACGCCCTTGGGGATGCGGCCGCCGAGCTTCTGGAACTTCTGCGGTTCCTTCAAAAATTCGATAATTTCCCTGAGCTCGTCCTTGGCCTCATCCACACCGGCAACATCCTTGAACGTGACCTTCTTCTGCTGGGTGGAGAGCAGGCGGGCGCGGCTCTTGCCAAAGGAAAGGGCTTTGTTTCCCCCGGTTTGCATCTGCCGCATCATGAAGATGAACAGCGCGAAGATGGCCAGGATGGGCAGGCCATTGATGAGCAGGTTGACCCAGATGCCGTTGGAGGGTTCCTTGATGTTGACCGAAACCCCTTTGTCCTGAAGGATTTTGAAGAGATCGGGGTAGTTGCTGGGGATGATGGTATGGAAGGACTCGTCCTTGGGGCTGTGGAGCTGGCCCTGGACGTCGTCGCCGGTGATGGTGACCGAAGTGACGTTGCCGGACTGGGCCTGGCTCATGAACTGGGTAAAGTTGATCTCCTCGGTTTTGCCGGTGGAGCCTCCCAGCTTGACCATCTGCCAGAGAACCAAGGCGGCGGCAATGAGCACCACCCAGAGGACGACGCTTTTTACGGTTGAGTTCAAGAGTGCTACCTAACGATTAGACGCAGGCGGCGGCGCAGAGTTCCGTCGTCCGGAGGGGGGACGGTCCATTCCACACTATCGTGACGATTTGATTATAACTTAAGCGCCAGCACGAAATCGAGGGCCCGGGCGGCGACCCGGCACTCCACGCGGGCGAGGCGGCGTTGGCGGGGATGGCGGGCGGCTGAGGCGGCCCATTCCACCACCTCGTCGGCGGCGCGGAAATCCAGCTGCCGCAGATCGCCCTGGAGGCGGCGGACGGCCTCGCGCACCAGCCGGCGGCGCAGGGCGAGGGGCAGGGAGGCAAAATCGGCGCGCGGAAACCGGCCGCCGGCGGGATGCGGCTGCCAGAGGCGGGCAAAGGCGGAGGCGACGACTCCGGCCCAGTACTCTTCCTCGGCGCGGACGATGTCGGCGAGATCACACAAGCTGCGGACCAGGGAGGGGTTGAAGGCGGCCGCCAGCGGCGGCAGAAAGCCCAGGCGGAGGCGGTTGCGGCGGGGGTGCAGATCCAGGTTCGTCGGGTCGTCGCACCAGGGCTGGGCCTGGCTGCGCAGCCAGGCGCGCAACTCCTCGCGCCGCGCCCAGAGCAGCGGGCGGGCGAGCATGGCGGGACCTCCGGGGACGAGACCGCGGCGGGGGAGGATGCCGGCGAGGCCGGTGGGGCCGGAGCCGCGCAGCAGCCGGAGCATGACGGTTTCGGCCTGATCGTCGGCCGTGTGAGCGGTGACGACCCAGGCGAGGTCTTCCGCGGCGACGCACTGCTGGAAGAAGGCGTAACGCGCGCGGCGGGCGTGCTGCTCGCGATCGGCAGTCGCGCGCGGCGGATGGGCGCGGGCGAGGCGCACGGGCCAGCCCTGGCGGCGGGCGAGAGCGGCGACAAAGGCGGCATCGGCGGCGGAGTCGGCGCGCCAGGCGTGGTCGAAGTGGAGCACGGTGAGTTGCCATCCGGCGGCGGGCGCGAGGGCGTGGAGCAGGAGCAGCAGGGCGACGGAATCGGAGCCGCCGGAGACGGCAACGCCGATGCGGGCCCCGGGAGCGAACAACGCGTGACCGGCGGCAAAGCGGGCGAGCTTGCGCGCGAGTGGATCCGGGTAGCGCGGGCGGTTGTCCACTCCGGAATTCTAGATCGGAAGCAGCCGGTTCCGCTGTGACATAAGCAGACACCCTGGCGGGCACGCCTAAGCCGCCTGCCTGGGTCGCGAGGGCCGACGTTTGGCCTTGGCCCGCAGACTGCACAAGCGATGGGTGACGGGCACGAGCGGAACCGATTCCGGCGGCCCGGAGGACACCTATGAATTTGCATCGTGCGCTTTGTCAGTTCCTCGAAGGTTTTGCACTCGTGCTGGCCGGGCTCGGCCTGGCCCTGGCGCCGGGCGGCACGCCCGCCCGGGCGCAGACGACCACCTCGGGCGACGTGGCGGGCACCATCACCGATCCCAGCGGCGCGGCGATCCCGGGCGCCAAGGTGACGCTGACCAGCAACGCCACCGGCAACGTAATCAGCACCGACAGCAACGCCAGCGGAGATTACCGCTTTTCGCTGCTGATGCCGGGCAGCTACGTGGTGAGCGCCACGGCCACCGGATTTGCGCCCAAGAAGGTGGCGGTGGAGGTGACGATTGGGCAGGTGCGGGCCGCGAGCCTGCAATTGCAGGTGGGCGCGGCGACGCAAACGGTGGAAGTGACGGCACAGGCGGAGCCGGTGCAAATCCACAACGGCAACATCTCGACCGGCTTCACCGCCCAGCAGGTGCAGTCGGTGCCGAACGGCGGCGGCGACTTGACCTCGACGGTGCAGGCGACGCCGGGCGCGGTGATGAACACGCAATCCGGGTATGGCAACTTTGAGACCTACGGGCTGCCGGCGACCTCGAACGTGTTCACGGTCAACGGACAGCAGAACAACGACCCGTTCCTCAACCTGAACAACTCGGGGGCAACGAACTTGATGTTGGGGCAGAACGATGTGGAGCAGGTGACGGTGACCAACAACGGCTATTCCGGACAGTTCGGCCAAATGGCGGGAGCAAACGTGAACTACGTCACCATGGCGGGCACCAACCAATGGCATGGAAACGCGATCTGGAACTGGAACGGACGGGTGATGAACGCCAACAACTTCTTCAACAACGCCGGGGGCACGGCGCGGCCGTTCGACAATGCCAATCAATGGGCCGCGCGGGTGGGCGGGCCGCTGGTCAAGGACAAGACCTTCATCTTTGTGGACACCGAAGGGCTGGATGTGGTGCTGCCGACCAACCAGCAGGCGCGCATCCCCAGCCCGGGGTTTGAGAGCGCGACGCTGGCGAATCTGGCGGCGACGGGCAACAGCGCCCAAGTGCCGTTCTACCAGAGCATGTTCAGCCTCTACAACGGGGCGGTGGGAGCGGCGAACGCGGTGCCGGTGGTCAACGGCGGCTGCGGGACGAGCTTCGCGCTGCCGGGCGGCGGGCCCTGCGCGCTGCAGTTCCAATCCAGCGCGCCCAACCACACCCACGAGTGGATGCTGAATGGCCGGCTGGACGAGATCGTCGGGGCCAACGACCACATGTACCTGCAGCTCAGCCTGGACCGGGGGACGCAGGCCACCTTCACCGACCCGATCAACCCGGGCTTCAACGTCTCCAGCGACCAGCCGCAGTACCGCGGCCAACTCAACTGGACGCACAGCTTCAGCGCGGGGGCGGTAAACCAGATGATCCTGAGCGCGTCGCACTACTCGGCGATCTTTGGCAACAACGCCGGGGCGCGGAGCGCGCTGTTCCCGTATTCGCTGAACCTCGCCGGGGCGGAGTTCACGGCGCTGGGCGGGATTGACAACCTGTTCCCGCAGGGGCGGAACGTAACCCAGTACGGGGCCTCGGACGATTATTCGACCACGATGGGGGCGCACACGCTGAAGGCGGGCGTCAACTACAACCTCAACCTCACCAACGACTACGACTTCGGGATCAACACCACGCCGTTCATCAGCACCTCGCTGGCAAGCTTCTTCAACGGGGCAGCGGATGTGTCGACGCAGGCCTTCCCTTCGGCCTTCAACCAGCCGGTGCGGCTGTACTCGCTGGGGGCGTACCTGGAGGACGACATCCAGATGACGCGCGGGCTGACCTGGACGCTGTCGATGCGGGCGGAACACAACTCCAACCCGATCTGCCTGCACAACTGCATCTCGCGGCTGGTGGCGCCGTTCACCGCGCTCAACCACGACCCGGCCGTACCCTACAACCAGGTCATCCAGACCGGCTTGCGCCCGACGCTGCCGGGCTACCAGGCGGTGATCTGGCAGCCGCGCGTCGGCTTCGCCTGGACGCCGTTTTCCAGCCAGCAGACGGTGCTGCGCGGCGGCTTCGGACTATTCACCAACAGCACCCCGGCGCTGGTCTTCGACAGCTATGCCGGCAACTCGCCCCAGGTGAACACGTTCACGGTGAGCGGGCCGCTGTCGCCGGCGGCGACGGGCAATGTGCTGAGCTCGGGCGCGGCCGACAACAGCTCGTTCCTGAGCGCCTTCGCCGCGGGCGGGACGCTGGCCTCGATTTCGGCCACCAATCCCGGGTTCACGTCGCCGAATTATTTCACCAGCGACCAGAAGGTCAAGAGCCCGCTGTATATGGAATGGAACCTGGAAGTGCAGCAACAGATCGGCAGCGTGAGCGCGCTGAGCATCAACTACGTGGGCAACCACGGCGAGCATGAAGCGATGCAGGTGGACGGCTTCAACGCCTTCTTCCCCGGCTTCACCGGGCTGCCGGCGACGGCGCCGGACCCGCGCTTCGGCGTGGTCAACCAACTGGTGACGGGCGGCAACTCGAATTACAACGGCCTGACCGTATCGTTCTCGCGCAAGCTCAGCCGCAGTTTCCAGTTCCAGGCGAACTACACCTGGAGCCACGCGCTCGACATGGTCTCCAACGGCGGGTTCCTGCCGTTCACCCTGACGGCGACCAACACCAGCGTGATCGGGGTGCAGGATCCCTACAACATCCGCGCCTTCAATTACGGCAACTCCGACTACGACGTGCGCCATTACTTCAGCCTGAACTACGTCTGGACGATTCCGTTCCGCAGCGCCTTCGGCTGGGGCCCGGACGAGCTGTGGCGGGGCTGGACGCTGTCGGGCTCGCTGTTTGCGCGCAGCGGGCTGCCGCTGACCGTGGTGGACGGCAACGCGACCACGGCGCTGGAGGCCAACAACTACGGTCCCAATGGCGCGCTCTTCGCCAACCCGCTGGCCAGCGGGCAGACGGGGACCTGCACGGTGGGCATGCAGTGCATTGCGCCGGCCGCCTTTTCGCCCTCGACTTCGACGCCGGCGGCGTTCGGCAACCAGATCCGAAATCAGTACCGCGGACCGCGGTTCTTCGACACCGACCTGAGCGTCATCAAGAACACCCAGATTCCGGGCTGGGAACAGGGGCAGCTGGGCTTTGGGCTGCAGTTCTTCAACCTGTTCAATCATCCCAACTTCGACCTGCCGGTGGGCAACCTGGGGGCGAGCAACTTCGGCCAGGTGATCAACACCGTGAGCGTGCCGACCAGCATGTTCGGCGCGTTCCTGGGCGGCGACGCGTCGCCGCGCATCATCGAGTTCACCACCAAGCTGACCTTCTAGGGGTGGACTCGAGCCGGAGCCGGAACGGGCGGAGGATGCACATCCTCCGCCCGTTGCCGCGTTGGGGCGCTTGCGGCGGCGCCGGGGGTGCGGTAGGGTGAAGGCTCCAGCGGCGCAGGCGGAGGCTCATTTGCTCGACCCGGCGATTTTTCGCAGCTACGACGTGCGCGGCGTGGTGCCGCAACAGTTGGATGAAGCCGGAGCCGGAGCCTTCGCCCGGGCCTTCGCCCAGGTGATCGGCGCCCGGCGCGTGGTGGTGGGCAAGGACGTGCGCGCCAGCGGGCCGATGCTGGCGGAGGCGGCGATCGCGGCGCTGCTGCGGGCGGGCGTCGACGTCATCGACATCGGCACGGTGTCGACCGACATGTTCTATTTCGCCGCCGCCACGCTCGACGCCGACGGCGGCTTCACCGTTTCCGCCTCGCACAATCCGCGCGACTGGAACGGGTTCAACTCCTGCCGCAAGGGCGCCGTGCCGCTGTCGCTCACCAGCGGCCTCGACCAGGTGCGCGACCTGGCGCTCCAGGACGCCGGCGGCACGCCGGCGGCGCGGCCGGGCCGGCGCGAGCGGCGCGACGTCTGGAACAACTTTGCCGATTACGTGCTGACCTATATCGACCGCTCCCGGCTGCGGCCGATGACACTGGTGGCCAACGGCAATTGCGGCTTGCAGGTCAAGGTGCTGCGGCTGGTGGCGGAACGGGGCAAGCTGCCGCTCACTATCCATGGCATGTACGAGGAGCCCGATGGCGCCTTCCCCGTCCCCGGCGGCGTGCCCAATCCGCTCTTGCCGGAAAACCAGGGCGAGTTGGTAAAGTCCGTGCTCGGGCGGCGCGCCGATCTCGGCGTGGCCTGGGACGCCGATGGCGACCGCTGCTTCTTCGTGGATGAGAGCGGCTACTTCCTCTCCGGCTACTTCACCACTGCGATCCTGGCGCGCTCGGTGCTGCAGCACGAGCCCGGGGCGACGGTGATTATCGACCCGCGCAGCATCTGGGCAACGCAGGACACCATCGCGGCCTTGGGCGGGAAGACGGTGATCAGCCGGGCGGGGATGACGATCATCCCGGCGAAGATGCGGGAGCTGAACGCGGCGTTCGCGGGGGAGATGTCGGCGCACTTCTACTTTCGCCGCAACTGGTTCCGCGACAACGGCATGATCCCGCTGCTGCTGATGCTGGAACTGCTGGGGCGGGAGGGCAAGCCGCTGTCGGCGCTGGTGGCGCCGCTGCGGGCCAAGTACTTCGCCAGCGGGGAGATGAACTTCCGCGTGGCGGACGCCGCCGCGGCCATCGCCCGGGCCCAGCGCGAGTTTACTGGCGGCGAGACCGACTTCACCGATGGGCTGTCAGTGGCCTTCACCGACTGGCGCTTCAACCTGCGCAGCTCCAACACCGAGCCGCTGCTGCGGCTCAACGTCGAGTCCCGTAGCCAGGCGGCACTGGACCAGGGGCTGCGGCGGTTGACGGACTTGCTGGGCCAACCGCTGGCCGGTCATTGAGCCGCAGCCGCTCCGGTTGTAAAATCAAGGATGTCCCCAGATTCACCATGCAAATCGGCGTAGTGGTTTTCCCCGGCAGCAATTGCGACCACGACGCGCTTCACGCCGCGACGCTCGCGTCGGGGCGGGAGGCGGTGCCGTTGTGGCACGAGAGCACCGACCTGCAGGGCTGCGACATGATCATCCTGCCCGGCGGGTTCAGCTACGGCGACTATCTGCGCACGGGCGCCATCGCGCGGTTTTCGCCGATCATGGCGGCGGTGGCGCAATTCGCGCGCGCCGGCAATCCGGTGCTGGGGATCTGCAATGGCTTTCAGATTCTGTGCGAAGCCGGGCTGCTGCCAGGGGCGCTGCTGCGCAACGCCGGACTGCGGTTCGTCTGCCGGCAGGTCCACCTGCGGGTGGAGTCCACGGCGACGCCCTTCACCGGCGGGTGCAGGGCGGGCCAGGTGCTGCAGGTGCCGATCGCGCATGGCGACGGCAACTATTACGCGCCGCCGGAGGTGCTGGAGCAACTCGAGCGGCGGCAGCAGGTGATTTTCCGCTACTGCACGGCGGCGGGGGAGATCACGGCGGCGGCCAATCCCAACGGCTCGCTGCACCATATCGCCGGCATCTGCAACGCGGGGCGGAACGTGGTGGGGCTGATGCCGCATCCGGAACGGGCCAGCGAAGCCGGGCTGGGCTCGGCCGACGGCCTGCAACTGTTCGCTTCATTGCAACCATGCCGATGACCACCGACGAGACGCTGCGGCAGCAAGGCATCACGCGGGAGGAGTTCGAAGCGATCCGCAGGCTGCTGGGACGCGAGCCGAACCTCACCGAGCTGGGCATCTTCGGGGTGATGTGGAGCGAGCACTGCTCCTACAAGAGCAGCCGCGTCCACCTGAAGGCGCTGCCGACTTCCGGGCCCGACATTCTGCAGGGGCCGGGCGAGAACGCCGGCGTGGTGCGGGTGGGCGATGGCTGGGCCTGCGTGTTCAAGATCGAAAGCCACAACCACCCCAGCTTCGTGGAGCCGTTCGAGGGCGCGGCGACCGGCGTGGGCGGTATTTTGCGGGACGTGTTCACGATGGGGGCGCGGCCAGTGGCGATCATGGACTCGCTGCGCTTCGGGCCGCTGGCGACGGCGAAGAACCGGGCCTTGCTGGAGGGCGTGGTGGCGGGCATCGCGCATTACGGCAACTGCTTCGGAGTGGCGAATTTGGGCGGAGAAACGCAGTTCGATGCCAGCTACAGCGCCAACCCGCTGGTGAACGCGTTTGCGCTGGGGCTGGCGCGCGAGGACAAGCTGTTTTTCGGTAAGGCCACGGGCGTGGGCAACCCGGTGATTTACGCGGGCGCGAAGACGGGCCGGGACGGCATTCACGGGGCGACCATGGCGAGCGAGGAGTTTTCCGAGTCGAGCAGCGCCAAGCGCCCCAACGTGCAGGTGGGCGACCCGTTCCTGGAGAAGTTGCTGCTGGAGGCCTGCCTGGAGGCGATGGCGACGGGCGCGGTGCTGGGAATCCAGGACATGGGGGCGGCGGGGCTGACCAGCTCGAGCACCGAGATGGGGGCGCGGGCGGGCACGGGGATCGAGCTCGACCTGGACCAGGTGCCGCAGCGCGAAACCGGCATGACCGCCTACGAGATGCTGCTGAGCGAGAGCCAGGAGCGGATGCTGCTGGTGGCGGAAGCGGGGCGGGAAGCGGAGGTGTACGCGGTCTTCGCCAAGTGGGGGCTCGACGCGGTGCAGGTGGGACGGGTGACGGCGGAGGGGCGGTTCCGGGTGCGGCACCGGGGCGCGGTGGTGGCCGACATTCCGAACGCGGCGCTGACCGAGAGCGCGCCCCGCTACCGGCGGCCGCAGCGGCCGGCGGCGCGGACACTGCCGCTCGACCCCCCGGCGGGAGGGGAAGCGAGCGGGGCGGCGCCGACGCGGGATCCGGCAGCCGACCTGCTGACGCTGTTGGGCTCGGCGAACGTGTGCTCGAAGGCCTGGATCTGGGAGCAGTACGACACCATGGTGCGGACCAACACGGTGGCGGGGCCGGGCGGCGACGCGGGGGTGATCCGGATCAAGGGCACGCGCTGGGGGCTGGCGATGGCGCTGGACGGCAACGGGCGCTATTGCCAACTGGACGCGCGGGCGGGGACTCGGCTGGCGGTGGCGGAGGCGGCGCGCAAGGTCGCCTGCGCCGGAGCGCGGCCGCTGGCGGCGACCAACTGCCTGAACTTCGGCAACCCGGAGAAGCCGGAGGTGATGGCGCAACTGGCGGAGGCGATCGCCGGCATGGGGGAGGCGTGTGCGGCGCTGGGGACGCCGATCACGGGGGGAAACGTCAGCCTGTACAACGAGACCCTGGGGCATGGGATTCAGCCCACGCCGGTGGTGGGGGTGGTGGGGCGGATCGAGCTGAGCGCGGAGCGCGGGCCGACGCCGGCGCGCTTCCAGCAGACCGGACGCGCGGTCTGGCTGCTCTCGGGCGCGGCGGCGCTGACGGCGGAAGAACGGCGGCAACGGCTGGGCGCCACCGAGTACGCGGCGGCGGTGCTGGGACAGACGTGGGGCCTGCCGCCGGCGCTGGACTTGGAGCGCGAGCGGGCGCTGCACGGAGTGCTGGCGGCGGGACGGGAGCGGGGGTGGATCGAGTCCGCGCACCAGGTTTCGACCGGCGGGCTGGCGGTGGCGCTGGCGGAGTGCTGCCTGGCGCGGCGGGCGGAAGAGGGCGAGACGGCACGGGTGGGCGCGCGGCTGACGCTGACGGAGGAAGGCGATACGGCGGCGACGCTGTTTGAGGAATCGGCGACGCGGGTGGTGGTGAGTTGCGCGCCGGAGCACGCCGCCGGACTCGAGGCGCTGGCGGATGCGGCCGGGCTGGAGGCGACCCGGCTGGGCGAGACGGTGGAGGCGGAGCGCGGGCTGGAAATCACCTGCGGCCCGGCGAGAATGCGCCTGAGCTTGGCGCGGCTGGCGCAAGCCTGGGAGACGAGCCTGGGACGGCAGCTGGAAAGCGTGATCAGCCCGATGGAGGTATTGACGTGAGCCGCCGCCCCGAGGCAGTCGAGCTGACGCCGTGGGACAAACTGCGCGAAGAGTGCGGCGTGGTCGGCATCTGGGGGCATCCGGAGGCCGCGAACCTGGCCTACCTGGGGTTGTACGCGCTGCAGCACCGCGGGCAGGAGTCGGCGGGCATCGCCTCCAGCGATGCGCGGGGAGCGGGGCAGGTCATCCACACCAAGCGGGCGATGGGCCAGGTGGCCGACATCTTCACCCCCAAGGCGCTGCACAAGCTGCCGGGGCGGGCGGCGATCGGGCACACCCGCTACTCGACCTGCGGCGACAGCGGCATCAATAACGCGCAGCCGCTGACGGTGGAGTGCAACAAGGGCCAACTGGCGGTCGCGCACAACGGCAACCTGGTGAACGCGGCGGCGATCCGGGCGCGAATGGAGGGGCAGGGCTCGATCTTCCAGACCACCAGCGACACCGAAGTCATCCTGCATCTGCTGGCACAGTCGCGCGCCACCGGCTTCGATGCGGCGCTGGAAGAGGCGCTGAACCAGGTGGAGGGGGCGTATTCGCTGCTGTTGCTGACGCCCGACAGCCTGTATGCCGTCCGCGACCCGTGGGGGTTCCGGCCGCTGGCGATGGGGCGGATGGCGGACGGAGCGGTGTGCTTCGCGAGCGAAACCTGCGCCTTCGACCTGATCGGGGCGACGTTCGAGCGCGACGTGGCGCCGGGAGAATGGGTGCGGCTGACGGGGCAAGGTCCGGCCGCGCCGCAGGCGCACCGGTTCGCGGCGGCGCGGCCGCGGCGGCAGTGCGTCTTCGAGCACGTCTACTTCGCCCGCCCGGACAGCCTGGTGTTCGAGCGCAGCGTGCAGCTCAGCCGCGAGGAGATGGGACGGCGGCTGGCGCGCGAGGCGCCGGCGGAGGCGGACCTGGTGGTGCCGGTGCCGGACTCGGGCGTGGCGGCAGCGCTGGGATACGCCGCGGAGGCGGGGCTGCCCTGCCGCTTCGGGCTGATTCGCAGCCACTACGTGGGGCGGACGTTCATCGAGCCGTCGCAGCAGATCCGCGACTTCGGGGTGAAGCTGAAGCTGAACCCGGTGCGGCGGCTGCTGGAGGACAAGCGCGTGGTGCTGGTGGACGACTCGATCGTGCGCGGCACCACCAGCCGCAAGATCGTGACCATGATCCGCGACGCGGGGGCGCGCCAGGTGCACGTGCGCATCTCCTGCCCGCCGACGGTGTCCCCCTGCTATTACGGCGTGGACACGCCCTCGAAAGCCGAGCTGATCGCGGCCAACCAGACGGTGGACGAGATCCGGGCGACCATCGGGGCGGACTCGCTCGCCTACCTCTCGCTCGCCGGGCTGGACGCGGCGGTGGACAACCGCGACGACAGCTTCTGCAAAGCCTGCTACACCGGCCGCTACCCCACCTGTGTTCCCGGCGGCAACGCCGGCTAGCCTGCTCCGGCCGGGCGCATGCCGCACGATCTCGCCACCCTCAACTCGCTGCCGCGTTACCTCCTCAGCCTCGCCGGCTTGGGCGAGCGCACGGCGCTGATCGAGCAGCACCTGTACCGCAGCACGCGCGTCTCCTACGCCGAGCTGCTGGGCAAGGCGAGCGCGTTCCAGCGCGAACTGGAGCGCCGGGGCATCGGGCGCGGGCAAAGGGTGATGCTCTGGGGCGCGGCGGGCGTGGCCTGGGCGGCGGCGTTTTACGGCTGCGTGCTGGCGGGCGCGGTGGTGGTGCCGCTGGACGCGGCCTTTTCGCCCGAGCTGGCGGGCAAGGTGCTGCAGCAGACGGAAGCGGCGCTGCTGTGCACCGACCACGAGGCCGCGCTGGGCGCGGCACGGATGACGTTTGCCGAGATCGCGGCGCTGGCGCCGGCGCCGCTGCCGGCCGCGCCCGCCGACCCCCCGCCGGACACGCTGCTGGAGATTGTCTACACCTCCGGCGCCACCGCCGAGCCCAAGGGCGTGATGATCACCCACGGCAACGTGCTCGCCAACCTGCGGCCCATCGCCAAGGAAGTGGCGAAGTACAAGCCGCGGATGCGGATCGTGCTGCCGATCCGGTTCGTCCACCTGATCCCGCTCAGCCACCTGTTCGGGCAGGTGATGGGGCTGCTCATCCCGCCGCTGGTGGACAGCACGGTGGTGTTTCCCGAATCACAGGCGCCGGCGCAGTGGGCGGCGATCATCCGCGAGCACCGCGCCTCGGCGCTGGTGGCGGTGCCGCAGCAGGTGCAGTTGTTCACGCAATGGGCGGAGGCGGAAACCGGCGTGGGCCGGGAGCAGGCGCCGGCGATCAGCCGCGGCCACGGCATGTTTTGGCGGTTCTGGCGCTGGCGCAAGCTGCACCGGCGGCTGGGCTGGAAGATGTGGGCGTTCATCGTGGGCGGGGCCGCGCTGGCGCCGGCGCTGGACGAGTACTGGCACGCGCTGGGCTACGCCATGGTGCAGGGGTACGGGCTGACGGAGACGGCGCCGGCGATCGCCATCACGCACCCCTTCAAGATCCGGCGCGGCACGGTGGGGCAGACGCTGGAGGGGTTGGAAGTCAAGATCGCGCCGGATGGCGAGATCCTGGTGCGCGGG
Organism: Acidobacteriota bacterium; assembly: GCA_027451805.1. Classification (GTDB taxonomy): domain Bacteria; phylum Acidobacteriota; class Terriglobia; order Terriglobales; family SCQP01; genus SCQP01. Next base: position 16,996 of record DAIDIF010000160.1, read on the forward strand.
CCCAACGTCTCGCCGGGATATTACCGCAACCCGGAGGCGACGGAGCAGACCTTCCCCGGGGGCTGGCTGCACACCGGCGACTTGGGTCGGATGGAGCCCAACAAGATGCTGGTGTTTCTCGGGCGCAAGAAGGAAGTGATCGTCACGCCCGAGGGGCTGAATGTGTTTCCGGAGGACGTGGAGCGGGCGCTGGCGCAGCAGCCCGAGGTGGAGGAGAGCGCGGCGGTGGAGGATACGCGCGCGGGCGGCGGCCAGGTGCACGCGGTGGTGGTGCTGAAGCCGGGCGTGGCGGAAGCCGCGCTGGATCGGGCGGTGGCGGCGGCCAACGCAAGCCTCGAGCCGCACCAGCGCATCCGCGCGGCGTCGCTGTGGCCCGGGCCCCACCTGCCGCGCACCACCTCGACCCGCAAGCTGCAGCGGCTGGCGATTGCGCGCTGGCTGAACCAGGGACAGCCGGCGGCGCCGGCGGCGGGCGGCGACGGGGCGGGCGATTGGAAGGCGTTCGCCGCGCAGCGCTGGGGCCTGGCGGCGGGGCGGTTGCAGCCGCTGGCGCGGCTGGACAGCGATCTGGGGCTGTCCTCGCTCGACCGGGTGGAGTTGTGGAGTTGGATCGAGGCGCACACCGCCGGCGGCATCGAGGAGACCGCGCTGACGCTGGCGCAGACGGTGGCGGACGTGGACGCGCTGCTGCGGCACGCGGAAGACGGGGCCCCGGAGAGCGCTGGGCCGGCATCGCCGGCGACCATCGCCGGCGCCGGCAAACTCGAAGGCGCGGAACTGCGGGTGCCCGCGCACGAGAAGCGATGGCCGCTGCGGCCGGCCTTCCGTCATTTCCGCTCCGCGGCGTACTCGGCCATCGCGCTGCCGGTGCTGCGCACCTCCGTGGTGCGCATCCGGATCGAGGGGCGCGAGCGCTTCGAGGGCCTTGAGCGGCCGGTGCTCTTCATCGCCAATCACCAGAGCATGCTCGACGTCCCGCTGATTCTGCGCGGCATGCCGCGCGCCTGGCGGCCGTGGGTGGCCCCGGCGATGGGCATCGAGCCGTTCGCCGGCGCCTTCGACGCCCGCGCCCGCCCCTGGCGGCGCTTCCGCGACCGCTGGCGGCTGCGCAGTGTGCAGTTGTTCTTCAACGGTTACCTGCTGACCGCCTACGGCGCGGTGGCGGCATCGCTGCGCCATACCGGCCGGCTGGCCGACGCGGGTTACTGCCCGCTGATCTTTCCGGAGGGCGCGCGCACCCCGGACGGACGCCTGCATAAGTTCCGGCCCGGCATCGGCGTTTTCGTCGCGGCGCTGCGCTTACCCGTGATGCCGATCCGCATCGACGGACTTTTCCAGATTCTCCCGGACGGCGCGCTCTACCCCCATCCGGGCGGGGCGAGCGTTCATTTTGGACCAGTTATGACGTTTCCGACCGAGACGCCAGAATCTATCACGACGCGCCTCGAATCCTGGTTTACAATCCCATAGCAGCAGTAGCGGAGCGCATGTGCCCCCCCTGCGCTCGATGGGATTCCGATGACTTGCCCGCAGTGCCAGGAAGTGCCGTTGCGCCGCACGGCGCGCACCTTTGGGGAAAAGGTTGTGCGGCACGTGCTCGCCGCCTACGAATGCCCGAGGTGCGGGCGGCGGCACATGGTGCGCGCGGTGAAGCATTGCTGGCGCTGCGGCACCGATCTCGACCGCCGCAGGCGGCAGACCGGGGGCGACTGGATGGCGGCGACGCTGCTGCTGTGGCCGTACTCCTGCCGGCGCTGCGGCAAGCGCCGTTACCGGTGGGGGAAGCACTCCGGCTGACGCCGGCCGCGCACCGGCGCAGGCTATAATGTTCGAGCGGCCTTGCCGGGTCGTTCAATGGTAGGACAGCAGACTCTGGATCTGCCTATCGGGGTTCGAGTCCCTGCCCGGCAGCCAACTCCCTTACGCTCAATTGCTTAGCTTGTGCACGCGGCCGGTGAGCCCGGCGGCGAACAGGCGCGCGTCCACCCGCGCCAGCCGCCGGCCGGCGCCGTTGCGGAACAACGGCGCGTGCGGCATGCACACCAGGTAATCGTTGATCGGCCACAGGTCGGCTTCCGAGGTCATCCACCCCAGTCGGTCGAAGCGCGCCAGGTTCACCGGGCGCGAGTATCGCCGCAGCGTCTTCTCCCGCGCCAGGTTGAAATAGTGCTCGAAGTAGGACATCACCAGCTCGCGCAGCGTGCGATACACCGGCTCGCGGAAGCGCAGCCCGGCGAAGTTCGACTTGCCGATCGCGCCCCACGCGCCGTGCGCGCGGAACAAAGCCAGCACATGGTCGTCGTCGCGCTCGGCCTCGAGGTCGAGCACGAGCGGCGGATGGCCGTGCAGGCGGAGCGCGGCAGCGGCGAAGAGCGCGCCTTCGAGGCAGTGCGCCACCCGGTCGCGCAGCACCCGGCGCGGCGAGCGCAGCGTGTCGCCGTCGGGCTCGGTGTTGTAGCCGATCTCGGTGTCGAGAAAGCGCTGCACGCGCGCGGGCGTGGTCAAGGCGCGCAAGCGGCGCAACTCGGCGGGCGTGAAGGCGAATTCGGGCATCGGACGGCGCAAGGCCGCGCTCAGTATCCGGGCGCGGCCGCGCGCGCGTCAAGCACGGCCTCCATCCTCTATAATCAGTAGCGCCGCGCCATGGACTGGAACGCACCCCGCATCAGCTCGCTGATCGAGCGCGCCTTATTGGAAGATCACGTCCTCGCCGACGCGACCACGCGGCTGACGGTCGAGCCGGGGCAGCGGGGGCAGGCGGAAGTGGTGGCCAAGCAGGAGTGCGTGCTGGCGGGCCTGGGGGCGGTGGCGCGGGTGTTCGAGCTCTACACCAGCCTGGCGCTGAAGGCCGGCGGGGAGCGGCAGCTGCCGGCGGTGGTGGTGACGCACCATCCGGAAGTGTTCGATGGCGTGCGGCTGAGGCCGGGGCAGACCGTAGCGGTGGCGCGCGGGCCGGCGCAACCACTGCTGTCGTGCGAACGGGTGATCCTGAACCTGCTGCAGCGGCTGAGCGGCATCGCGACCCTGACGCGGCAGTACGTGGACGCGGTGCGGGATTTGCCGGTGCGGATTTTGGACACGCGCAAGACCGCGCCCGGGATGCGCATCCTGGACAAGTACGCGGTGACCTGCGGAGGTGGGTTCAACCACCGCAGCGATTTATCCGATGCGGTGCTGATCAAGAACAACCACATCCGGCTGGCGGGCGGCGTGGCCGAGGCGCTGGCGCGGGCGCAGGCCCACCGGCGGCCGGGGCAGAGCCTGGAGATCGAGGTGCGGACGGAGGCCGAGATCACGGCCGCGCTGCACGGCGGAGCGGAGCGGCTGCTGCTGGACAACATGACGCCGGAACAGGTCAGGCAGGCGGTGGCGAGGATCGGCGGCAAGGTGCCGATCGAAGTCTCCGGCGGCGTGAAGCTGGCGACGGTGCGGGCTTACGCGGAAACCGGCGCCAACTTCATCAGCGTCGGCGCGCTGACGCACTCGGCCCCCGCGGTCGATCTCTCGATGCGCATCATCCCCTTGTGATCCGCTGGTATCCGGAGCTGCCCTCGACCCAGTCCGCGGCCTTGCGCGCCGCCCGCGCCGCGAGCGCCGAGGGCACGGTCTTCGTCGCCGAGCGCCAGACCGCCGGCCGCGGCCGCCACGGCCACACCTGGGCCTCGCCGCCGGGCGCGGGACTGTACTGCAGCCTGCTGCTCTGGCCGCGCCGCCCGGTCGCGGACCTGCTGCTGCTGACGCTGGCGTCGGGCCTGGCCGCGGCGGATGCGGTGCGCGAGGCGTGCGGGCTCGAGGCCGAGATTCGCTGGCCCAACGATCTGCTCTTCGCCGGCAAAAAGTTCGGCGGCATCCTGATCGAATCGGCGCTCGAGGGCGGCCGGCTGTGCGCGGCCCTCGGCGTCGGCCTCAACCTGCGTCCGGCGGCGCTGCCGCCCGAGCTGGCGCCCATCGCCACCGCGCTCGATGACCACCTGCCGCGGCCGTGCGACCGCTGGGCGCTGCTGCAGGCGCTGGTGGCGAGCCTGGCGCGCCGCTACCGGGCGTGGTCAAACGGCGAGGACGCCGCCCTACTGGCCGAGTTCACCGCACGCTCGCGCTACGCCCAGGGCCTCGAAGTCGTCGTCGGCGGCGCGGACGGCTACCGCGGCGCCACCGCCGGCCTGGAAGTCAACGGCTTCCTCCGCGTCCGGCTGGCGTCGGGCGAGGTGCGCACGGTGGTGAGCGGCGACGTGCGCCCGGCTTAGCTTTTGGCCAACTGCCCGCAGGCGGCGTAGATGTCGCGGCCGCGCGGGCGGCGGATGTAGGTGGCGATGCCGCCGGCGATGAGGCGCCGCTGAAAGGCCAGCACGGACTCGCGCTCGGGGGCGGCGAAGGGGAGGCTGCCGCCGGCGTTCCAGGCGATGAGGTTGACCTTGGCGCGCAGGCCGCCGAGCCGGGCGAGGACCCGATCGGCGTCGCCCAGCTGGTCGTTGACGCCGGCGAGCAGGACGTACTCGAAGGTGACGTACTCGCGCGGGCCCAGCGGCAGCTCGCGGGCCGCCGCCAGCAGCGCCTCGAGGCCGCCTTGGCCGCGGTGGAGGGGCATGAGGCGCTGGCGCTGCTCGTCGCTCGAGGCGTTGAGCGAGATGGCCAGGTTGGGGCGGCCGCGGGGAAACTCTTCCCTGCCCCAGCGGCGGATTTTTTCCACGATGCCGGCGGTGGAGACGGTAATGCGGCGGGGCGCAAGGGCGGCGCCCTCCGGACGGGTGAGAACGCGAATGGCGCGCACCACGTTGTCGTAATTGAGAAACGGCTCGCCCATGCCCATGAAGACCAAGTTGACCCGGTCGAGACCGCGGCCCGGACACAAACCGTGTTCGCCGAGCAAGCATAGAACTTGGGCAACGATCTCGCCGGCGGTGAGGCTGCGTCGCAGGCCGAGGGTGGCGGTCATGCAGAACTGGCAGTTGACGGCGCAACCGGCCTGGGAGGAGATGCAGAAGGTGGTGCGGCGGCGCAGCGGCGCGCCGGCGGCGTCGAAGACCTCGTCGGGCAGATAGACGGCCTCAATCTGCTCGCCATCCGCCAGGCTGAGCAGGTAGCGGATGGTGCCGTCGGCGGAGGCGATCCTGCGGGCGATGCGCGGACGGTGCAGCGGAAAGTCGGCGGCGAGCCGCTCGCGCGCGTCGAGGGGAAGCTGGCGCAGGTCGGACCAAACCTCGAGCCGCTCCTGGTGCAAGGCGCGGAAAACCTGCTGGCCGCGGTAGCGGGGGAGCGCCCAAGCCTCGAGGCGGGAGCTCCACTCCTCGGGCTCAAGGCCCAAGGCTTCGGCTGGGGCAACGGCGGGCATTTCCTTAACTGTAGCTCCCGACGAGGGTTATCTCGCGGGGAGAAGAACGCCACCACGCTCATTCTGGAACGAAGTGCTGGCAGAAGTCCTTTAGAATCAGCCGTGGAGGCCGCGACCGAGGAGTCCAGGACCGACAGGAGTGTGCCACAATGTAGCTAGCCGTTTTCGCGGGGAGCGCCGTGTCCAACCCAGTCTCCAGCGCCGCCATCAGCCCGACCCCGACGTCCAACGCGCCCGAGCTGCAGCAGATCCAGCGCACCGTGCTGGGCAACGGGCTGACGATCATCAGCGAACGCATGCCGCACGTGCGCTCCGTCACCCTGGGCATCTGGGTGCTGAACGGATCGCGGCGGGAGACGGCCGAGCAAAACGGCATCACGCACTTCATCGAGCACATGGTGTTCAAGGGCACCAGCCACCGCTCGGCGGAAGAGATCGCGCGCTCGGTGGACTCGATCGGCGGCAACCTGGACGCGTTCACGTCCAAGGAGAACGTCTGCTTCAGCGCCAAGGTGCTGGATGAGCACGTGCCGCTGGCGTTCGAGGTGCTGGCGGATCTGGTGCTGAACCCGTTGTTCCGCGAGGAAGACATCGTGCGCGAGCAGGGGGTGATCCTGCAGGAGATCAAGATGGACGAGGACAACCCCGACTACCTCGTCCACGAAATCTTCACCCAGAACTTCTGGAAGGACCATCCGCTGGGGCGGCCGATCCTGGGCACCAAAGAGACCATCCGGCAACTGCGGCAGGACAAGCTGCTCGACTACTACCGCCTGTGCTTTTCGCCCGACAACCTGCTGATCGCGGCGGCGGGCAACTTCGAGCACGAGCGGCTGGTGGAGCTGGCGACGCACTGGTTCGCGGCGATGAAGCCGGTGCCGAACGGCCATCGCAATGCGCCCCCGGCCACGCACGCCCGCATCGTGATGCGCAACAAGAAGCAACTCGAGCAGGTGCAGATTTGCCTGGGAATGCCGGCGCAATCGCTCATGAGCGAGGACCGCTACGCCTGGAGCGTGCTGAACACGGTGGTGGGAGGCGGCATGTCGTCGCGGCTGTTCCAGAACATCCGCGAGCGGCAGGGGCTGGCCTACGCGGTGTTCAGCGACCTGAACCCTTACAGCGACACCGGCTTGTTCGGCGTGTATGCCGGCACCAGCAACCAGACGGTGCGGCAGGTGGTGGATTCGATCATCAAAGAGCTCCGCGGACTGCGGCGGGAGGCGGTGCCGGCGGAAGAGCTGCGGCGGGCGAAGGACAACCTCAAGGGCAGCCTGATGCTGGGGCTGGAGTCCACCGGCGCGCGCATGTCCAACCTGGCGCGGCAGCAGATCTACTTCGGCCGCTTCATCGGCATGAACGAGCTGCTGGAGCGGATCGAGCGGGTGACGGCGGAAGACGTGCTGGCGATCACCAGCGCCGCGTTCGACCCGGCCCACATGGCGCTGACCGTGCTGGGCAACCTTAACGGCCTGCGCATTACCCGCGCCGACCTGGCGGCGTAGTACTCCTATTCGTAGCGTTCACGCCCGCTCGTCGAGCCGGCGCTATCGCAGCGGCTCTCGCCGGCGCGTTTGGCTCCCCCACGGCCCCAGCGAGACCGATGAAGAGCTCCGGGCCGCGATCTTGGTCCGGTATCTGTGGCATAGCCGCAATTGTAAGCCGGAATGATCTTACTGGGCCGCGGCGCGGCGCCGCAGTTCCAAGTGCACCAAGAGCAGCGAGAGCGCCGCCGGCGTCACGCCGGGGATGCGCGAGGCCTGCCCCAACGTGGCCGGGCGGACGCGGCCGAGCTTCTGCTGCATCTCGCGGCTGAGTCCGGGCAGGGCGTCGTAGTCGAAGCTCTCGGGGATGGTCTTGCCCTCGGCCTCGCGCAACTGCTCCATGTGGCGGCGCTGCTGGGCGAGGTAGCCTTCGAATTTGATGGCGGTTTCAACCGTTTTCAGCTCCCAGCCGGCGGGGTCGTCGCGCTCCTGCGCGGCGGCGACCTCGGGCAAACGCTGGCGCAGCCATGGGACATAGGCGGTGAGGAGCACCTCGGGGCGCTTGAGCATCTGCGCCGCCGGCAGCGGATCGCCGGGGCGGCGCTCGTTGCGCAGCAGGGCTTCGACCGCCTCCTGGCGGGCGCGCTTGGCCTCGAAGCGGCGCCAGCGGTCGTCGGTGACCAGGCCGATGCGGCGCCCGAAGGGCGTGAGCCGCAGGTCGGCGTTGTCAATGCGCAGGTGCAGGCGAAACTCGGCGCGCGAGGTGAACATGCGGTAGGGTTCGTCGGCGCCGCGGGCGATGAGATCGTCCACCAGGATGCCGGTATAGGCCTCGGTGCGGCTCAGCACCAGCGGCGGCGCACCCTTCACCTGCAGCGCGGCGTTGATGCCGGCCATGAGGCCCTGGCAGGCGGCTTCCTCATAGCCCGAGGTGCCGTTGATCTGCCCGCCCAAAAATAGCCCGGCGATCGCCTTGGTCTCAAGCGTCGCGCGCAGCTCGGTGGGCTGGACGAAGTCGTACTCGATGGCGTAGCCGGGGCGGAGCATGGTGGCGCGCTCGAGGCCGGGAATGCTGGCGACCATGGCGGCCTGGACGTCGGCGGGCATGGAGCTGGACATGCCGTTCAAGTAGATCTCGTCGGTGTCGAGGCCCTCGGGCTCGAGGAAGATCTGGTGGCGCTCTTTGGCCGGAAACTTCACCACCTTGTCCTCGATGCTGGGGCAGTAGCGCGGGCCGACGCCGGCGATCTGGCCAGAGTAGAGCGGGCTGCGGTGCAGGTTGGCGCGCACGGCGGCGTGGGTGCCTGCGTTGGTGAAGGTGGAGTAGCAGAGCACCTGGTCGCGCTGGATGCGGGGAGTGAGAAAGCTGAAGGGCGTGGGTTCGGCATCGCCGGGCTGGGGCTCGAACTGCGACCAGTCAATCGTTTTGGCGTCGAGCCGCGGCGGGGTGCCAGTCTTGAGACGGCCGCAGGCGAAGCCCAGCAGTTTGAGCGATTCCCCCAAAAGGTGGGCGGCGGGTTCGCCGCGGCGGCCGGCGGGATAGGTGGTTTCGCCGACGTGGATGAGGCCATTGAGGAAGGTGCCGGTGGTGATCACCACGGCGGCGGCGGCCACGGTTGCGCCGTCGCGCAGGCGGACGCCGCGCACGCGGCGCAGGCCGCCGGGGAGCGCTTCGACGTCCAAGCCGCCAACTTCGGCGGCGCAGATAGCGAGGTTTGGCTCTTCGGCGAGCATGGCACGGACCTGCTGGCGGTAGAGCTTCTTGTCGGCTTGGGCGCGGGGCGACCAGACCGCGGGGCCGCGGCTGGTGTTGAGCAGGCGGAACTGGATGCCGACGGCGTCGGTGGCCTCGCCCATCAGGCCGCCGAGCGCATCCACCTCGCGCACCAGATGGCCCTTGGCGATGCCGCCGATGGCGGGGTTGCAGGGCATCTGCGCGATCAGCTCGGGATTGAGCGTAAACAGCGCCGTGCGCAGGCCCATGCGGGCGGCGGCGCGCGCGGCTTCCACGCCAGCGTGCCCGCCGCCGACGATGGCCACGTCGTAGGCCTGTGCGGCTGCCATCCCTTAAGTGTACGGGCGAGCGGAAGCGGGTCAGGGCAGGCGCTTGTGGAACTTGCCTTGGGCGAGGATGATGGCAAGGTGCTTGCCGCCTTCGGCGAGCAACGCGATGTCCTCCAGCGGGTTGCCGTTGACCACCAGCAGGTCGGCGGCGGCGCCCGGGCGGATGCAGCCCAAGCGGTCGGACTGGCCCAGGATTTCGGCGTTGACGGCGCAGGCGGAGCGGAGGACGTCGGCGGCGGGCAGCACTTGGGCGCGGAGCGAGAACTCGGTGCTCTGGCGGTCGGTGAGCTGACCCAGCAGGTCGGTGCCGAGGCCCATGCGCACGCCGGCGGTTTTCATGATCTCGAGGCCGCCCAGGGCACGGTCGCCGATGCGGCGCAGTTTGTCGCAGCTCACCGGCGGCAGGCCGAGGGCCTCGCCTTTTTCCAGCATGGCGAAAAAGGTGGCCATGGTGGGGACGACGAAGGCGCCGCGCTCGGCGACGAAGTCGGCGGTGGCGGGATCCATCAAGGTGCCGTGCTCGATGGAGCGCACCCCCAGGGCGGCGGAGCGGCGGATGGCGGCGGCGGGATGGCAGTGGGTGGCGACGTAGCTGCCGGCGCGCTCGGCCTCCTCGACGGCGGCGGAAAGCTCGGCGTCGGAGTACTGGCAGCGCTCGAGCGGATCGGTGGGCGAGACGACGCCGCCGGAGGCCATGACCTTGATGTGGGTGGCGCCGCGGCGGAGCTCTTCGCGTACGGCGCGGCGGACGGCGTCGGCGCCATCGGCAATGATCGAAAAGGCGTCGGAGTGGGCGGCGCAGCCGCAGGGGACGTGGGTCTCGAGGGCGTGGTCGCCGGGGCGGAAGTCCCCATGGCCGCCGGTCTGGCTGATGACGCGACCGCTGTAGAACAGGCGCGGGACAAGGCCGAGCAGACCCTCGCGGATCGCGCTGGCGAGGCCGACGTCGGCGCCGCCGGCATCGCGCAGCGTGGTAAACCCGCGATCCAGGCTGGTGCGCATGAAGTGGGCGGCGAAGCTGGCGAGATAGGACAGCGGCGCCTGGGCCAGGCGCCCGGGGTTGAGGCTGGCGGCGTAGACGTGCACGTGGGCATCAATCAGTCCGGGCATGAGCACGCGCCCGCCGCAGTCGACAATTTCGGCGTCGGCGGTGGGAACATGGGCGGCAACCTGCTCGATGGTGTCGCCGGCAATGCGCACCATCATGCCGGCGCGCAGCGCGGGCGAATCCCCGTCGAATACTTTCGCGTTTTTAAAGACGAGAGCGGCCATGGGCCGCATTGTATCCAACCGAGGGTGGTTTCTCTAGCGAATTGCGATGCGCTCGAGACCGCCCATGTAGGGGCGCAACGCGGCGGGGATCTCCACCGAGCCGTCCGCGGCCTGGAAGTTCTCGACCACCGCGATCCAGGCGCGCCCGATGGCGAGGCCGCTGCCGTTGATGGTGTGCGCCAGCTCGGTCCTGGTTTTGCCCTGGGGGCGAAAGCGGATGTTGGCGCGGCGCGCCTGGAAATCGCCGAAGTGGCTGCAGGAGCTGATCTCGCGGTACTCGTCCGAACTGGGCAGCCAGACCTCGATATCGTAGGTGAGGCGGGAGCTGAAGCCAAGATCGCCGGTGCAGAGGCTGACGACGCGGTAGGGCAAATCGAGCGCCTGGAGCACGGCTTCGGCGTCGCGGGTGAGCTGCTCGTGATCGGCGGCAGAACGGTCGGGGTGGGCGATCTTCACCAGCTCGACTTTCTGGAACTGATGCTGGCGGATAATGCCGCGCACGTCCTTGCCGTAGGAGCCGGCCTCGGAGCGGAAGCAGGGCGTGTACGCGGCGACGCTGACCGGGAGCATGGATTCGTCGAGCGTCTGCTCGGCGAACAGGTTGGTCAGCGGCACCTCGGCGGTGGGGATGAGCCAGAGATCGTGGCCTTCGCACTTGAACAGGTCGCTTTCGAATTTGGGCAACTGGCCGGTGCCGCGCAGACTCCTGCTGTTCACCAGCGCGGGCGGCAGCACCTCGGTGTAGCCGTGGCGGGCGGTGTGCAGGTCGAGCATGAAGTTCGCCAGGGCGCGCTCCAGCCGCGCGCCCGCGCCGCGATAGACGGCGAAACGGGCGCCGGAGATGCGCGCCGCGGCTTCGAGATCGAGGATGCCCAGCCGCTCGCCCAGCTCCCAGTGCGGCTGCGGGGCGAAATCGAACGCGCGCGGCGCGCCCCAACGGCGCACCTCCACGTTGTCGGCGGCGGAGGCGCCGACCGGCGCCTGCGGCGACGGCAGGTTGGGCAGGCTCCAGAGGAGGGGCTCGGTTTCGGCTTCGAGCTGCTTGCCCTCGGCGTCGAGGCGGGCGATCTCCTCGCCTAGGGCGCGGCTGCGCGCCATCGCCTCCTGGGCCGCGGCGCCGCCGCGGCTGGCGGGATCGCGCTGCAGGCGGGCGACCTCCTCGGAGGCGCGGTTGCGCTCGTTCTTGAGCCCATCCCCACTCGCGATGAGTTCGCGGCGGCGGCGGTCGAGCTCGGCGAAACGCCCGAGGTCGAGCGCCATGCCGCGCTGCTGGAGCATGGCCTCGACCTCGGCCAAATGTTCCCGGATGAAGGCGCGGTCGAGCATGGCCTTAGTTTAGCCGCCGCGCTCAGGACTTGGCGGGAGGGGCAGTCTGGCGGCGGCGGGCGGCCCAGCCCGGCTTGTTGGTCTGGCGGGCGCGGCCGAGGGCGAGGGCATCGCCGGGGACGGCCTCGGTGACCACGCTGCCGGCCGCGACGTAGGCGCCGTCGCCGATCTCCACCGGCGCCACCAGCGTCGCGTTGCTGCCGATGAAGGCGCCGTCGCCGATGACGGTGGGATGCTTGTGCACGCCGTCGTAGTTGCAGGTGATGGTGCCGGCGCCGACGTTGGCCTTGGCTCCCACCGTGGCGTCGCCGATGTAGGCCAGGTGGTTGGCCTTGCTGCCGGCCCCGATGCGGGATTTTTTGACTTCCACGAAATTGCCGATGTGGGCGTCCGGGCCGATGACTGCGCCCTCGCGCAGGCGGGTGAACGGACCCAAGCTGGCGCCGGATTCGACCACGGCCGACTCGAGCACGGAGTAGGGGCGGACCAGAACGTGGTCGGCGAGCCGGCAATCGCTCAGGATCGCGCCCGCGCGGATGCGGCAATGGGCGCCGACGCGGGTGGCGCCGAGAAGCTGCACGCCGGCTTCGAGGATGGTGTCCGCGCCGACTTCGACGTCGGGGTCGAGGATCACGGTGCCGGGCAACTGGATGGTGACGCCGGCGCGCATGAGCGCTTCGGCTTTGCGCCGGCGGAGCTCCTGATCGAGCTGGGCGAGTTCGACGCGATCATTGATGCCCAGGCACTCTTGCGGATCGGCGAGCGGGAACGCGGCCACCCGGCCGCCGGCCTGGGCGATGGCGGCGATGGTGTCGGTGAGGTAGTACTCGCCGTGGGGGTTGTCGGTGCCCAGCCGGGCGAGGGCGGCGGCGAGCGGCGCGGCAGCGAAGCAGTAAAAGCCGGCATTCAGCTCGCGGATGCGCTTCTGCTCGGCGGTGGCGACGCGATCTTCGACGATGCCGACGATGGCCTCGGGGCGCGCTGGATCGCGCAGGATGCGGCCGTAGGCGCGGGGCTCGGCGGGCGCGGCGGTGGCGAGCACGGCGGCGGCGGCCAGCGCCTCGCGCTGCTGGGCCAAGCCGGCGACGGTAGCGGCGGAGAGCAGCGGCATGTCGCCGTGCAGCACCACGACCTGATCGCACGCGCTCCAGAAGGGCTGCGCGGCGAGCACGGCGTCGCCGGTCCCCTGCTGGCGCTCCTGCGGGAGGATCCGGATGGCGGCGCCGCTCAAGCAGGCCTGCACCGCAGCCAGGCCGTAGCCGGCGACCACGCCGATCTGGCCCTCGGCGAACCCGGCGGCGCGCACGGCGGCGACCACGCTGGCCAGCAGTGTCCGGCCGCCGGCCTGGTGCAGCACCTTGGGCTGCTGCGAGCGCATGCGCGTGCCGCGCCCAGCCGCCAGTATCACCACCGCGGTCTTGCTCATCGCCATCCTTTCCGAGGGCCTTCCGGCGATGCCGGGGGCCTGGCGGCTACTCGCGGGCTTCGGGATAGAGCACCTCGGTGAAGCGCGGATCCTCCATCAGCGGCTCGAAATCCCGATCCTGGCGCGCCAGCATGCGGCAGTGGGGATCGAGCCGGATGGCTTCCTTGAGATGCACCAGGGCGGCGTCGGCATCGTTGGTCTGCGCGCGCAGACAGGCGAGGGCGTAGGAGACGTGGGCGCCCTTGGCGCCGCCGCGCAGCGCTTTCGCCAGCAGCTCCTCGGCCTCCTGGTATTGGGCGATGTTGAGCTTGACGATGGCGTGGTGATACAACTCGTCGGGCGTCAGCGGCTGGCCGGCCTGATGGTTCAGGCGGCTGTTGCAGGTGTTGAGGTGCAGGGCGGCGCGGTCGGCGAGCTCGCGGTAGGGCAGGGCGCAGACCCTTTCCAACAGCGGCTTGGCGCGCTCGAACTTCTGCTGGCCGAACAACTTCATCGCGGCGGCATACTGCTCAACCGCGTTTTGAAACTCGGGATCCCTCAAACGGGCGGCGGCGGTGCTCATGGCAGTATTAAAGCAGAATCAGCGTCGCGTGGCCACCGGCGGCGAGGGGGGCGGCAATTCCCGCGGCATGGCCGCCAGCCGAATGGGCCGGGCGGGGCCAACCGGCTGCGGCCGGCCGCCCGCGTCCCGCGTGAGTATGATGGGAGGCGCAGGCTAAACCGACAGGTATGTTTGAACAGGTTCCCACGCTGCTGGAAAAGTTGTTTCTGGGCAAGAGCATCCCGCGGCGCGCGGCCATCGCCCGGCACGTGCGCCCGGGACTGATCGAGCGCATTCAATTGGCCGAGTTCCGCGGCACGGTGGAGCGGGTGGGGGCGCACAGCGCGTTCTACCGCGAGCGCTTCCGGGCGGCGGGGATCGAGCCGCGGCGGGTGCGGCGGCCGCAGGACCTGGGCGGGTTCTTCACCACTTCGGCCGACCTGCGCCAGCGCGACACGGCGGAGTTCGTGTGCGCGCCGCCGCAGGCCGGCTTTGAAACCACCGGCACGACGGCGAAGAACAAGCGGATTTATTTTTCCAACGAGGAAGTGCACGACATCGGCTTCGAGGGCGCGGTGGGGCTGTGGAACCTGGGACTGCGGCCCGAAGACCGCGTGGTGGACGCCTTCGATTACGCCTTCTGGAACGCCGGCATCACGCTGATGCACTCGCTGAACGCGCTGGGCTGCTTCCACATGATCGGCTCGAAGCTGGAGCCGGCGGAGTTTTACCGCCGGGTGAAGGACTACCGGTTCAACGTGCTCGTGGTGGATACGGCGTGGCTGGTGAGCTTGACCGAGATTGCCCAGCGCGAAGGCGCCTGGCCGGTGAAGTTCATCCTTTCGGGCAGCGAAAACATGAGCGAGTCCACGCGGGCGTGGATCGAATCGGTGTGGGGCGGCAAGGTGTATCTGGCCTACGGGCAGACGGAAACGTTGGGCGCGAGCGGCATCGAATGCCCGGCCCAGCGCGGCTATCACCTGAACGAGCTCAACTTCCTGTTCGAGATCATCAACCCGAACGCGCAAGGCTATGGCGAATTGGTGTGCTCGACGCTCACGCGCAAGGTGATGCCGCTGGTGCGCTACCGCTCGAACGACATCACGCGCTTTGTGGACGAGCCCTGCGGCTGCCTGCTGCAGCACCTGCGCCGGATCGATAAAATCCAGGGGCGCGGGGACGAGATCGTCTCCTGCGGCATGGGAATGATCAGCCCGTGGATCTTCGAAGCCTGGCTGGGCAGCGCGGCCGAGATCGGCGACGACTGGCAGGTGGCGGTGCGCCAGCCGGCCACACGCGACGTGATCGAGGTCCGGGTGGAGATGCGCAGCGGAGTCGAAACGCCGGCCGCCGAGGTGGAAGAAGGGCTGATGCGCCGCTTTCAAGAGATGTATCCCTACTACGGCAAGAACCTGCAGATGGGGATGTTTGAGTTGGGGGTGCAGATCCTGCCCCGGGGGACGCTGCGCGGCCGCTCGCCGGAAGGGCAAGCGGCCGGGAGCCGGCGCAAGCTGCGGCGGGTGGTCGACGAGCGGGTCGCCGCGGCGGCGCTGCCGGCGGACAGCGTTAAAGACCTTTAATCCTGTTTTAACCGCCGGTTAATCGGCGCTCGGGGAGAATTTCTCATTAGAGTTGTTGCGTTCCAAGAGGAGAGCTCAATGAGCCATTCGGCAGGTGCGGCCCAGCCGCGTTTGGGTGTGCTGTTGGCGGGCATGGGGGCGATCTCGACCACGCTGATCGCGGGAGTGGAAGCCATCCGGCAGGGCTTGGCGCGGCCCTTCGGCGCGCTGACGCAATTGGCCATGATCGCGCCGCCGGGGCAGCCCAAGCAGCGGGTCCCGCTGGCGGAGTATCTGCATTTGACGCGGCTGGAGGATCTGGCCTTCGGCGGGTGGGATATCAACCCGGGCAACGGCTACGACATGGCGGTGGCGTCGGGGGTGCTGGAACCGCTGCTGCTGGCGGCGGTGCGGCCGGCGCTGGAGCAGGTCGAGCCGATGGCGGGCATCCACGACCCGCAGTACCTGCGGCGCACGGAAGGGCGGCGGGTGAAGGCGGAGACCAACAAGTTCGAGCAGGCGGAGGCGCTGCGCGCCGACATCCGCCGCTTCAAGCAGCAGCGCCAGGTGGACCAGGTGGTGGTGATGTGGTGCGGCTCGACCGAGGTGTTTTTGGCCGCCGGGCCGGCGCATCAGAGCCAGCGCATCTTCGAAGCGGCGATGAAGGAGAACGAGCCCACCATCGCGCCCAGCATGATCTACGCCTACGCGGCGCTGCAGGAAGGCTGCGGGTTCGTGAACGCGACGCCGACGCTGACCGTGGACATGCCGGTGATGATCGAGCTGGCGGCGCAGCGCGGCTGCCCGGTCAGCGGCAAGGATCTGAAGACCGGGCAGACGCTGCTCAAGACGATCCTGGCGCCGGGCATCAAGCAGCGCATGCTGGGGCTGTCGGGGTGGTTTTCGACCAACATCCTGGGCAACGGGGACGGGGCGACGCTGGACGATCCGGCGGCGTTCCGCAGCAAGGAAGAGTCGAAGCTGTCGGCGCTCAACCACATTTTGCAGCCGGAGCTGTATCCGGAGCTGTACGGCAAGCTCTCGCACCAGGTGAAGATCAACTACTACCCGCCGCGCGGCGACAACAAGGAAAGCTGGGACAACGTCGATATCGTCGGGTGGCTGGGCTATCCGATGCAGATCAAGATCAACTTCCTCTGCCGCGACAGCATCCTGGCGGCGCCGTTGCTGCTCGATCTGGCGCTGCTCAGCGCGGCCGCGCAGCGGGCGGGGGAGAACGGCGTGCTCGACTGGCTGGGCTTCTACTTCAAGAGCCCGCAGACCAAGCAGGGACAGCCGGAGCACGACCTGGCGGTGCAGCACCAGAATCTGCAGCAGGCCTTCCACCGCATGGCGCCGCGTCTGGCGCCGGCGGCGGTCAAGGCCTAAGCGGGCGGAAGCCGCAGCCCAGTGTGTGGACACGCACGCCGGAGCGATCCGGCGCGGCGGCGCGGCAAAGCAACGCCCCCAGGGCGCACAGCAACAGCAAGGAGACGGCGTGGCGGACGAACTGAAGGGCAAAGTAGCGTTGGTGACCGGGGCGGCGCGCGGCATCGGGCGCGCCATCGCGCGGCGGCTGGCGCAAGGCGGCGCGGACCTGCTGGTGAACTACGTGACCAGCGAGGCGGCGGCGCAGGCCTTGGTGGAGGAGATCCGCGGGCTGGGGCGGCGGGCGCAGGCGGTGAACGCGGACGCGATCAGCCCGGAGGGGATCGCCAAGCTGTTCGCGGCGGTGAAGGAACACTTCGGCGCGCTCGACATTTACATCAACAACGCGATTGACGTGGCCACGTACGGGCCGGTGCTGCGGCAACGGCTGGAGGGCTGGGACCACACCGTCGGCGGCAACACCGATGCGCTGCTGCTCAGCGCGCAGAAGGCGGTGCCGTTGATGAAGGGACGGCGGGGCAAGATCCTCAGCCTCTCGAGCCTGGGCTCGACGCGCTATATTCCCGGCTACGCCTCGATCGGCGTGACCAAAGCCGCCACCGAGGCGCTGACGCGCTACCTGGCGGTGGAGTTGGGCAAGCACGGCATCAACTGCAACACCCTGTCGGGCGGCCCGATTGACACCGACGCGCTCAAGCTGTTTGCCAATTACGAGCAGATGAAGGAAGCTTGCGAGAAGTATTCGCCGGCGGGCCGGATCGGCCGGCCGGAGGATCTGGCCGAGGTGGCGGCGTTTTTGTGTTCGGACGCCGCGAACTGGATTTACGGCCAAACCATCATCGCCGACGGCGGCCTGTCGCTGCTGAGCGTCGGCTAACGCGTTTCTGAATCTGTCCGCAAGGAGCCAAAGACGATGCCCGAAGTCAACAGCGCCAACGCCGCCGAAGTCATGAAGATCCGCGAAACCGCCGATCGCGTGCTGGCGAAGCGGCACGACGAGATCCTGGCCACGGTGTGCGCCTCGGTCGCCGAGGTCCTGGGCCGCGAGGAGAACGAAGTGCAGGCCACCAGCAGCCTGATGAACGACCTGAACGCCGAGTCGCTGGACTTTCTCGACCTGCTGTTCCGCCTGGAGTCGGCCTTTGGAATCAAGATTCCGCGCGGCGGCATCCAGCGCGCGACGCAGGGCTCGCTGACGGAAGCCGAGTTCCAGCAGAACGGCATTCTGACGGCGGCGGCGCTGGAGCGGCTGCGCATCCTGATGCCGGAGGTGGATGCGACCAAGCTGAAGACGGGGCTGACGGTGCGCGAGATACCCACTCTGTTCACCCCGGAGACGTTCGCCCGCCTGGTGGCGTGGCGCATCGGCGAGATGGAAGCGGAGAAGGCCGCGGTTTAGGCCGACCTGGCGATGCGCTACCTGCTTTTGGACCGGATCGTGGAGCTGGTGCCCGGCCGCTACGCGGTGGGGCACAAGTGCGCGGCGATGAGCGAGGATTATTTCGCCGACCATTTCCCCGGCTTCCCCGTGGTGCCGGGGGTGCTGATCGTGGAAGCGATGGCGCAGCTCGCCGGCCGGCTGATCACCTATACGGTCAAGCGGGAAAGCGGGGAGACGGCGCTGCCGGTGCTGCTCACGGTGCACAACGCGCGCTTCAAACGCTTCGTGCGGCCGGGGGACCTGATGGTCATCCGGGCGGAGCTGGCGGGCATGGTGGAAGGCGCGGGGCGGTGCCGCGCCGAAGCCAAAGTCGGCGAGACCGTGGTGGCGACGGCGGAACTGATGCTGGGCTACGACACCGGCCAGGGGAACGTGATTCCGCCGGAGGCGCGGGCGGGGCTGGCGCAATGGGCGGAAACGGTGAATCGTACGCTGCTGGCGGGGCTGGAGCCGGAGGCGGCGCAGCCGTGAGCGCGCCGTTGTCGCCGCGGCAGCGGGCGCGCCCGGACGGGGGGCGGCGGGTGGTGATCACCGGCTTGGGCGCGATCACGCCGCTGGGGCATACCGTGGCGGAGACCTGGGACGGGCTGGTAGCCGGCCGGTGCGGCATCGGGCCGCTGACGCTGTTCGACGCCGCCAGCTTCGAGACCCGGATCGGCGGAGAGGTGAAGCACTTTCAGCCGCAGCTGGTGCGGACCCAGGCGCGCGCGGCCGTCGCCGAGGCGCTCGACCGCAAGAACGCGCTGGGGTGGGTCGCGGCCCAGGAGGCGTTTCGCGACGCCGGGTTCCAGCCGGGGGAGGGCTACGAGCCCGGCCGGATGGGGATTGCGCTGGGCACCGAGGGGCGGCGCGACAGCCTGCTGCCCGAGCTGGCGCAGCGCAAGCTGCGGGCGGGAACGCCGGCGCAGCGGCGGGCAGCGCTGGCGGAGGTGCCAGCGTGGGAGTATCTGCGTTACTCGCCCTACGGGTTGGCCTACGCCCTGGCGGCACAGTTCCACGCCCGCGGGCCCATCACCACGATTTCGACCGCATGCACCTCGAGCTCGCAGGCGCTGGGCTTTGCGCTCGACAAAATCCGGCACGGCGAGGCGGACCTCATGCTGGCGGGCGGGGCGGAGTGCCTGATGGAGCCGACCATGGTGGCGGGCTTCATCCTGCTGGGCGCGCTGTCGAAGAACAACGAGCACCCGGAGTTGGCCTCGCGGCCGTTCGACGCCGAGCGCGACGGGTTCGTGCTGGCGGAAGGCGGGGCGATGCTGGTGCTGGAAGACGCCTGGCACGCCTACCAGCGGGGCGCGCGGATCTACGCCGAACTGGCGGGGTTCGGCGCCTCCATCAACGCCTACCGCATTACCGATTCGCCCCCCGACGGGCAGGGGCCGATGCTGGCGATGCAGGCGGCGCTGGCGGACGCGAATCTGGCGCCGCAGCAGGTGGATTACATCAACGCGCACGGCACCTCGACGGTGCAGAACGACGCCAGCGAGACGATGGCGATCAAGCGCTGTTTCGGCGAGCACGCCTACCGCATTCCGGTGAGCTCGACCAAATCCATGACCGGGCACATGGTCAACGCCGCCGGAGCGATCGAGGCGATCATCTCCACCAAGGTGATCGGCGAGGGGTACATCCCGCCGACGATCAGCTACCAGCACCCCGACCCCGCCTGCGACCTGGACTACGTGCCGAACCAGGGGCGGCGGCAGCGGGTGCGGACGGTGGCGAGCAACTCCTTCGGGTTCGGCGGATCGAACGGCAGCTTGGTGTTTCGCGCCTATGAACCCTAACGGCAACGGAGCCAAGCCGTCCGGCGGGCGCACGGTGGTGATCACCGGCGTGGGGCTGGTGTCGCCCTTGGGCAACTCCGCGCCCGAGCTGTGGCAGGCGCTGCGGGCGGGGCGGAGCGGCATCGGGCCGGTGCCGCACCTGGCGCTCGACGCCTACCGCACGCGGGTGGGGGGAGCGGTGCGGGATTTCCAGCCGCGGCAGTACATCGCCGACGGCAAGTCGCTGAAGCTCATGACGCGCCCGGTGCGGCTGGGAGTGGCGGCGGTGGAGCTGGCGGTGCGGGACGCGGGACTGAGCGCGGCGGCGGCGCTGGCCGAACTCGATCCGGCGCGCATCGGCTGTTTCGTCGGTTCGCCCGGGCACGCCGGCGACCGCGACGAACTGCTGCCGGCGCTCGACCTGTCCTACGGGGAGCATGGGCTGGACCTGCGCGCGTTCGGCGCCGACGGGATTCCCACGATCAACCCGCTCTGGCTGCTCAAGAGCTTGGCCAACCTGGTGCTCTACTTCGTCAGTCTGCGGCTGGGGGCGCAGGGCGCCAACGCCAACATCTGCATGAGCGGAGCCGGCGGCGCCATGGCCGTCGGCGAAGCCTTTCAGACCATTCGCGCCGGCGCCGCCGACATCGCCATCGCTGGCGGCTACGAGTCGCTCCTGGATGAAGAGCGTCTGGAAAGCTTCGAATCCAGCGGGCTGCTGTATCTGGGTAACGGCGAACCGGAGCGGGCCAGCCGCCCCTTCGATCGCGAGCGCGGCGGCT
>DAIDIF010000161.1 GCA_027451805.1 Acidobacteriota bacterium
GCTGGTGCGCAGCGCCATCTCCCGCCGGCGGCCCACAGCCGTCGCCAGCAGCAGATTGGCGACGTTGGCGCAGGCCAACGCCAGCACCAACAGGCCTGCGAGCAGCATCATGTCCATGGTCGCCCGCATCGGGCCCGCCACCCACGCCGCCATCGGCACCAGCCGTACACCTTGGTCGGCATTGGAGTTGGGATACTTTCGCGCCAGCCGCGCCGCCACCGCGCTGATCTGCTGCTGTGCCTCCGCCAGCGAGACGTCCGCCTTCAGCCGGCCGATCGCCGGCATGAACCGCCAACTGCGCGGCAGCCCCAGCCGGCTCTCCATCGGCTCGGGTGTCCACAGTTCCGCTCCCTGCGGATAGGCAAACCCCGGCGGCATCACGCCTACAATCGTCAGCAGACGGTTGTCGAGGTTCAGCTTTCGCCCCAGCACATTCGGGTCGGCTCCGAAACGCGTGCGCCACAGCCCGTTGCCCAGCACCGCGATCTCGGGCAGGCTGGGCTTCTCGTCGTCGCGCTGAATCCAACGCCCGAGCGCGGGCTTCACTTCCAGTGCCGGGAAGAAGTCGCCGGTGACGTTGGCATAGGCTACATGCTGCGGCTCGCCCCGTCCCACCAGCGTCGCGACATTGGGGAAATAGGCCGCCAGCGCCGCAAACCGGTCATCCAGGCGGCGGTAGTCCCAATAGTCGGGTACCGAAAACCCGCTATTGCCCCCCCTCCCGGTGCGCACGTTGACCGGCTGCAGCCAGACCAACTGGCGGGATGACGGGTAGGAAAGCGGATGCAGGATCAGGCGGTTGAACACGCTGTACATCGCCGTGTTCGCGCCCAGCGCCAGCCCGATGGTGCCCGCCGCCAAGGCCGTAATCATCCAGCGGCGGCGTAGACGCCTCCCTGCCAGCCTCAGCTCGCGCAACACAGCCAACATGGGCAACCGTGGGGGTAGTCTAGCTGAAACCTCTGTCAGCAAGTCAATTTCTTCGCGTGTGCCGGGCTCATCCGGGACCTTCCTCGCGTTGACAGCCTTGCGAGCCCAGCGCACAATAAAAAGTGCAAGGATGCCCCGCCGTGGCGGCGGGGCTTTTCCTGGTGCGCCAGTTGCAAATGGTTTGCAACTAAAGGAACGAGATCTCAGCTCATGGGCCTGTTGGAACAGATGGTCATTACGCTGCGCGAGGGCGTGGAAGCCGCGTTGATTGTCGCAATCGCCTTGGCGTATCTGCGCAAAATCGGGCGCACCGACCTCTTTCGCACCGTCTACGCCGCGCTGGGAGCGGCGGTGGGCGTCAGTCTGGCGGGGGCGATCGCGATGACCCTGCTGCAATGGAACGAAGACCGCTTCGAGGGCTATCTGCTGCTGATCGCCGCGGTGTTCGTCTTCACCATGGTGTATTGGATGCACCGCACCGCCAGGTTCCTGAAGCAGGAAATTGAAGAAAAAATTGAGCAGCTCAAGCAAACCTCGGCCTGGGGCTTGTTTTTGTTTATTTTTTTCATGGTGCTGCGCGAGGGCGTGGAGACGGTGCTGATGCTGAGCGCGGTCTCGCTCAATTCCTCCGAACTGCTGGCCTGGATCGGCGGTGTGCTCGGGCTACTGCTGGCGGTGGCCTTTGCGGTGGCGTTCGTGCGCGGCAGCCTGCGCATCCACCTGCCGCGGTTTTTCCGCATCACCACCGCCATCCTGCTGGTGATCGGCGGGCAGCTTCTGCTCACCGGCGCGCACGAGCTGATGGAGGCCGGCGTGCTTCCCTCTTCGCAGCGGGAGATGGCGATCGTGGGGCCGATCGTTTCCAACGACGCCTTTTTCTTCGTCATCATCCTCGGCCTGGCGGGCATCCTGCTGCTGCGCGAGCGGCGCGCGCTGGCGGCGGGCACGGCCGAAGCGGGCGCCGCTTCGGCGGCGGAAAAACGCAAGGCGCTGGCGGCGGCACGCTCGGAGCGGCGCTGGAGCACGCTGGCCTACACCGGCGCCTTCGCCTTTCTCATTCTGATCAGCGCGCAATACGTGTATGCGCTCTCGGCACGCGCGCTGACCCCGGCGGTGCCGGTGCAAGCGGTGGCGGGCTGGGTGGTGCTGCCCAAGGCCCAGGTGGACGACGGACAGCTGCATCGCTACAGCGCCCAGACTTCGGCCGGGCCGGTGCGCTTCTTCGCCATCCGCCGCCCCGACGGCAGCATCGCGGTGGCGCTCGACGCCTGCCAGATCTGCGGCGCCAAGGGGTACTACCAGCAGGGCATGCAGCTTTTCTGCCGCAACTGCGACGCCCCCATCAACATCGCCTCGCTGGGCGCGCACGGCGGCTGCAACCCGATCCCGCTCCAAGTGCAGCAGCGGGGCGACTCCATTGCCATTTCCATGGCGCTGCTGGCGCAGGCGGCGCCCAGGTTCCGGAGCCGGTAGCCGGGGCGCCGCATGTTTTACCGCATTCTGCATCGCTCCTTCAGCCGCCAGCGCCGACGCAAGAGCTTGGCGGCGCTGGCGGTGATCGCCGGCATGGCCGTGGCCACCGCCATGCTCACGGTGCGCGTCAACCTGGGCGACGATCTCCGCGCCGAGCTCACTCACATCGGCGCCAACCTGGTGGTCACGCCGGCGTCCGACTCGCT
>DAIDIF010000162.1 GCA_027451805.1 Acidobacteriota bacterium
CCTGCCGGCGCGGACGTGACAGCGCGATTGCCGTTGAGGACGGCCGTGACGGTAATTGGTCGGCCGGGCGGGCCGAGGTTCAGCCTGACCTTGCAGTGGGAGGGGCCGGCGGCCTCGATGCGGACGGCGCCGGTAAGCGACGCGCCGTTGGGTAGAGTGAGCGCGGCGGCACCGCGCAACACGAGCGAATTACTGGGGGGGCGGGCTCGCCGGCGCGAGCCCCGGCGCGGATTGGGCGACGGCTCCCAGGGCGAGGGTGAGATATATCACACCGGGCAGCAGTCGGATGGCTCGCATGGGCGAGAGGATGCACCGGGTCCCCCTAGCGTGTCAAGATAAATCGCGGTGGGATGAAATGTCACGGAAGTGTGACATTTTCGTGGCGAAGTTGGCGAAATTGGCGGCGAGGCTGCAGGCACGGCCTGCTTTCGCCGGGGGCTCCGCCCCCGCCGCCTCCGGTTGGTCGACGCCGCCTGGCCGCCCCGGGATCGGCCGAGGGGGCCAACCGGCTGGCGTCGTTCCCCGGCGACGGAATGGGACCGGGGAGGGCCCCCATGCCTCGGCCTCGATCTCGCCTCCTCGCCTCGGCTGAGGCGACTCGGCGGTTGCCGCTGGAGGTGGCCGAGCCGCCGGCTCAGCGCTTCGGGCGAGCGAACTCAGTTTTCACGACTACGCGGTGGCGGCGAAGCGGATTTGTTTGCCGTGGCGTTTGGCGAAGGCGAGGATGCGGTCGTCGTAGGTGACGAGGGGGGCGTTGGCGGCGATCGCGCTGGCAATGAGCAGCCGGTCGCCGGGGTCGCGGTGTTCGAACGGGTGCAGGCGGTAGGCGTTGGCGGCGGCGGCGATGCAGAGTTCGAGGGGGGCGACGCCGGGGCGCTCGCAAAAGCGTTCGAGCCACTCCGGAACCGGCACATCGAGCTGAATACGGCCGGTATCCACGAGCAGGGCGATCTCCCAGGCGGAAACGGCGCTCAGCAGGATAGTCCCGCCGCGCTGTCGGCAGCGGTCGATGACCTGAACGGTCGAGGGCCGAAGCCGGGCGTTGCCACTGTCCAGCCACAATGCGATGTGGGTGTCGAGCAGCAGCGCCGTTGGGCTCAAGCGCGTGCTCCCAGGGCGAGCGCTTCGGCTTCGGCATCGAGCGGATCGGTTAGCACCGGCACGGTGAGATCGACGCCGTCGGCTTCAACCACCGAGCCCGGATGGGCGCCGAAGAGGGAATTGGCGAGCGCGTTGCGGTTGAGCAGGTTTTCAAGCGCCAGCTTGATGACGGCGGTTTTGTTGCCGTGCGTGAACCGCTTGGAGGCAAGCTCGATCAGGGCGACCACTTCGGGGGAGTTGACGGTGACGACGGCTGCCATACTGTCCTCCATACTGACCACAGTATAGAGCCTATCGCCGGCGCTGTCAAACAAGCTGGGTGGTATTCTGGGCTTTCAAATTCAACGCGACGGAGGAAAGGAAACCATGCCCAAATTTGTGTACTCGTTCGGGGAAGGGAAGGCGGAAGGCAACGGCGGAATGAAGGATGAGCTGGGCGGCAAGGGCGCCGGCCTGGCGGAGATGACCAATGCCGGACTGCCGGTGCCGCCGGGGTTCACGATCTCGACCCAGACGTGCCGCGAGTACTACAAGGCGGGCAACCGGGTGCCGGCGGAAGTGGAAACGCAGATGGCGGAGGCGCTGAACCGCCTGCAGCGCGATCTGGGGCAGAAGCTGGGCGACACGGCGAATCCGCTGCTGGTGAGCGTGCGCAGCGGGGCGAAGTTTTCGATGCCGGGAATGATGGACACGGTTCTGAATCTGGGATTGAACGACGCGACGGTGGAGGGACTGGCGAAGCGGGTGAAGAACCCGCGATTCGCGTACGACTCGTACCGGCGGCTGATCCAAATGTTCGGCAGCGTGGTGCTGGAGATTCCGAAGGCGGAGTTCGAGAAGGTCTTCGACGGGCAGAAGAAGAAGCGGCGGGTGAAGCTGGACACGGAGTTGAACGCCGACGATCTGAAGGCGGTGATCGCGGGCTACAAGCAGGTGGTGAAGAAAGCCGCCGGGCGGGAGTTTCCGCAGGACACGATGGAGCAATTGGCGATGGCGCGGGACGCGGTGTTCCGCTCGTGGTTCAACGACCGGGCAAAGCATTACCGGCGAATGAACAACATCTCCGACGATCTGGGCACGGCGGTGAACGTGCAGGCGATGGTGTTCGGGAACCTGGGCGAGACCAGCGGCACCGGCGTGGGCTTCACGCGCAACCCGGCGACGGGGGAGAAGGAGTTTTACGGCGAGTTTCTGATGAACGCGCAGGGCGAGGACGTGGTGGCGGGGATCCGGACGCCGGTGCCGATCAAGGAACTGCAGAAGCTCATGCCGGATGTGTATCAGCAACTGCGCGACATCACGACGCGCCTGGAACAGCATTACCGCGACACGCAGGATTTCGAGTTCACGATTCAGGATGGCCGGCTGTACATGCTGCAGACCCGCAACGGCAAGCGCACCGGGCGGGCGGCGCTGAAGATCGCGACCGACATGGTGGCGGAGGGGCTGATCCGCAAGGAGGAGGCGCTGTTCCGGGTGGATCCGAATCAGCTGTACGAGCTGCTGTTCCCGCGCTTCGATCCCAGGCAGCTCGACAGCCACAAGGTGCTGGCCACCGGGCTGCCGGCGTCGCCGGGGGCGGCGGTGGGGCAGATCGTGTTCACCGCCGAGGCGGCGGTGGAGTGGACGCGGGCGGGAAAGGGGCCGGTGGTGCTGGTGCGGGCGGAGACGACGCCGGAGGACATCCACGGGATGGAAGTGGCGGCGGGGATTCTGACCTCGCGCGGCGGCATGACCAGCCACGCGGCGGTGGTGACGCGCGGCATGGGCAAGTGCTGCGTGGCGGGGGCGAGCGGCATCGCGGTGAATGAGCACGCGCGCGAGATGCGCGCGGGCGGGCAGAAGTTCGGCGAAGGCGCGTGGATCTCACTCGACGGCTCGAGCGGCAACGTGTACGGCGGCAAGGTGCCGACGATTCCGGGGGATCCGAACGATCCGCTGCTGAAGACGTTCATGGGCTGGGCGGAGCCGCACCGCAAGCTGGGGGTGCGGGCCAACGCGGATGTGCCACGCGACGCCAAGGCGGCGCGCTCGTTCGGCGCCGAGGGCATCGGGCTGTGCCGGACCGAGCACATGTTCTTCGGCGAGGGCAAGATCCAGCACATGCGGGCGATGATTTTGGCGGAGACGGAGAAGGAGCGGCGGGCGGCGCTGAAGAAGCTGCTGCCGCTGCAGCGCAAGGATTTTGCGGGGATTTTTGAGGCGATGGACGGATTTCCGGTGACCATCCGGACACTGGACCCGCCGCTGCACGAGTTTCTGCCGGCGCGGGAAGAGATCATGGTGGATCTGGAGCGGCTGAAGCTGGCGAGCGGAGCGGCGAAACGCAAAGTGACGGCCGAGATCAAGGAGAAGTACAGCGACTATGCGGCGCGCGATGCAGCGGGACTGACCAAGCTGCTGGCGCGGGTGCAGGATTTGCACGAGGTGAATCCGATGCTGGGGCTGCGGGGCTGCCGGCTGGGCATTCTCTACCCCGAGATCACGGAGATGCAGGCGCGGGCGATCTTCGAGGCCGCGGTGCAGGTGGCGAAGAAGGGGAAGACGGTGAAGCCGGAGATCATGATCCCGCTGGTGGCGACGCCGAAGGAGCTGGCGATGCAGGCGGCGATCGTGCGGCGAGTGGCGGACGAGGTGCTGGCGGCGGCGAAGATGAAGCTGCACTACCTGGTGGGCACCATGATCGAGCTGCCGCGGGCGGCGCTGGTGGCGGGCGAGATCGCGCAGGAGGCGCAGTTCTTCAGCTTCGGCACCAACGACCTGACGCAGACCACGTACGGATTCTCGCGCGACGACATCGGGAAGATCCTGCCGTTCTACATCGCGCAGGGGATCTTGAAGCAGGATCCGTTCGCCAGCCTGGATCAGACCGGGGTGGGGCAACTGGTGCAGATGGCGACGGCCAACGGGCGCAAGACGCGGAGCGACCTGAAGGTCGGCATTTGCGGCGAGCACGGGGGCGATCCGGCGTCGGTCGGATTCTTCCACCGCACCGGGCTGAACTACGTGTCGTGCTCGCCCTACCGCGTGCTGACGGCGCGGCTGGCGGCGGCGCAGGCGGGCGCGAGCGCGGCCGGGGCGGGGGAAGCGGCGCGGACAGCTTAGGTGGGGACGCGGAGGAGGAGGTAGAGGCCGGCGCCGAAGAAGAGGGCGTCGGGGGTCCAGGCGGCGACGAGGGCGGGCAACTGGTTGAGGTTGCCGAGGGCCTGGAGAAGGCTGGCGGTGCTCCAGTAAACGATCGCCACCAGCACGCCGACGGCGACGCCGGCGACGGTACCGCGGCGGCCGACGGAGAGGGCGAAGGGGAAGGCGAGCAGGGCCATGACCACGGTGATGAGCGGGTAGGCGATTTTTTTGGCGAGGGTGATGCTCAAGCGGCTGGCGTCGTAGCCGCTGCGCCGCAGCGCGGCGATGTAGTTGCGCAACTGGGTGTAGGTCATCTGGCTGCCTTGGCGGGCATCGGTGGCGAAGTAGCTGGGCTGCTCCGACAAACCGGCGAAGGTGGAGACCAGAAAGGGTTGATAGGAGGCGGCGGCGCCATGGGCGTAGGCGCGCACCCAGCCGTTGGTGAAAACCCATCCGGGAACGGTCGAGTCCCAGCGGGCGCGGCGGGCGAAGATCTGGCGCGTGAGGGTGAAGGTAACCGGGTTGAAGTTGAAGACCGAGATATCGGCGAACTCCTGGCGGCCGGGGTCGAAAAAGGTGAAGTAATAGATGTCGTTCTGTCGGCCAAACACCCATTTATGCTCAGGATCGTGATAGCTTTGCGGCGGCTGGCCCTTGATCCGGGCGTGGAGCTCGTTCTGGCGCTGGTTGAGCGCGGGCAGCCAGGTGGCGTCGAGGCCGAACTGGAGGGCGCATAGCGCCCCGGCGACGGTGATCACGGGCACCAGCAGGCGATAGACGCTGACGCCGGAGGCCTTGAGGGCGGTGATCTCGTTGGCCTTGGACATCAGGCCGAAGGTCAGCAGCACGCCCACCAGGATGGCCACCGGGATGGTCATGTAGAGCAACTGTGGACTGAAGTAGAACAAGTACTCGAGCACGAGGCCGACGCCGATGTGGTTCTGCAGAATGCTGCCGATGAGCTCGAAGAGAGTGAAGACCAAGGTGAGAATGAGGAAGGCGGCCAGCAGCAGGCCGGTGTAGCCGAGGAACTCGCGGATGACGTAGCCCTCCAGCAGCGACGGGGTCCAGAGGCGGCGCAGGCGGGAGGGAGAAGCCGCGGGGGCGGCGCGGCGACTGAGGGCGGCGCGAATCCAGGCCACGGGGTCGGCGCCTTCGATGGGACGATGGGGAACGCGGTCGAGGCGAGTGAGCGCCCACACGCCGCAGGCGAGGAAGATGAGGTTGGCGCCCCAGGCGCCCCAGAAGGGCGGGATCCTGCCCTGCTTCGCCAGCCCCAGACCGAGGATGAAGATCAGGTAGTAGGCGAGGACCAGCATCAGGGTGAGCACGAAGCCGCCGGCCTTGCCGCCGCGGCCGCCGCGCAAGCCCAGCGCGATGCCGAGCAGGGCGAGGGCGAGGGAGGCAAAGGCGAGGGCGAAGCGGCGGTAAAACTCGACCCGGGCGGCGCGCCAGTCGGGCGCGAAGCGGGAGCGCTGCCAGAGGGCGCCGAGGGGCTCGGCGGCGAGGGCGGGCGTGCCGGCGGGCAGCGGCGGCAAGAGGAAGGGAATATCAATGGAGTGGAAGGAGCTGACCAGGCTGGTGCCGGGGTGGGCGGCGTCAATCTGATATTGCGCGCCCTGGTTGAGGTGCAACTGCACCCGGCGCGGGCCCCGGCGGAGCAGGGTACCGGAGTCGGCGAGGGTGAGCTGGGGAGCGCCGGCGGCGCGAACGTCAGCGACCAGCACGTGCTGCCAGAGCCGTCCGCCGGCGGAGGTGGAACCGACGTAGACGATCCAATTGGGGTTGCCGGCAGGCCGAAAGAAAACGCGCGGTTGCACGGAGGCGGCGGCTTCGGCGGTGGCGAGGCGGGCGGTCAGTGCGCTCAGGCGGCGGCTGGCCAGGGGCGCGAGCCACAAGGTGAAGACCAGCGACAGCGCCAGGGCGAAGGCGCTGAGCTCGAGCAGGGGGCGCATGATACGGCGGGCGCTGACGCCGCAAGCGCCCATCGCGGTGAGCTCGTGGTCGACGCTGAGGCGGCCGAGGCCGATCAGGATGCCGACCAGGACGGCCATGGGGAGGGTAAAGACGAGGGCGGCGGGCAGGACGTAGGCGAAGAGTTGGACGATGGCCCAGGAATTGGCGCGCACCGCGGCCTCCAGGGCGCGGCCCAGATCCTGCATGAAGATCACGAAGGTGAACAACAGCAGGCCGACGCCGGCGTTGGCGGCGATCTCGCGGCGGAGATAGCGGTGAAGGATGCGCATGCGCCTTCAGCTCAAGTATGCGGGAGGCGGGCACGCGCCGGAAGCGGGGCAGGCGCCCATCCGGGGGTCACTGGCGCGGTACCGGGGCGAGCAGTGCGGGCTGGGGAGGGGCAGGGAGCAGGGTAACTAAGGTGTTGGGGTTATTGGGATCGTTGGCATTGCGCACCGCGGCGAGGTCGCCGGAGCCGGCGTCGGCGGCAAAGACAAAATCGCCCGCGAGGGCGAGCTGCACGGGGTGCTCGCCGACGCGCACCATGGCAAGTTGGGTGCGGGCGGCGAGGCTGATGACGGAGAGGGTACCGGCGTCGGCGTTGGCGACGTAGAGGGTTGAGCCGTCGGGCGCGACCGCCATGGCATCGGCACCGACGCCGGCGAGCAGCGTACCGCTGATTTCGTTGTCGGCGGTGTTGACGATGCTGATGGTGCCGCCGGCGTTGCTGACGTAGAGCTCGCCGCCGTCGGGCTTGAGCAGCATACGACGGGGATGGGTACCCAGTTCGAGGTAGGTGAGCAGGCCGGGCGCGGCGGTGTCCATAACGGCAAGGCGTTGGGGGCAAAGCACGAAGGCTTTGTGTCCGTAAGGGAGGCTGGCGAGTTGGCGAGGTTGGCAGCCGAGCGTGATGGTCTGGGCCGGCACGTTGCGGTGAGAGCCCACGATGACGAGGGCGTTGGGGTTGGCGGTGGCGATGAGGATGCGGCCGGAGGGGGCGAGGGCGAGGCCGCGGGGCGCGCCGGCGAAGTCCTGGCGGCGAAGGGAAGCGCCGGTGGAGGCGTCGAGAATTTGCAGGCGGGCGCCGCCGGCGGCTGCGCCCAGAATGTAAAGGCGGCGGCCGCGGCGGCCGAGGGCGAGCGCGCGCGGGGCCAGATCGAGGCGCGCCAAGCGCTGCAGGCGGGGCGCAGCGGCGGGCAGGGCGAGGAGAGCGGGCGAGGCGCCGCCGACCAGCAGATCGAGACGATGGCGGGGGGCGTCCACGACGCCGGCAATGGCGGGCGCGGGCAGGCCGAGATTGGCGGCGACGGTAAGGTCAGAAGGGTGCAGCGCGCTGACCTGGCGGCGGCCGACCAGGAACAGCGTGGTGGGCGCGGGCGCGACGGCGGGCGCGCAGGCGGCCAGCGCCAGCGCCAAGGCAAGGAGGGCGCCGGCGGCGAGCTTAGCCAAAGAACACCGTGGCCAACTCGTAGAGGGCATCGTCCACTTTACGGTTGCGGCCGAGCGCCTCGGCCAGCGGGACGCTGGCCATGGTCTGGCCCTGGAGCGAGGCCATGCGGCCGAATTCGCCGCGATGCACCATATCGGTCGCCTGCACGCCGTAGCGGGTGGCGAGCATGCGGTCGAAGGCGGTGGGCGTGCCGCCGCGCTGGGTATGGCCGAGGATGACGACGCGGGTTTCGTAGCCGGTGTGGCGCTCGATCTGTTCGGCCAGCAGGTTGCCGACGCCGCCCAGGCGGGCGTGACCGAAGGCGTCAATCGTGGCGCCCTGGGTGACGGGGCCGGCGCCGCCGGCCGGGCGGGCGCCCTCGGCGACGACCACGATGCTGAAGTACTTGCCGCGGGCGTGGCGGCGGCGCAGCAGCTCGCAGACGGCTTCGAGGTCATACGGCTTTTCGGGAATGAGAATGACGTCGGCGCCGCCGGCGACGCCGCTGTAGACGGCGATCCAGCCGGCTTCGCGGCCCATGACCTCGACCACCAGGACGCGGTTGTGGGCCTCGGCGGTGGAGTGCAGGCGGTCCACGGCTTCGGTGGCGATGGCAACCGCGGTGTCGAAACCGAAGCAGAGGTCGGTGCCGGACAGGTCGTTGTCAATGGTCTTGGGCACGCCGACCACGGGCAGGCCGGCGCCGGAGATCCAGTGGGCGACGCCGAGGGTGTCGTCGCCGCCGACGGCGATCAGGGCGTCGAGGCGCTGGGCTTCGAAGGTGCGCCGGACTTTGGCAAGGCCGTCGGGATCGCGGGCGGGATTGGTGCGCGAGGTGCGCAGGATGGTGCCGCCGCGGTGGATGATGCCGGCGATGGCGTCGAGATCGAGCTCGAGGGTGCGGTTTTCGACCACGCCGCGCCAGCCTTCGAGAAAGCCGACGACGGAATCGCCGTAAAACATGGTGCCTTTGCGCACCACGGCGCGGATGACCGCGTTGAGGCCAGGGCAGTCGCCGCCGCCGGTGAGGATGCCGATGCGCATGAGCAATTTTAGCAAGGTGGCTCGGCCACCTCTCTCCGGAGCCGCCCTCCCGTTGGTCGGGCGGTGGCCGTGCTTCGATCCCCGGCAACGGACGCCCGCAGGCGCTCAGGGCGTCTCCCCGTTGCCGCGTAAGGGGGCGGGGGCCCTGGTCGCGCCCTGGCAGGGGAGCACGGCGGCGTTCTACAATAGGCTCCCAAAGCAGCCCCATGTCGGTCGCACCCATCCAGGCGGGCAGGTCCGCTGATCTCCGGCTATCCGCGCGGCTGTACGAGCGGCTTTCGCGGTTGGTGGCAGGCGGGAAGAGGGCCGCTGCGCTCGCTTACCTGGAGAAGGCGATCGGCGAGGTGCTGCCGCTCTTTGCCGCGGACCCGGTGATCTTTGGGGCGAGGCGGACGGCGTGGCTGGTTCGTACGCAGTTGCTGCTGGAGTGGGGCCGGCCGGCAGAGGCGCTGGCCTGGACCTGCCTGGAGTGCCAGTTGGCCCCGTCGCCCGATGCGGCGGGCGAGGCCAGCGCGCTGCGGGACCGGCTCCTGCGCCAGCTTCGGCTTGAGTTCCCGACCGAACCTGGCCCGACCGTTGCGGCCGAGAGCCAGTGGCCGGGGATGGCGGGCATGTTCGATTTGCGCGCCGTGCTGGAGCGTGACCTGATCACGCCGTTGCGGTACCCAGAGGATGCGAGGCGCTATCGGGTTCTCCCTCCGAACGGGATTTTGCTCTACGGACGGCCGGGGTGCGGGAAGACGTTCATCGCGCGAAAGATCGCGGAAAGGCTTGGGTGGAGCTTTACGGAGTTCAAGCCGGGGGACCTCGGCAGCATTTACATCCATGGGGCGCAGGAGAAGATTGCGAAAGCGTTCGAGGAGGCGGAGCAGCAGGCCCCCGTGGTTCTCTTTTTCGATGAGATTGACGCCCTCGGCGCCCGCCGTGATGCCGCCTCTCACGATGGATACGCGGAAGAGGTCAATACGCTGTTGGCGCAGTTGGACGGCTGCGCGGCCAAGGGCATTCTCGTGGTCGGCGCGACAAACTTCCCGGGCAAGTTGGATCCCGCACTGGTTCGGGCGGGGCGGCTGGAGCAGCGATATTTTGTCGGGCCGCCGGACTTCGCGGCCCGGTTCGCGCTGTTTCGCCATCATCTCGCGGGACGGCCAGCGGGCGGCATTGACCTGGGGCGGATGGCGGCGAGAAGCGAGGGCTACACGGCGGCGGACATAACCTACCTCTGCGAGCAGGCGGCGCGCCTGGCGCTGTCGGAGTCGAAGAGGGCAGGGCGGGAGGTGCTGATCGCGCCGGCGCATATCGACGCCGCCATGCGGGCGCATCCCCCGACCGCCGTTTTGGACAGTCATACGGCGATCGGCTTCCGCCCATGAGAAAGGACGCGACTGGGAAAGGCCGACTTTCGTGGCCGGAGATTCGGGTGCGGGCCGCGGCGTTCGCACGCGATTGGGCCGGCGCCCGGTATGAACGCGGCGAGGCTCAGAGTTTCTACAACGCCTTCTTTGACATCTTCGGCGTCTCACGGCGGCGCGTGGCTACGTTTGAGGAGCCGGTCAAGCGGTTGGGCGACAGGCGGGGCTATATCGATCTTTTTTGGCCAGGCGTTCTGATTGTCGAACAGAAGAGCGCCGGCGGAAATCTGATTAAGGCCAAGCAGCAGGTGTTCGACTACTTCCCGGGCCTTAGCGAGAGCGAGTTGCCGCAGTACGTCTTGGTAAGCGACTTCCGGAGCTTCGAGTTGCTCGACCTTGAGAAGAAGGAGGAGCCAATCCGGTTCCTGCTGGCGGGCCTCCAGGACAAGGTTGAGGCCTTTTCATTCATCCTGGGCCGCAAGCCTCGGGCCTACGCGGATCAGGAGCCGGTCAGCATCAGTGCGGCCGAACTCATGGGAGAGCTGCATGACGCGCTTGAGGCGTCGGGATATAGGGGGCACGATCTTGAGCGCTTCCTTGTGCGGCTGGTGTTCTGTCTATTCGCGGACGATACTGGGATTTTCGAGCCGCGGGATATTTTCGCGGAGTTGGTGACGTCGACACCTCGCGACGGCCATTTGGGTGCGCGATTCATCGAGCTCTTCGATGTCCTGAACACGGAGGGAACGCATCGTCAGAGGGGCATCGACCCCGAGTTGGATCAGTTCCCCTGGGTGAACGGCGGG